>DUPE01000052.1 GCA_012838475.1 Clostridiaceae bacterium
CATTTACGTAAAGGCAAGAGATAGCGGCAGTGTTAAGTCTAAAGGTCTGCTTGTAGCAATAGGAGTTAATGAGGATGGTCATCGCGAGGTATTGGGTTTTAAAGCCGGCGATGGCGAGAGTTACGAGATCTGGTCAAGTTTCTTTTCTGAGCTGAAAGAGCAGGGTCTTCACGGAGTTGATTTAGTGACTTCAGACCAGCATAAAGGTCTGGTTAAGGCAATCCGAAAGCAGTTTGAGGGGGCATCCTGGCAACGCTGTCAGACTCACTTCTCCAGGAATGTTCTGGACAAGGTGCCCAAGAAGACACAAAGAGAGGTTAAGCTTCGTCTGAAGGACATTTACAACAGTCCTGAACTTGAAGAAGCAAGAGAAAGAAAAGAAGCGCTTTTGGACTATTTAGAAGAACATGCTCCCAAAGCCGTTGAAATCTTCGATGCCGGCTTTGACGACATAACAGCAGTATTCCAGCTACCAGAGGCCTGCAGGAGACGCCTGAGGACCTCCAACAGCCTTGAGAGAGTTAACCAGGAGTTAAGGCGCAGAGAACGAGTGATCCGCATATTTCCAAACGAGGCAAGTATTGAGCGTCTCCTCGGAAGCCTTTTGATAGAGATGCACGAGAACTGGATCAGTGGAAGAAGATATATAGACACGGAGGCCTACTACGGGACCCGCGAAAAGTTATCTAATACCTCTGCAGAGGTATTAGATAAACAAGTAGCATAACAGAACACATTGTGGTGAAGGAATTTACACCAACATTTAGGACTTGACTATTACAGTGTTACCAGTAAACTGTACATTAGCCATATAGAGTGATGAAAATTACTACAATATCAACAATTATACAAATTCAGGCTCCGCAATCCAACTCAAACCTCAGAAACTTTTGGGTGCGATTGTAAAGCAAATTAATGTCGACAGGCTCTGGCGAGCGTGAAAACAAATGACCAGGTGAGTAAATGATTGTAGAGTATGCAGCTGAAATAATTTCCGGGCGCAGCAAGGACAAAGTGACACTTCAACTGGAGGTTGATGGCTTATCAGTTTTAGCACCATTTGATTCTTATTACCTCCCGTACAGCGAGATCAAATCCTTTGGCTGGCAAGATTATTCCGTACGAATTCTTGCAGAAGATAAGTCCTTTACAATTTCGCATCTTAATGATCAAGGTGGAGAATTTTTCCATGAACTTTATAAGGCATATAACAGCAAAGTACGTCAGGCTTTGTATATCAAAGGTGACCCTTCATTTCAGGCTGAAGCAAACTTTCGCTATGTCGAGAACGAAATAGTCTCTCAGGGCTCAGCCGTAATTGAGGTTTATGAAAACTGTGTTCTCATCTTGCCGCCTGATGAGAGGGCAAGGCGCATACCGCTCTATTTTGCCAGCAAATTGGAAAGAATTGATTGCGGAGTGACCATAGAGTTAAATACGGGGGAGCGCTACTGCTTTGGCAGGCTGGGACTGGATACAGAAGCATTGGCTCGTCACATTGAAAGAAGCTTGCATGGCCTGCGCGAGAAAGCTTTAACCGCGATAAGAGAGATTGATGGCGGACTGAATATGCAGCAACTTGCGGATATCGCCAAAATTGTGCCTGAAGAGTCTGCTGTTCCTTTGATCTGTCTATACAGTATAGCGCCTTCATTTGTACAGTCTTTAGAAGCGAAAATAGCAAAACGCAAGATCAATGCCAAATATCAATTCTTGAAGCAAAATTTTAATATTGAGCAAATATGTATAGGAATTAAACGAGGCCTGTATGGTGAGAAGGGCGAGAACACAATCTGGCTGATCACCCCGGGTAAGAACTTTAATACTGCGGCTGTTGAAATCGCCACCTGCGTGGAGGAGGCTACTGCTACTTTCCTCTACGGTAGCATCTCAAGCTGGGAAGTTTTCTGGCAAAAACTAAATCAAGTTATGGAGGCTGTCGGGTTTAATCATAAATTAATCCTCCTTAGCAAAGAAGAACTGCTTAAGCCCGAATATACTCAATATGCGATGCTAATTAAGCGCAACCCCGCATTGCAGCTCATACGCCGCCATTTCGGAGGCAGCCATATTCACTACTCTCTCGAGAGCTGGAAACAGGAGATCCTCTCTTATATGGCATAAACTCTGTCGACAGGCCACTTTTTTCTAATATGCTTTTGGTCTGTGCACACAAATTGATTCAAAAAGATTGGCGGTATTGATTCAAAAAGATTGACGATAAGGCAGGAATAATAAACATAGTTATATATTCCGTATCAAGTGTAATGTTTTGATATGAAAATTAAGTAATAATTGAAAAAACATTGCTCGCTGTCACAAATCAAAATTAGTTCCAATCTCTACAAATAATGTAGAGTGAAGCAAAATATTGAGAAATGAAGGTGAGGATATTATCATGAAAAACTGTACAAACTGTGGTACACAAATGACAGATGATACTCAATTCTGTCCGAATTGCGGGGTGCCTGCAAACTACGTCGCTCCTCCTCCCGAGGTCAACCAACCTCATTATCAGTCCTCTGCCGGAGACAATCAGCATAACTACCAAGCTCCTGCCGGAGGGCAGCAACCTAATTATCAAAATCCTGCCGGAGGGCAGCAGCCCGGTTATCAAGATCCTGCCGTCGGCCAACAACCTAATTATCAAGATCCTGCCGGAGGGCAGCAACCACCCTATCAGGATCCCATGATGTATGCTTCGCCCGAAGAAAAAGATGTTCAAGACAATAAGATGATGGCTGTCTTAGCCTATCTGGGAATTTTGGTCCTGGTGACCATATTTGCCGCTAAAGAGTCGAAATTCGCTCGTTATCATGCGAACCAGGGTCTGGTTTTGGCCTTGGCGGAAATCGCCTTTGCCATTGTATATTCAATTCTGATGGCAATTTTAACAACTATTTTATTTTCTACCGGAGCCTGGGGACTCTGGAGCATTATGACCACACTTCTGGGACTGTTATGGCTCGGATTTGTCGTACTGGCAGTAATTGGCATTGTCAACGCGGTGAATGGACGGATGAAGCCACTGCCGCTCATTGGAAAAATCACAATTCTCAAATAACAATTATCAGGCTTCTTCAAAATATATGGCAGTCGCCTAAGGAGAATAGCAATGAAAAGATTCGTCTCGATCTTAATCTCAATTAGTATGTTATTGCTAGTTTTTTCCGGGTGCTCGGGCTCTGACCAAGAACAGTCTACTGAGCCTCAGCATGAAACTACTCAAGCAGAACAAGAGGATCCTGCTCAGACATCTCTCACAGAAGATAAGCCTGAGATTACAACTTCGGGAAATGAAACACCTGAAACTACTGAGCCTGATGGAAGTACGGGCTCACCAGCCACTCCTGCCGAGGGTTACGGCAAGTATGTAGAAATGAAGTCCGGCGCTTATGAACGCATCAGTGCAAAAATTGAGGTACACGATGAGTTAGCCTTAACAGTTGGTATGGCATTGCTGCCAGTAATTATGATCGATCTATCTTTGATTATTGTCTCAGTCCTGGGCATGGAAGGCGGCGAAGCAGCCCTGCGCATGCTGGCAGCAGAGGATGTTGTTGTCGAACAAAACGGACAAGTATATTCCGTTACCTATACCGATGAAGAAGGCGGTAAGTTCTTGCAGACAACCGAGTATTTCCCTGACGCTGATGCTCTTAAATCTACTATCACGACTGACGGTACAGAGGCAGTTTTCTTTGAGTATACGAAGGCAGGTAATGGCTATGCTTCGCATTATTATACTCTGAATGAAGAAAGCAATGACTATACATTGATTACAACCTTTTTTGACGAAAGCAATATTACTGCTTTCGGTGTTGCGACTATCAATGCGCCTCCGGAATCGATCATCGGCAAATCAGACTTGACCTCAGAGTTTGTGGTCAACGACGAGATGTATGTAATACTGGAGAATGACATTTTAACAGCATTGATTGACGGTGAGCTAAAGACCTATTAAGACATTATGAGCTAAAATACCGGAGTTTTTATATGGGGCTACGGTCAAATGTTTGCACAAAGAACAAGTGGACAATAGTTCGCTTGTTCTTTGTTACAAACAGCCAAATATCTGCATAAATCAGCGTGACAAGTTCCTGAATAAATCTGCAACTGGAAACACAATCATACGCCATCTGTCGCCGGCGCACTGTCACCGTCACAGCAGCTTAAAATACAGCAGAAGTTGAGAGACAATCATACTGGTTTAACGCCTGCAAAAAAATGCTCTATTAGCACAGAATTGAATATCAAAATTGCTGCTAAGCGGGATGATTGTGCTTTTGCTGTAAATTCTGTTAGCCTATGCTAAAATGTCAGAATGACTTGGCTAATGCTGGCCATCTTAATATTGACGATCCTAATGCTATTGATCGGCACTTTGAGCATCCCTTTAGGTTTTCTGTTGATTGCTCTTAGTGTTGGCGCCTTGGTTTATATTGTCTTTCGCACTCTGTATATCCACTATTACGCCTTCAAACGTCTCCAGCGCTTAGGCGGAACTTGGGCTGGCTATTTGCGTCACGTTAGTGGCCTATCTGCCAGAACCGGCAACTCCTGTTTTATTTTTCTTAACAAGGACAAGAATTTGGTGGTGGATGACAGACAAAATCAGATAACGATCAAAAATGACAAAATACTCCGGATTGCCGTCATGGAGGCAGCCATAATAACTAAAATTAATGACCGCGAAATTGCAGACCTGATGGGCATGGAAGCACATCCTGCCTTGCACGCTATGCGTAGTTGGCTCGTTCGTAACCCCGGCGCAAAGCGACAATTTATGATGTTGCTGTACATAGACGGTTATTATAATGAAGACGCTCAACTGAATAATGAACTTGTTTTCTTCAGCGATCTTGAAGGGAAGGGACATATTAAGGAATTACTCCGGCAGCCTGCAATTGCTGTTAAAGCTCTTTATGTGCCTAAAGGCACCAAGATCGAGGAACTGTTTCCCGGTCATGGACAAGAATCCAATAGAAGAAAAATCCGGATTGTACCTGAAACTAATAAGATCATGAAGAGCAAAGATGGATCTGACGGCAACACAACTTCCTTTACCCCTTTGTAATTATTTTTGTTTTGTTGCAGAATATAGTGCGAAAAATTTTAACTCAAGGTGATTTATGAATATTGAACCACGCAGAGCCGGTGAACTCTGTCAGATAATCGAAGAGAATATATCCCGCGTCATTATTGGGAAAGAAGATGCAATACGCAAGCTCATGATAGCTTTGTCGGCCGGCGGGCATATCCTTTTGGAGGATGTCCCGGGAATTGGTAAAACTACTCTAGTTTCGGCCTTAGCTAAATCACTGGATTTAGATTTCAACAGAATTCAGTTTACGCCTGATGTTATGCCCTCGGATGTAACCGGTTACAATATGTACAACCCTGCTTCTGCCAGTTTTGAATTTCATCCCGGCGTTGTTATGACACAATTATTGCTGGCAGACGAAATTAATAGGACTTCACCCAAGACACAGTCAGCTCTTCTGGAAGCTATGCAGGAGAACCAGGTGACTGTAGACGGGAAAACCTATGAACTTATGCAGCCTTTCATGGTCTTAGCGACGCAAAACCCGATAGAGCAAGTCGGCACATATACACTGCCCGAGGCACAGCTTGATCGCTTCATACTTAAAATTACATTGGGATATCCTGATCTTAGGGAGGAGATGGCTATTCTAGGCCGTTACTCAGAAGATAATCCCCTGATTGATCTGGAGGCAGTCGCTTCAGGAAATGACATCCTCTGGCTTAAAGATCAGGTACGTTATGTTTACGTCAGCGAGGCTATTAAGAGGTATATTTCATTATTGTCCGCAAAAACCAGAGAGCATTCTGAGTTAGAACTTGGTATCAGCCCAAGAGCCTCATTGATGTTAATGCAAGTCGCCAAAGCTGAGGCTTTACTCAGTGGACGTGATTATGTTTTGCCGGATGATGTTCAGAAAATGATACTGCCTTGCTGGAGCCATCGTCTAATCGTAAAACCTGAAGGCCGACTGCAACAACAGGAACCGGAAACAATTCTCGGAAAAATCATGCGAGAAGTAAGGGTGCCGGAGCGCTAGAAGTGACGCGAAGATTCTTCTGGATAATATTGCTCTTGCTTCTGCTATGGGTAGGCGCAAGCTATTATGGTTATGCTGTTTTTCGGATTAGCATGATTTTGCTTTTCGCAGTTCTCCTTTTCAGCATACTGAGCGTTCTATACCTGCGTACCAGAGTTAAGTTGGATCCCATGCGTTACAACGAGGAGATAACTCGGCTGGATACAGCCAAATACTCTTTACAACTGAGTTCAAAGTCCTTACTCTTGCCTGCGCAATTGCGTATGATCGCATGGTCAAGCCAATCACATGAGACTATTTTAACAGAGAGCAGGCTCTTGAATCTAACTGTCAGACCGGGAGAAAGCAGAGAGCTGGTAGCAACACTGGAAGGGATTCATTGCGGCTCGCTGGAGCTGGGCGAGATAGATCTGCGAGTTCGAGACACATTCAATGTTTTCTGGATGCGCATACCGGGTATTGAAAAACACCTGCGTTTTACCACACTGGTTCTGCCACGTCTGTACTATAAACAAGAGAGTGCCACTCTTGTTAAGGAGTTGATTGATGAAGGCGAATATGCGCGTATCTCGACCTTTGATACTTCGGATGAGATAGATACGTTGAGGGAATTACAGCCAGGAGACACCATGAGGCGTATCCACTGGAAAGTCAGTGCCCGCATACAAAAGTTCATGATCAAACAATATGAGGATCCGCGGGAGATTCGCTATTATGTGGTGCTTGACCCGGCTTATAATGAAGTAGATCTTAAGGATATTAAAGCGAGAGAGAAGGAAAACTTTGCCCGCGACGACATGCTTGAGCTCACTGCCAGCATCATCTCAGTACTGCTAGATCAAAAACAGTGGGTCGAACTGGAAACGTGGCATCCCGCCAGAATGTTTCAAGCATCTAATGAAGTTGGTCATCTCAATTATTTCCGCAGACAACTGGCTTTATTACCACAAAAATCAGAACGCAGCATGGAAAGTCAAATTGAACGCCTTAATGTAGGCAGCAGCATGTCTTACTACATCTTTGTCGTCAGATCTTTAACCCCTGATTTGGCAAGGCAAATCGCCTCCTTACAAAAATACTCTTTAGGCTTGATGCTCTGCTTGATGGAAACGTCTGCTGATCCCGCAATAGATTATATTTATGAAGAATTATCAAATAATAACGTCCGAATCGTACAGGCGAAGGACATCATCCAAGCAAAGAATCTGCGCGCTAATACTGAGGAGGCAGTGTGAACGACATACCTCAACAAGGCTATAACTTCACTCTCACTTCTGTTGTATCCGGAGAAGACAAAGAGCTGCGTAACAACCGCAGTCTGATAGACCGACTGCTTCATTACGCGCTGAGATTGATCTCTACTTTGATTTTCTCACTCTTGCTGACGAGAATTACTTTGGCGCTCAACGATATTGAAATGAACTGGACGCGGCAGATAATCTCACAAATAATATTTCTGCTGTTTTTGCTGCTGGCTTATAAATTTTATAAAATATTTTTACTTTTGCTTTTAGGCGGCGCAATCACTATTCTGTTTACCGTTGTTATGAATCTGGCGGGACAGTTGACCGGACTATATAACGCTATCGTACAGCCGATTATTGATTTATTCACTTCAGGATCCCAATACTTCTTTGCAAACGGTATTGCCAGCGCTGAGCAAATTTCGTCGTACTCGCTGTTGATCGGTCTTTTCTTATCACTCATCTGCTTCTTCGCAATTTATCTGTCTTCACACCCTTGGCTCATGTTGGTTGCTCTGGGAGTCCTGCTTACTGTGAATTTTGAAGAGTGGGTGAGTGGGGACTATGTTCTCTTTTTCGTTGGGACAATATGTATTCTCATTATGCTGTCGATGCAAAAACATGTTGCCGGGCAGAACACGCGGACAAGTAGTCTCTTTGCTCCACGCAGCTGGGCTTATAAAGAGAGTACTAAAAGGCTGATGATCGCTTTGATCGTTACAGCAGTGGTCGCAGGCGCTCATGCTGTAGTACCGCGAGACTTTTTCTACAATAACGCTATAGACAGATTAATCTCCCGTCTTACCGGAACCAGCAATCTTGAAGACTCCATAGGCTATATCGAATTCAGTATTGCTGAAGCAGGCTTTTATCCTTTAGAAAATCGCTTAGGTGGTCCGATTAATCCCTCTAATGAATTATTTATGCACGTAAATACCGGGCCTCAATCCTTCTATATGAGGGGCTCAATTTTCAGAGAGTATACCGGTACAGGCTGGATTCAGGACAGCATGGAGCAGAATTGGCTGCTGAACCACCCGAGAAACAATAATATTCAAGCCAGGATCATGGGACTTACCGTAGACGGGCTAGATGCCGCTGACAATTTCCGCGATCCGACAATGCCGCTCTTGAATCAGGATTACACCCTGATACCGGTTGCCGAACAACAGGTCATATTTAATGGGGGCCGTATTGATTCGATTACACAAGCCCGAAGCGGAGAAGAAATATTCGCCTACTTCAATCCCTCAGGGACACTATACGCCGACAGAACGATACCTCAAGACGGCTATCAGGTAGAAGGACAGATTTTTCAGCCCAAGGCTATTCACAATCCAGACAGTCTGCGAAATTTCCTCCTTGGTCTGGGACCGATGCCGGCCGAACTGTCCTTAGACGCAACAGAGCGCTCTCTATGGACTAATCTGACTAACAATTCTTCTTTGTCAAACTTCATCCGCGTCAATGAACCGGATCTGTATGGTATTATCAGCAACAATAATCTCAGTGCCGCTGATAAAGCACTGAGCCTAAGGGAGTGGGTTGCGGGTAATATGACCTATAGGCTTGATGTTGCGGTTCCTCCGGCAGATAAAGATTTCATTCAGCATGTGCTTGAGACGAAGGAAGGATACTGCACATATTCCGCCACTTTGCTAACAGCCTTATGCCGGCTTTCCGGCATTCCGGCCAGATATGTTGAAGGGTTTGTTGTTCCCGCTGATGCAGATGCTGAATTTTTGCCAACCACTAGAGCGATTGATGGCAACAGTGCTCATGCCTGGACAGAGATTTACCTGGACGAGATAGGCTGGCTGCCTATAGACGGAACCCCGTCCGGTGAGCTGGACCGTCTCACCGGGCAGGATCAGATCCCCGAACCTACGCCTTCGCCACTTCCTCCTGACGAGCCGGAAGAAACCGAGCCTTTGCCAACCGAGCCTGAAGAAACTGATACTCCGGCAGACGAAAGCCCTGGAGAGACGACACCTCCAGAGGATGGACCCGGCGGATTTAGTCAATTCCTGCAGGTATTAGGTCAAATTTTGCTTTTTATCCTTAAGATACTGCTAGCTGCTTTGCCTCTCGGCTTATACTTATATTGGCGTATCAAGGTGTATCGTCAACGTCATGACCAGAACTGGCTTCGGAACCGTTTCGTTGACAGACCTGCTGATATGTTAATGGCGATCCGACATGATTTGGAGCAAATATGGGGTTTACAGGGGGTTATGCAGGAGCCGGGACAGACACTATATCATTGGTTTACCGCTGCGGCTCAAGAATCTGCCGAGTCCCAACGTACAGTTGTGTTGATCGAGGAAGCGATCTATTCTGTTGACATGGACGAGTTAAGTAAGGAAGATTGGCGTAGTTTGATGGTGTTCTACAGCAGGGAAGAGGAACATCTGAAAAATAACATGCCCAAATTAAAATGGTTGTTCAAGCGCTTTTTGTGGTCCCAAAGGCACCCCCTCTGATGCTCGATTGCGCCTGTTCTCCGCCAACTGTTATTATATGTGAACGGTACTGTCGGCAATAGGAAGCGTTAATTGATCGACATTCTGCAAGTTCAATCACCGCCACTCAATCGCAGTATGAGAGTTGGCAATACATTACAATGGAAGTACGATTGAAATACGATATAGGAATGAAAGAGACAAATTATATCTTAGATAATAACGACAGAGCGTCTATTGACAACTATCCTCTGCTTAAGACCTGGATACACGATTATCATGCGCGCCACGGCTTCTTGCCAAAGTACTATATCCGCACTTTCGGCTGTCAGCAAAATGAGGCTGACAGTGAGATTATGGCCGGAATTTTGGAGCAGGCGGGCTTTAAACCTGTTGATTCCTATGATGCCGCCGACTTGATATTAATCAACACCTGTAGTGTCAGAGAGAATGCTGACGACCGTTTCTACGGCCATCTAGGCAGTATTAAGCGTTATGCAGGCACTAAGGGGGAACGCATAATAGGTGTTTGCGGCTGCATGACGGCACAGGATTTTCATGCTGAACGTATTAAGAATTCCTTTCGCTATGTAGATTTTCTGCTACAGCCTGATCAAATTTCCTTTTTGCTCGATTTCATTGAAGAGGGACTCAAAGGCAAGGATACCTATTTCAACAAGGAAAGAAGCGTACGTTTCCATGAAGATATGCCTATTGCCAGACAAAGGCGCTATCGCGCCCTGGTTTCTATCATGTATGGCTGCAATAATTTTTGCTCCTATTGCATTGTTCCTTATACCAGAGGCAGAGAACGCAGCCGTCTAGCCGAAGACGTCCTGCAGGAAATAAAAGACATTGCTGCCAGCGGTACTCCGGAAATAATGCTTTTGGGGCAAAATGTTAATGCCTGGGGTAAGGATCTTAGTCCATCCTCAGATGGCAGGCCAACTTTCGCTCGGCTATTGGAACAAGCGGCCCAGATTGAAGGAATTTATCGCATCCGCTTCATGACTTCGCATCCCAAAGATCTATCTGACGAGCTGATAGCTGTGCTTGGCAGAATCGAGAAGATCGAGCCGCATCTGCATTTGCCTCTCCAGTCGGGTAGCAATCGAATATTAGCCAAGATGAATCGCAAATATACACGCGAAAAGTATCTGGAGATAATCGGCAAACTGCGTCAAGCCAGACCTGACATAAGTATTTCTACAGATATAATCGTAGGCTTCCCCGGAGAAGAAGAGGAAGACTTCAATGACACTATTGATATAATGGAACAGGTTAGATTTGACAGTGCCTTTACCTTTATCTACAGTCCCAGAATCGGAACTCCCGCAGCTGACTGGTACGATCCAGAAGGCAGGGAAGAGGTTCAGGAAAGATTTGAACGTCTGGTAAAGTTGCAAAATGAGCACAGCCTGGATTCCAACCTGAAAATGGTCGGTCAAGTAGTGGAAGTCTTGTGTGAGGGAGAGAGTTCCGCCGACAG
>DUPE01000187.1 GCA_012838475.1 Clostridiaceae bacterium
TACATTTGCTGTATCGGCAGTGGAGCATCTATCACATACCACTGCTTTTCCGGCTTGCGGCTGATATCAGGCTGGCAGTTGCACCGGCAGGGGCAACCATCGTGTAATACTGCCGCCTTGGCTTGTGGCTGACATCAAATAGGCAGCTAGACGGGCAGGGCAACTATCGTGTATTGCCGTCACAGCAGCTTGCCACTGATATTGTTGTTGTGTATGATTTAGAAACACGACAGCAATCAAATATGTCTGCATATATTGAAGACGCTTAACACTTGGAAAATAAATTATTGGAGGAAGAGAGATGCTACAGTTCAAGAACTATATCACCTGTATTGACGCTCACACCGGAGGTGAGCCGCTAAGAATTATCACCAGTGGTTTCCCGCCCATTGTCGGGGATACAATCCTCGCAAAGAGAAAATATGTCAAGGAGAATCATGACGATCTCCGCAAAATGATGATGTTGGAACCGCGTGGCCACAGCGGCATGTATGGCTGTATCATCACAGAACCGGTGACTCCTGATGGCGATTTTGGTGTGCTTTTTACCCACAATGAGGGACTGAGCACCATGTGCGGCCACGGAATTATTGCCGTGACGAAGGTAGTTTTACAAACAGGAATACTGCCCGCCAAAGAAGGGCTTAACACTGTTAGGATAGATTCACCTGCCGGCAGAATAACTGCTTTTGCCACAGTAAAAGACGGTTTTGTCGGCGAAATAGCCTTCAACAATGTCCCATCTTTCCTCTATATGGAGAATATTGAAGTCGACGTTGACGACATCGGCACGATAGTCTGCGACATAGCTTTCGGCGGCGCCTTCTACGTCTATGTGGATGTAGATAAAGTTAACAGCACAGTTGATCCGGTGAACATGGAGTATCTGGTTGCCAAAGGCATGGAAATCAAGAACAAGGTCATTGCGAAGTATAATGTGGTCCATCCTGAAGAGCCAGGGTTAAATAGTATTTACGGCACAATTTTCATGGACAAGAGAGATTATCAAGATGACAAGGTAATCTCCAAGAACGTCTGCATCTTCGCTGAAGGACAAATTGATCGCTCCCCCACCGGTACAGGAACTGGCGGACGTATCGCCTTAATGTTAGCAAAGGGCCAGATCGAAGAAGACATGACCTTAGTCAACAAGAGCATCATTGACACCGTAATGACTGCGACTATTGTGGAAAAGGTAAAGATTGCCAACCTTGATGGTGTCGTTCCGGAAGTAAAAGGCACAGCTTATGTCACAGGCTTTAATCAGCTAATACTGGATCCGGATGACCCGCTGCCCGAAGGCTTTAGAATCACCGGAGGTTAATAACCGGGTAGGACCCGGAAGTTAATCATCAGGTAGGCCCCGGGGTTAATAATTAGGTAGCCTTCTTGGGATCCTAATTCTATTACGCAGAATAATTTAGTAAGTCAGATTAATGTAAATCAGATACGCTAATAAGAAAAATAATCATCAAAATTATCTATCAGAGCCCTAATTTGGAGCTGTATCTGAGTATTGGACAACGTTTAGGTACTGATCAAACTACGGCTTTTTTCAGTCTAAATGTTTTGATTAATAGATATTCTGGCTTGACAGCATCACAATAATGTCCTACTTTCTAGTTGAGATGTTCTTAGTAAAACATAGGAACATCTGAAGACAGAGCAGCTTCTTGCGGCGAAATGTATCTTGACATACAGTAGCTGTTATTGGCCGTTGTAGGGGGTTTTTAGCTCCAGGCTCTCTTATTCGACCATATTCTTATAATATTTCTGAGATCGTATTATCCCTGTTTAAGGCAGCGCATACAGACGCTGTTAAAGACCGTTAGTTTTTGTGCCATAGCAATGTCTTTGTTTTTGTTTATTGCTGGCGAATGATTCTTTTTTCTAAACAATGAGGGAAGGAGCAAGCTGTGCGGTAATCTGGAATCTTGAATCATACGACAAAGTGGATGCGGTATCTTATTATGTGTAATGAGCAAACAGAAGAGCATTGTAATGGAATTTCTTTAAGAATTGGGGGAATATTGTGAAAAAATTATTTATTTTTGTTTTAATCGCAGCATTATTGCTGGGATTAGTTGCCTGTTCAACTCCCGGAGAGGGAGAGGAAACCAATGAAACTGCAAAGCCAGGCGCTGAAGATACTGACGAGGTTGTAGATCCTAGTGATACAAAAGATCCGGATGAACCTTCAACGGATGGTGACAAGATCCTACGCTATGCTTTGACTGCGGATCCTGAAAGCTTTGACCCTAGTAAGGCGCACGGCATACCATCAGCCACCATTTGCTACCACATCTATGAAGGTTTGTATCGTGACGTCGATGGTGATCTGCAACCGGCCTGTGCTGAGAGCCACACAGTAGCCGACGATCAAGTAACCTATACCTTCATTCTTCGTGACAATATCAAATGGAGTGATGGTGAAGCTGTTACCGCTTACGATTTTGAATATGGCATCAAACGCTTCCTTGATCCTGAAACAGCTGCTCCTATGGGCTATATGGGAACCGTCATTAAGAATGGCGCCAAAGTATCAGCGGGCGAACTTCCGCTCGATGATGCCGGAGTCAAGGCTATTGACGAAAGAACTCTAGAGATTGTACTTGAATCTCCAGCAGATTATTTCCTGAGCATGCTGAGTAAATCTTTCTTTGCACCTCAGAGACAAGATATTGTTGAGAAGTTTGGACAAGACTACTGTGCCAAACCTGAGAATCAAGTCTACAACGGAGCTTTCATGGTTACCGTTTTTGGTGAAGGCAAGCTTGCAACCGTCAAGAATCCCAACTACCACGAGATTGAAAAAATCAAGCTAGACGGATTTGAAGTTTTAACCGTTAAAGAACCAAACACTCAGCTGGCTATGTTCGAGAATGGCGAGCTGGACTTTGTGACCTTGTCCACGGACATCGCTCCTCAGTACGCCGACAGGAGCAAGAGTTATTTTGATGGCGCCAACGACTTTGGCGGTCCTAATTTAAACAATAAATACCTGGCCAATAAGGATTTCCGTCTTGCTTTGAATTATGCTCTAAACCGTGAAGAATACATCCTTCTCAGCCATAACGGTCTCTATACACCTAACCTGCGCTATGTAATGCCTAAGGTGCGAGGCGTTGAAGACGACTATGGCACGGAGTATCCTCTCGAAGCTTATCCACTGCAAGGCGATATGGCCAAAGCCAAGGAGCATATGGATAAGGCAATTGCCGAATTTGGTCTCACTGATCCATCCGAGATTACGCTCAAAATGGTTGTGACCGACTCGGATTCTGCTAAGAAAGAAGCTGAAGTTCTGCATAACCAGTGGCAAACTAATCTAGGTATTGTCATTGACATTAATTTAGTCCCCTATGCGACCAAGAACTCTATGTTGACGCCCAATAATGACGGGTTTGATATCATCTTGAGCGGCTGGGTTGCAGATTATCCCGATCCTTACAGCTATTTGGAACTCTTCCATAGTGAATCGGCCTACAATTATGTCAATTACAAGAGTGAAGAATTCGACAAATATCTGGATGCCTCCCAAGTGACCAGTGGCAGAGAGCGTATGGACAATCTCTTCAATGCGGAGAAGGTATTGCTGGAGGACGGAGTTGTAATACCTCAACAGTTGAGAGAAGTTCAATACTTAGAGGCTGAAGGCCTGACCGGTCTGCAGGGCTATTTCGTTGGCATTAATTTCAATTACCTCTACGCAGATAAGAATTAGTTACTGGGATATGTGAGCAAAATTTAATGATCTCCGGCAGACCTTGTGTCTGCCGGAGTGTTGTATGTAGAAAACACAGAGGAAATACTTATGGGTA
>DUPE01000070.1 GCA_012838475.1 Clostridiaceae bacterium
GATTTGAGATGCAGATCTGTCTCAAGAAACATGAAACCCGCAAACCATTGCGGTGAGCGGGTTTCAAGGATTTTGGCGGAGAAGGTGGGATTCGAACCCACGTATCGGTTGCCCGATAAACTGATTTCGAGTCAGTCCCGTTACGGCCACTTCGGTACTTCTCCATGCCGTAAAATATGCAAGTTAATTTGCATGTTTATTCAGTTTTTGTTCCATCGCACCGCATTTCGAGAGCACCCCGTTATGGCCGCTTCGGTACGTCTCCATAAAACCATGATGAAGGGGGCTCACTGAGCCCCCTCCCAGTATATACTTTTTTACCCTGGTAGACTGATTTTTCTAAATAGTCATAAGCGGGTCATACAAATACTAGCAAAATAATTCGAAAGCTTGTAATAATTATTCACCTTTCTCAGTTTCTACCAGAGCGGGTTCGCTTGGAGTTAGCGAGGCCATCATTGCACCCTTAGGCTTCTTACGCTGCCAGGCATGCATAGCAAGTGACAAGGCAATAACGCCGTACGATACGAATACACGGAAGTACTCTCCAACCTGCGCATCACCGAAGAGATTGTTTCCAGCTTGGGGAGCAATGATGAATAGCATGTGGAATAGCGTTACACCGATTATGGCCTGACTGTTTGTAGCCTTAGAGACTGATGCTCCACCAACCAGCAGGGCTGCTACAGCAAACTGTCCTACTTGCATATGGGCACCGTAAGTGGAAAAGGTACCCAAGTTTTGCAAATAGATCAATTGCCCCCAACAGGCAAGAACGGTTGATAGTATAACTGCTATTACCCTGGTTCGGTCAACATTTATACCGGAAGCTGCAGCAACGGCATTACTCTGACCGACGGTTCTCATGTTATGTCCTAATCTGGTGTTTAAGATACCGTTGTTGAAGGCCATTAGGCCACCAATAAGCAAGTACGGTAAAACCGGCAGATTTACAGACAAAATAAATGCTTCGATGGAAGGTATGTATGTCAGAACGTATACTACGATGCAGACGATAATAATTGCAATGCTACGCTTTCCCGAATAGTTTGGGTCATGACCGTTACGATTCTTATAGAGCAGATAGGCGTGACGAACAGCATAAAATACCAGAATAAGAGGTAGTGCTATAATCAGGTTGACACGATCTGCAAACAAATGACGTTCAATCGACGGTATGAAGGTAATGCCGTACAGGACCCCTATCGCTATCATCAGAATAAGATCTTTTAGCTTAAATTCACGTTTTTTCTGCAGATGCAAAAAGAGTTTTACTACTGTAACTATTGCAATGGCAATAAGAAGGCCAAGGGCAAGATCAATAATCCTAACTCTGTCAATTGCGTATTTCAGTGATCCTGTAAGGTCAACAACGTTCTTTACGCCAACGCCGCCATCTATGATGAAGCGAGGATTGGTGGCAGGAATTACTCCGCCGATCAAGATCAAGAAAAGCAGTTGATAAAGACCGTCAGCAAAATAACCTAGTATCAGGCCGGTAATCATCTCTGCACCTTTAGTTTTGTTGAACAGTTTACCGACAAGCCAGCCAAATAAAATTGCCATCGGTGTTGCAATTACTACTGCCAGGAGCATGCCGGGCAATCCTGTAAGTCCCCAATAGACCACAGCAAAGACAGCTATTTGAGCTGCAATTGCTCCAATGACTATACCAAAGTTAAGCCCCATGCCGGCTAAGACCGGGATTAACAAAGAAAGCACCGTGAAGCTGTTTCTTGAAATACGAGTGAAAACTTCATTTAAAACAGTATCCGGTCGACTGCCTGAAGCAATAAAGCCAAGATAGCAGATGACGACAAAGACAAGCATTACTTTGTTGTCAAACACAAACGTTTTAATTCGTTCTCCCATGCTGACATTTGTAGTCAAAATTTTGTTATCTAAATTTTTATTAGTCATCTTCTTCCCCCCCTCGCTTTCGATAAGGCATAAAGAATGATGCCGTTAGTTAGGATAATCCGTATTATCTCAGGCAAGGCAGAAACATCGATTACCGCATTAACAACAGGGAGGGCAACCGTCAAAATACCCTGGAACAGCAAAGTGCCAATGATAACATTGGATATGCTGGCCCGCTCAATCGATGCACCGCCAATTAGGATTGAAGCAACGGCGGCAAAACCCATCATCAAAGGTGCATTATACAGCTGTAAAAAGCCGTAAGTCTGAGCGTACATAATGATGCCGACTGCACCCAGCACAGTAGATATGGCTGTGCCGAGAATTCTCATTTTATCAACATTTATACCGTTGGAAATTGCAAACAGCTCATTTTCTCCGGCAGCGCTCATTGCAATACCCTTTTTTGAGCGGAGAAAAAGCCAAATTATTACGCAGCACAATGCGAAAACCAAGATCAACCCCAGTGGCAACACGAAGCCGCTATCTCCAATATCAATGGCCAAAAAACTAAGTGCTTTAGGCTGCTGCACGGAAACGTTGCTCGCCTCGTTTAGGCCTTCGGGAATTGCAATTGTGCGAGGCTCTGAGTAAATGCTCGGATTGCTTAGCAGGCCGCCAAAAGACTCTGACAAGCTGGCAGTGTTTCTCAGACCGGAACCGATAGGCCATCGCAGTTGACCATTTTGAAATCTTAGTAGGATCCAAACAATATTCATCATGGCAATTGCTGAAAAGCCAACATAGGTAGAGACTGTCATCTCTGACCCCTTGACTCTATTGAGAAGCAGCCCATATCCTGTCCCAACTAAGGTTGACAACATAACGCCGATTAATAAAGCAACTAATAAGGTCAGCCAAGCAGCGCCAGCGCCAAAATGGAAAAACCAAGCATTCACGTAAGCCATTTCCATTGCAACTACAGCACCCAATAGACCGCTGACGATACCTAGCGAAATACCAAAATTCATACCGATGCCACTTTGGACTCCAGGCACCATTGCCAGGACTAAAATACCATACATCATCCAGCGGCGAAGTATATCACTAAATAAGGAAGCGGGGTTAAGACCAACTCCTAAAGCGGTAATTACTAGAATAAGAAAGAATAGACCGATAATTAACCGGGGAACTCCTATAATATCAATAGTCTTTTTTATCTTTGTCATGCCCCCACATCCTCTCTCTTCAGTCCGGACATTGCTAAACCGAAATCTGCATCAGGTGCGTCAGGAGCCAAAATGTCTGCGATTGTTCCATCAGAAACTATCGCGATCCTATCACAAATAGAACGAAGTTCAACCAGCTCAGAACTGATAACAATAATTGTGACGCCTTCTTCACGATTCATTTTGCGTAAATGTTCTAATACGAGCTTCTTAGCGCCAATATCAATTCCTCTGGTCGGCTCAGCCACGATCAGGATGTCGGGGTTAAGCGTGATTGCTCGAGCGAGACATACTTTCTGTTGATTCCCTCCGGAGAGGCTTCCTACAGTTTGTTGTATACCGGTGCAACGTATGTCCAGGAGTTCAATCATTTCTAAAGTGTGTTCGCGGGATCTCTTGCTATCCAAAAGTCCGCCCTTTAAAAATTCATTCTTAACTTGCATAGAAGAGAATATGATATTTCTTTCTATTGACTCATTAAGCAGCAAGCCCACTCCACGTCGATCTTCAGAAACAAAAGCGATATCATTGCGCAATGCTTCTCCTCGCTTTTCAAGATCCAGCTTTTTTCCGTAGAGATAGACATTTCCTTCAGTTTCAAATAATCCTTGAATTCCGTTATGAATACCAATCTTCCCTTGTCCGGCCAGACCGCCAAATCCAAAAATTTCGCCGTCACGAATCTTGACATTCATATCGAGTACACGCTCACCGGGCATATCGACACAATAATGTTCCAGTTCCAAAGCAATCTTGTCATCACTAATGTCTCTGACGTCTTCCTCTTCATCTTCAACAATTTTCTCTACTTTGCGGCCGATCATCAATTGAGCGATTTCTACAAAGCTGGTATTTGCTACTTCTTTACGAGCAACAAATTCACCGTCTCGCAAGACAGTAAGGCTATCTGCCACTTGTACTACTTCATCCAGACGGTGAGTGATAAAAATTATTGCTATACCGCGCGAGGCAATTAAGCGCATGATTTCCAACAGCCTTTCTGCCTCACTTTCCGTCAGAACTGCTGTGGGTTCATCAAATACAAGTATTTTAATACCCGTTTTATCAATTTCACGGGCAATCTCAACAAATTGTTGAAAACCTATGGGCATGCCGGCCACTTTGGCATACTCTTCGATATTAACCATGCCGATAGAGTCTAGAGCCTTCCTACTGTCTTTGGCCATATCGTCCCATTGCATGCTATCAAGATCACGACCAAAGATTTTGTCAAACAACGGCAACATCGTAGGCTTTCCAGTTTCACGGCCGAGCTTGATATTCTCAGTTACTGTGAATTCCGGTATCAGCATGAATTCCTGATGCACCATGCCGATGCCGTAATTCATGGCATCGTGAGGATCAGTGATGTTGATATCCTCTCCTGCTAGTTGTACTTGACCTTCAAAGCCACCTGTATGGTGTATTACAGGCATTCCAAACAAGATATTCATCAATGTTGATTTGCCCGCTCCGTTCTCTCCCATTAGAGCATGGATCTCACCGGCTTTAACTTGGAGGTCAACGTTCTTGAGTACTCTGTTTCCAAAGTAATCTTTACTGATGTTGTTCATAGACAACAAATATTCGGTCTCCAAAATAGCCTCCTTTTAATTCTAAAAAAGGCACCGGCATCTCATGGATACACCGGTGCCCCAAGAATTAGATCACTTGCTTAGCATTACTAATCAATCACGCTAAAGTCACAGAATGGGGCTAGCAACAGATAGAAATTATCCAATACGCCCTTCTCCGGATCTTCATAATTGCTTAGTGTAAGCTCTCCGAGACCACGGGCAGCAGCGGTTTCTTGAGCAGTGGCTTCGAAAGCTGCCATATCGTCGCGCTCGACTTCGCCGTCGAGGATTTTCATGGCAAAATTAACGCCAATATCAATCATGAGCATGTTGATGGGAACGCCCCAGGTAGACATGCGTCCTTCTTGACCTTTTTCCTTCAGCTTAGAGGCAATTTCACCCAGCATATAGTCAACATCACCTTCGTGTCCTTCAACATCGATGGACAGAGCGGCGGGATAACCGTGATAAGGGCTGGGGCAGCACTGCTGAGGCATGATAGCGCCTAATTCATAAACTGAACGAATCAAAGGCTCTTGCATGGAACAGTTGGTAGAGAAGAAGGCAGTATCGACACCATATGCCTCGATCTGACGGGGAACGTCTTCAATGATGAACTGCTGTGCTCCGGAGACACCGGCATCACTGGTGGGGTCCGGTGCGGTGACCTCAACGAGCTCGAGTCCGATTTCAGCACATGTATCTTTCATAATGTTGAGACGTGTAGCAATGGTAGCATAACCGAGGTGACGTGGGAACGAATAGTGAATCAGTGTATTTGCGCCCATTCTCTTGGCTTCTGTAGGTACTGTGACGCCCATGGAGATTTCGTCAGTCAGCATGTTCACGTCACCTTTTTCGGACATGACTGCCGGATCCTCAGCAACAACACCGGTGATGAAAATCATATCCGGATTTGTTTCTCTGACTTTGTCAATAGAAGCTGCAGCACCTGGAACGGCCTGGCTAAAGACAATAGCTTTGACCAAGGGATCAGATGCCAGGTTAACTACCTGAGAAATTGTGGTTTCTGTCTCGGTTGCGAAGTTATCAGGATAAGTGGTGTGGAGAATTTTATCCGCACCATGCTTAGCGATTTGTGCCTGAGCTTCCTGGAATTCTTCTTCACCCTGAGAGACTGTTCCGGTTACGAGTCCGATCTTATATGGCTCGACATCTACGGAAGGATCTTCGGGCTCATCGGTTGGTTCTTCACCTGGCTCATCAGTTTCATCTGGTGCATCTGTTTCATCCGGGGCATCAGTTACTACTGGAGCATTTGTTTCTTCAGGCTCTTCGCCACGGCAGGCCAGAAGAGGCATTACCATAGCTAAAACCACGAGAAGAATAAGAATCTTCTTGATTGATTTCATTACTTTCCTCCTTAATTATGTTTGACGTATCATTAGTGTTGTTTAATAGGTATTGGTGCATATACACGTCAAACTAATTTAGTAATTTTACCATAACATTAATTCGTGGGCAAGAATGCTGTGAGCAAGCAGACTTGTGCTTAGTCCTGACTGAAGAAGCGTTTGCTTAGGTGGAAGTTGGTACCTTCCTTATTAATCGTTTCATCAATTTTCTCCGAAATGGCAATACCAAGACGTAGGTCTGTATAGATCGCATAGCGTCTGCAAAACTCCTGATAATCAAGCTCCGACTCAAAATAGTAATCGACTATATCGCTGATAAAATGTCGACTGTTAGGATGCGATATCTCTGTTATAAGAGATATTTTGCTCCAGATTATTTCAGGACCTGACCCACCCGAAGCATGCCTTAGACTGCGATGATATTTCTGTGCGGAGTAATTCTGATTAGAGAAAGTCCTATCTTCCAGTTTTAGACATAGTTTTGTCAATGTTGTAGCTACAACAGAGCGGGGATAAGCGAACTGTAAAGTTAACCAGCCATGAATATATAACGATTTATTACTTAACAGCAAAATGATTTCTTCCAACCTCTCAATATCCGTCTTTTTCTTCAGAGTTGCCAGCACAGGAAAGAGCAAGGCTTGGTCCTTGTGAGAGAGAGAGTAAGCAAATGAAGCTGTTTCTTCGATCGATTCAATTTTTTTGAGCTTTGACAAAAGCCAAGTACGTGAACTCTTTTGCTGCTCCAATTGAATTTCGCGGGGCAGTTTGAAATTCTCCCGTAAGAATTCCATAGCATTCTGAAATCCCGGGTAGAGCAATTGAGCCCTTGGAAGGCGGGGAATCACATAATCCTGATCAGAATCTGATTCAGTTTCAGCCAGGGCGTCTTGATCGTATTCTTCATCTGTTGAGTTAACGTCCAATTCGGCTTTGTGCTCATTTTTAATTTCTGTAAGCGTAGATCCGATGCTCTCACGCTCTTGCTGCAGGGTAAAACTGTCTTCGTCAACACTGGGAACTCTCATAGTAAAAGGCCGAATTCTTCTACTTTTAAGTTTCTCATCTACTTGCCGGGAGAGAGAATCATCAGGTAAAGGTGAGTATTCCTGATCTTCGGTCGACAGTGCCGGTAGAGAATCATCAGGTAAAGGTGAGTATTCCTGATCTTCGGCCTGCAGTGCCGAGGGAGAATCATCAGGTAAGGATGAGTATTCCTGATCTTCGGCCGGCAGTGCCGAGGGAGAATCATCAGGCAAAGGTGAGTATTCCTGATCTTCGGCCGACAGTGCCGGTAGAGAATCATCAGGTAAAGATGAGTATTCATCAAAAACAGAGGCTACTCTTCTTGTGGACTCGCTGCTCTCTTCTTCAGAGTTTGATGGGAAATCGTTATTATATTGACCTAAATCCTGACTCCCCAAAACAGACTCTTGCTGTTTTACTTCAGAATCAGGAACAAAATTATCGGGTAAATTAGCTGATATCCGTCTCATCATTCTTGCGAAGCATCACTGCTCAGACGCAGAGCAACAGGCAGACCATCAATAGCATCTCTGATCTCTGCTACTACAAAGCTTAGACGCTCTATCACTTCACCCAGGCCGGCATCATATTCAGACAGCGTTTTGTGAACTAATTGCGAGGATTCTTTGGTGAAGTGTGTGGTATTGTTGGTAATAGTTTGATTTATATCTGCGAGATTCTTTATTTGTTCATCCAATTGTCTAAGCAGCTGCGTATTATATTCTTCTTGTCTGTCAGTCATATCTGCTGCTTGTTCCAAAGCGGTTGCAGATTCAGTAATTGACAAGTTAAGCCTATCGCTTAAAACGGTCAATTGATTAGCAAGGTTGCTAATATGAAGGGAGAGCGAACGGTCTTCCCCCTGATAGAGTCGGGCCAGTTTGTTGGTGCTATCACCGATCGCTTCAAGATAGTCACGTATCTCCAACATCTCGTTGGCTAAATCATTCTTCGCCAAAGTCATCAGGCGCAAGGCTTCAGATATTTCCTGATTCAGTACAACGTTTTGCTCACGGGAAGTCTCCAATGTCTGAACGGATACTCCCATATATGCTTCAGTTTCTCCTACCATCTCGTTCAATTTGCCCAGATGTTGGTTAAGGGGCTCTAAGTGGTCTTCCAGAGAACTGACGATCGCAGTGGCTAACTGAGCTGCCAGATCAGCCATACCGGTCTCTTGTCTCCTCGTTAAGTCGTCAGCCAGGAAGGAGAGAGTATCGGCAGCCTTGATGATGGGTGGTGAGATTTCTTGCGACATAATGGAGCGTACACTAAGATTAATGCCTTCAGCAAATTCTCCTTCTACCAGTTTTCTGGCCGTCCGCTCAAACTCCGTCAGATTGTCCTTAATATTTTGCTCATATTCAAACATCCTTGCCGATAGTCTGGCCAAGCCGGTCTGTTCAGTGAATACGGGATAATGCAGTGTCAGCGTCTTGTTCATCTGAGCAATTTCCCGTTCTGACTTTTCCCGGGCAAATCGAGAGACCGTGTAAAGCAAGTATGCCAGAGCAATGGCACTTCCCAAGGGGACAAGCAGGAGTGAAATCACTGTGCTCAGGCTAGTGCGAGGTACAAAGAATAGAGACACAGCGGAACCTGCTGCAGCCAGAAAACCAATGATCAGAATAATTTTACTGTAAAGGCCGTTTAGGACTTTACTCTCATATGGATTTAATAATCCGTCTGGATTAAGATAGTTGGCAGGATTAAACAGCCAGTAATTATTGTGTTGAGTTTTGCTTTGCAAGGCGATATCTTTCAGAGCACCGGCTAACAATGGGTCAATATTTTCGGATGCGACACTGCCTAAATAAGTGATTCGCTCACTTATTTCATTGCTTTCGCCGGAATTGGTATAAGGAGCCTCATCTACTAAGGCGGTTAAATCGATTCTTTGTTTTGAGTTACGCCCTCCTACTTTGATGATCTGCCACAGCCCCACTAGGCTTAAGACGATAAGAGCAACGGGTACAACCAGAATAAAAACAAAATTGATGATAGTGTCCATGTCATAAGAACCCATAATTTTTGTTAAAACCTCCACGTACGCATTAGTGAGATCATTAGTGAAACAATCTAATAATTGCAGTAATTATAGCATATGAGGAAAAATGAATAGTGTTTTGATCTTGGAAGCATGTCACGAGCGTGTTAAAATTATCAATCATATGCTTTGAATTAAAACGTATATTTTGCCGGATATTTGAAAGGCGAGAATCTAGAAGAATCGTATCAGAGTTTTCTGGTATTCTGTGGTAGTCTGTTTTTGAGAATGTTTGATTTCAGAAGGGGTGTTTGATGTCAACAAAATACATATTTGTTACTGGCGGCGTTGTCTCCGGATTGGGCAAGGGCATCACTGCCGCCGCTTTAGGCAGACTTTTAATTGCTCGAGGTCTTAGTGTAAGAATCCAGAAATATGATCCCTACATAAATGTTGATCCTGCACTAATGAGTCCTATGCAGCACGGCGAGATATTCATTACGGAAGATGGCACAGAGACTGACTTGGATATTGGTCATTACGAGCGATTCACCGATGTTGATCTGTCCGGAGAAAGCGACATAACATCAGGTAGGATTTATCTCGACGTTATCACCAGAGAGCGAGCCGGTGGCTACCACGGTGGAACAGTACAGGTTGTCCCGCATATTATAAACGAAATTAAAGAACACGTTTTTCAACTTTCTCGGGAGGGTAATCCCGACGTGGTTATCGCAGAAATTGGCGGTACGGTCGGCGATATGGAAAGCCAGCCATTCATTGAAGCTATGCGTCAAGTGAGCTACCAGGTTGGCAGAGAAAACTGTCTCTTTATCCATGTAACTTTATTACCTTATCTGAGCATGACTGCAGAAATTAAAACAAAACCTACCCAGCATAGTGTCCAAAAACTCTTATCCTTCGGTATTCAACCCGATATTTTGGTCGTGCGAACTGAAATTCCAATTGATGAGGGTATACGCCAGAAGTTAGCTCTCTATTGTAATGTCAAGGATGAGGCCGTAATACCTAATCTGGACTCTGACTCTGTCTATGAATTGCCCTTGATGCTGGAGAGCGACGGATTAGCTCGTGTAGTATGCAGTCGTCTGGGTATAGCTCAATATGTTGAGCCGGACTTGTCGGGCTGGAAAGAATTGGTTGATCGCATCAAATCAGCCAGAAAGCCTCTGAATATCTCGCTGGTAGGCAAGTATACAGAATTATACGATGCCTATTACTCTGTTACTGAGGCTTTGGGACATGCAGGCATAGCCCATGGTGCAAAGCCTGTAATTGATTGGGTCTCAGCAGAAGAGCTGGAAGGCTTGACTCAAGAAGAGGCTGCCGAAAGATTTAAGAATTCCGATGCGATAATCGTGCCGGGTGGTTTCGGACCCAGGGGGATGGAGGGGATGATAGCAGCCTGTAAGGTTGCTCGTCTCGGAGAGATTCCTTTTTTGGGTATAGGCCTGGGTATGCAGATGGCAATTGTCGAGTATGCTCGTAATGTTGCCAATATCACTGATGCTCATACCGATGAATGTGAGCATGACTGTAATGATATATTTTATTATGCAGGTCTGACTAACGAGATGATCAAAAATCTTGACAAGATTCCTTATTCAGAACAGCCTATGCGCATAGGAGCGTATCCCATGAAGCTGGAAGAGGGAAGTAAGCTGGCATCTTTATACAAAACGCTGGAAACGAGCGAACGACATCACCATAGGAGAGAACTCAATCCGGCCTTTCAGGCAGAATTGAGTTCTGCGGGACTAAGATTCAGCGGGACTTCAATGGACGGGTTATTGATAGACGCTTTCGAATTGCCGGGACACCCTTGTTATATGGGGATAATTGCTCATCCTGAGTTTAAATCGAGGCCTTATCGGCCGCATCCGTTGTTCGATGAGTTTATCAGTCAAGCACTTGTTTATCGCAAGAAGCGAGAGAAAACTGTCTCAGGTTAAGGCAGTATTTATACCAAAAGGGGGAGCCATGGCTACAATTATTCCTGAATTATCACGCACTTTCAGCGAGTATCTTTTACTGCCCAATCGGACTACGGAAAAGTGCACACCTGATAAAGTTGATCTTTCAGCGCCTTTAGTGCGTTTTCGAGCAGGTGAAAAACCTCGGTATAGGCTGAACTTGCCGTTTGTGTCTGCCATTATGCAATCTGTATCTGATGACGGTATGGCGATTGCTTTGGCACGCGAAGGCGGTTTATCCTTTATTTTTGGTTCTCAGTCTATCGAGGAGCAGGTGGAGATGGTCCGCCGGGTGAAGAAGTATAAAGCAGGCTTTGTTTCCAGCGACAGCAATATCAGTCCCGATCAGACTTTGCGCGATATCTTGCGTATTAAGGAGCGTACCGGTCATTCAACAGTACCGGTTACGCACGACGGATCACCACAAGGCAAACTGCTGGGTATAGTTACTTCTCGTGATTATCGCGTAAGCAGGCTGTCTCCGGATACACTGGTTAAGGATTTCATGACAAAGATGGACGATTTGGTGACCGGGCGCGAAGGAATTACACTTTCTGAGGCTAATGACATTGTCTGGGATAACAAACTAAATCAGCTGCCGATCATAGATGATGAAGGTAATCTGGTTTCTCTTGTTTTCCGCAAAGACTACGACCAACATAAAGAAAACCCATACGAGATGCTAGATGAGCGCAAGAGTCTTCTGTGTGGAGCGGGTATTAATACTCGTGACTACAAGGAGCGTGTGCCTGCACTATTAGAAGCAGGAGCAGATCTTTTGTGTTTAGATTCTTCAGACGGCTTTACGGACTGGCAGCGCAATGCATTAAGCTGGGTGTACGATAATTTTGGTGATGATGTTCCGGTAGGGGCAGGAAATGTTGTTGATGCTGATGGCTTCCGCTTTCTGGCAGACGCCGGTGCCTCCTTTATTAAGGTAGGAATTGGTGGCGGCTCCATCTGTATAACGCGTGAGCAAAAAGGAATAGGACGTGGTCAGGCTTCCGCCATAATCGAAGTAGCAGAAGCCAGAGATAAGTATTATCAGGAGACCGGTGTCTATATTCCGATTTGTTCAGACGGCGGCATTGTCTACGATTATCATATGACCTTGGCCCTGGCGATGGGGGCTGACTTTCTGATGCTGGGTCGCTATTTTGCCCGTTTTGACGAGGCTCCGGGCAAGAGGCTCATGATAAAGGGCAATTATGTTAAGGAGTACTGGGGGGAAGGATCCAATCGAGCCCGCAATTGGCAGCGCTATGATGATGGCAGCGAAGATGGAGAACATCTTAATTTTGAAGAAGGTGTTGACTCCTATGTACCTTATGCCGGCAAACTTAAAGACAATCTGCTTGTAACTACTGCGAAGATCAAATCAACCATGTGTTCCTGTGGCGCCGCATCTGTCTCTGAACTCCAGCAAAAATCCAGACTGGTAATAGTATCGCCTACCAGCATTGTTGAAGGCGGCGCCCATGACGTTATTCCAAAAGATGGAGATACCAGATAAAAGCTTCCACAACTCTGTGACACGAGGTAAATTCCTTTGTTCAGGAGCGTTTAATACATATGTGAGCAATTGGATCTTGATTTCTATTATTCTGTGTTATAATCTTTTGAACATCCAGGAGGAATGAGATGCCGGAGAAAGTATTTGGACTAACATATCAAGGTATAAAAGATTTTCAACAAGAGCTGGAAGAGCGCAAGACAGTAATTGCTGCCGAGATAGCTGAGCGTCTTAAGGAAGCCAGAGCTTTGGGAGATGTATCGGAGAATTCCGAGTACGACGACGCCAAGACCGCTCAGGCTGAAAATGAGATGCGAATTCTGGAAATCGAGAGCATATTAAAAAACGCCACAGTGATCGGCGACGAGGATATCAGTCAAGAAGAAGTGACTTTAGGTGGTTATGTTAGAATTCGTGACATGGAGACAGGTGAAGACTTGGAGTATATGGTCGTGAGTTCTCAGGAGGAAGACATCTTCAACAATAGAATTTCCAGTGACTCTCCCGTTGGGAGCGCAATCCTTGGCAAGAAAAAGGGCAGCACCGTCACTGTAAAGGCTCCGACAGGAATGTTGAAATATAAAATTATGGATATCAAAAAACCATCATAATTTTTTGAGCCGGATGCATCATTGATCGCTTTTGCGACCCATCCGGTTAGGACAGGGTCGTTTTTTATGGAGTAAACTAAGAGACACAAAGAACATATATAACTAATATGAAGGCGGAAAAAGGATATGACAGAGGTATTAGAAGCAGCAGATATTAACTTACCGGCAGAGAGCGAAGAGAAGGCAAGTGAACAAGTACAGATCCGTTTGGATAAACTGGCAACCATGCAGGCTGCGGGCGAGGACCCCTTCTTAGAGACTACTTATGATGTCACTAAGCATGCAGCCGAGATTCAGGTTAATTTCGATGAGCTTGAAGGTGCTGTAGTTCGCGTAGCAGGCCGTCTTATGGCCAAACGTGGGATGGGCAAAGTTAGTTTTGCAGATCTGCAGGATCGTTCAGGACGCATCCAAATTTTTACAAAAATAGATCAGCTCGGCGAAGATGCCTACCAAAAATGGCTCGACCTTGATTTGGGAGATATTGTCGGAGTAGAAGGAGAAGTTTTTCTCACCAAAAAAGGCGAGATCTCTATTCGCAACAGCGAGTACGCTTTACTGGCTAAATCCCTCCGGCCTTTGCCGGAGAAATTCCATGGCCTCCGAGATACTGATACACGTTATCGTAAGCGCTACTTGGATTTGATTGTTAATCCGGAAGTAAAGGAGACGTTTGAAAAGCGCAGCTTGATTATTCAAGCGATCCGCAAGGAGCTGGAAGAGCGCAATTTTCTCGAAGTAGAGACACCGATTCTGAATCTTATAGCCGGCGGAGCTGCCGCCAGACCATTCGTTACCCATCACAATACACTTGATCTTGACTTGTTCATGCGTATTTCCCCGGAACTGTACCTGAAGCGTTTGATAGTTGGAGGAATGGAACGTGTTTTTGAGATCGGCCGCAATTTCCGCAATGAGGGCATGAGCGTCCGTCACAATCCCGAGTTTACCATGATGGAAGCATATCAGGCCTACACAGATTATCACGGTATGATGGAGTTAACTGAAGCTCTGATAGCTCGTGCATGCAAAGAAGTTAATGCAGGCGATACTGTAGTTGAGTTTCAGGGTACCAGAATTGATCTCACGCCGCCATTTGCGAGGATCTCTATGAGTGACGCTGTTGCAAAGCACTCCGGAGTAGATTTCTCAGGCATCAAAGATGCTCAAACTGCGCGTAGCATAGGACGCGAGAAAGGTCTGGAAGGAATTGAGAGCCATATGGGAATTGGAGATGTGTTGGAACTGTTCTTTGATGCCTTTGTCGAACCGGAATTGATTCAACCTACTTTTATAATTGACTATCCAATTGAAATATCCCCCTTGACGAAGAAGAAGCCTGACAATCCCGGTTTGACTGAGCGCTTTGAGCTCTTTATCAACGGCAGCGAATTCGCTAATGCCTACTCGGAGCTAAATGATCCCCTGGATCAGGCAGAGCGCTTTCGAGCTCAAATGGCAAAAAGAGCAGCAGGTGATGATGAAGCTCATATTCAAGATGATGACTTTGTAGAAGCGCTGGCTTACGGTATGCCTCCAACAGGTGGACTTGGTGTTGGTATTGATAGGCTGGTAATGCTATTGACAAATAATCCTTCGATCAGAGATGTCCTTCTTTTTCCGACCATGAAGCCTTTGTAGAAATTCAGGCTTTGACATAAATCTGACAGCAGATCGGTCAACAGCAGATCAATTAAAACAGGATGGACAACAGCGGGTAAATAAAAAGGGACGGTTATCAGCAGGACGGCCATGCGATCAATTAGGAACAAATTATAATTAGGATAAAACATAATTATGACAGATAAGATCAGACTTAGATTAGATCGTGCCTTGACGAGATTAGGATATGGTACCAGAAAAGAAGTCCGTGCCTTGATAAAATCACGGCGCGTCACTGTTGACGATGAAATTGTGATTGACCATGGCTTTATAATCTCCGACCCTGAGCACACCAGAATAGAAATTGATGGTGCCCGTATCGCTCTGCGGCAACATACACATTTGATGTTGAATAAACCCGCCGGATATCTGACGGCCCATAAAGACAGCAGATACCCTGTTGTATTTGACCTGATACCGGAAGAGCTGAGGACACTTCAGTTTACCAGTGCCGGACGTCTGGATCGTGACGCCACAGGACTCATTCTATTAACGACTGACGGTGAACTGGCGCACAGGCTGATGTCGCCCAAGTACCGAATCAGTAAGACCTATCATGTTGTTTTTCATGGTAAACCCATTACAAGCGCAGATGAGAGTAAATTTAATTCCGGTCTGGTACTTGAAGATAAGACTGTTTGTCTGCCGGCAAAAATTGAAATCTTATCCGATCAGGAAATCCTGCTGACGATTACCGAGGGCAAATACCACCAGGTTAAACGTATGATGCAGGCTGTGGGCAGGGAAGTAATTAGTTTGCATCGCCTTAGTATTGGTGAGTTGCGGCTGGATCCTGATCTGGAGGAGAGTGAATTTCGCCTCCTCAATCGGGACGAATTAATTAGCTTATACGAAGAAGTAAATTTGCAGATTAATATGGACTATTTGTGAGTTGTCCCTTGGTGTACATTGCAAAGAACTGGGAAGATTAGACATATTTTTTCTCATGGTTTTGGAAATTCTTAGCAAGGCGAACAATAGATTTTGATTGTAGGAGAGTAGAACCATCAACAGCAAACTGAGGAAAATTCCGTCGATGCATTTGTTTACGGTTTTAGCTGTGTTTTTTTCACTTGCTGCGATGTGGGGATCTACCTTTAACTCTTCAAGCCTCTTCATAACACCAATTCAAGATTCGCTTGGCGCGACGAGAGCGCAAATGGTCGTAGGTGTTACGATCAAGGGCTTGGGAACCATAATCGGATCATTTTTCTGTGCTTATATTCTAAAGAGAATGCAGATAATGCGTGTAATGCGGGTTTCCGGATTGCTACTGGTTGGAAGCATTTTTGCTCTCAGTTTTGTTCAAAATATTCCTCAGTATTACTTAGTCTTGGCGTTTCAGACGATCATTACGAGCATAGGCGGTTATATCCCTTTGTCCATGATTATTCAAAGGTGGTTTGAGATTAACACCTCTGTAGTTATGGGTTTTGCTTTTATGGGATCGGGCTTCGGAGGTATGATCTATAATTGGCTTGGCGGCATCTGGATACCGGATATGGGCTGGCGCCAAACTTATGTGATTTTCGGCATTATTACTTTTGCAGTTTTATTTATTACCTTCTCGATTCTCAGACCAACTCCGTACCATTTTAATCTCAGACCGCTGGGAGCTGAAGAAGATGATGATGCTCACCATGAATCTGATACACAGGAAGCGAGTATTGGGGCAAACATCAAAGACGAGTTAAAATCTATCCGCTTCTGGCTTTTCCTTATAGCGATTTTTCTAACTACCATGATCACCAACGTGCTATTTAATAATCTATCCCCGCATGTTATTGATTTTGGCTACAGTCTTACTCAGGCATCGAGAATTTCTTCCGCAATGATGATCTTTCTGATGCTGGGCAAACCGGTAATCGGTTACCTGTTTGAGGTTCTTGGCCTAAAAGGCGCTTCGATAATTTGTACCTTGAGTATGGCTATTGGTCTGATAAGCGCAATTTTCATATCGCAGAGTTTCTTTGTTATCACTTTGATTATTGCATCGGGTATCGGATTTGCTTATGGTTCGGTGTCATATCCCGCTTACTCACATCGCTTATTTGGACCAAAAAACTACGCGGGTTTTTCCTCTTTGCTGCAGATAGTCAGTGGCGCAGGTTCAATAATCAGTCCGCTTATCACCGGCGCCTTGTATAGCAGGACGGGAAGTTATATTGTTTCTTTTTCTGTAGCATTGGTATATTGTGTGATTGCAATTTTTATTTGGATGGTTGCCTTGCCAAAACGTGGCCGTGAACCGTATTAGACCGACCAACAGGAGAAAAAGACATAAAAATTAAGTTAGGCAAAAATCCCCACTTTATGCATTGGATTACTGTTCTGGTTGTATTCTGTGCTCTGGCCTCTATGTGGGGTGCTACTCTTAACTCGTCGAGTCTGTTTATTTCTCCTATGCAAGAATCACTTGGCGCGACCAGAGCAGAAATGGTCATCGGTGTTACTGTAAAAGGTATAGGGAGCATAATTGGCTCTTTTTTTTGTGCCTACATTCTTAGGAAGATACAAGTAGTTAAGCTCTTGCGGATTGGCGGATTACTTCTGGTTGGAAGCGTATTAGCACTTAGCTTTGTTCAGAACATTCCTCAGTATTATTTTGTGCTGGCAATACAGAGTGTCATTATCAGCATTGGTGGTTATATTCCATTTTCTATAGTAATTCAGAATTGGTTTGAGAAAAAAACTTCAGTAGCCATGGGTCTTGCCTTCATGGGATCCGGTTTTGGAGGCATAGTCTATAATTGGCTTGGCGGCATCTGGATACCCAGCTTGGGCTGGCGTCATACCTATGTTATTTTCAGCATCATTACTCTTGTCATCTTGTTAATTACTTTATCAATCGTTAGGGCTACTCCCTTTCATTTTGGTCTCAAACCAATGGGAGCAGAAGATAACGGAACAATAAGTGAGCCTGTTGAACAGGAATTGCTTGTTGGAGCTGAGGTTATAGATGAACTAAAATCTGTACGTTTTTGGATGTTGATGCTGGCTATTTTCCTTTTAGCCATGGGCTCCAATGCTTTGTTCTATAACGTCTCGCCACACCTGATTGATTCGGGATACAGCCTTACTCAAGCTGCAAGAATTTCTTCTGCAATGATGGTTTTTCTGATGTTTGGCAAGCCGGTAGTAGGATATTCCTTCGATAGATTTGGCATAACAACTACATCAATTATCTCAACGATGCTCATGGCCCTTGGGCTGGTTAGTGCGATATTTATTTCTCATAAGATATTTATTATCACTTTAGTTATCGGTGGGGGTGTAGGTTTTGCTTCTCTCTCAGTTGCAACCCCAATCTATGCCTCGAGATTGTTTGGCATTAAAAACTATGCCGGCTTTTCCTCATTGCTGCAGATAGCTTACAGCGCAGGCAAAATAATTGGTCCCATAGTCATCGGAGTCTTGTTTAGTAAGACAGGCAGTTATACTGTTTCTTTTTATGTGGCGCTGATGTATTTAGCGGTTGTGCTTCTTATTTGGTTATTTGTTTTGCCAAGGCAAGGCCGCGAGCCGTACTAAGCGGTGAGAAGACTTTTATTTCTGAATAATCAATTCTGAAAACCGGATCGGGAACTCTACCAAACAGCAAGGCACCTGACTCTTTAAATTGTTCATGATCACCTGTAGTCAGGAAGATTCTTTTACCAAAATCTGAGCTCTGAGCATTCGCAGGAGATAAAACCTCACTATATGAGTCTAACCCGGACAAATCACTGTCAGAATAATTTGCCGCCGGAATTTTTCCGTGCAGAGATTGAGCTTGGTATAGATCAGCCGCAACCATCTCAGCATAGTATTCTGCCGGGTCTACTATCATAACGTCTTCATGAAGGTGCTTTCTGAACAGTGGTATTAGGGCAGGGTAATGAGTACAGCCGAGAAGAAGAGTATCGATGTTCTTACCGGAAAAGTGGGAGCAGATTTCTTCGACGGCTTTGGCAGCTTCCTGAGTCGCAACGAGGCCTTTTTCGACCAAGGGAACAAAAGCAGGACAAGCTACACTGGTCAGCTCAGCCTCGGGCAAGTGATCCCGGATTCCTTTGGCAAAGCTCTGGCTGTTCGTTGTTGTAGCAGTAGCTATGATGCCAATCTTCTGAGATTTTGTGCTCAGGACTGCTGCCATAACACCGGCTTCAAGAATAGAATAGACGGGCAGGGGAGCCAGCAAAGATCTGATTTCCGCGATTAGAGTCGAGGAGATGGTGTTGCAGGCTAATACTATTGCCTTTGCTCCTTTGTCCTTAAGCCACAAGGAAATACTGCCGCCCAGCTCGAAGAGCTCAGCGGGCGTACGGTCACCATAAGGAGCATGACAAGAATCCCCGACATACACATAGTTTTCCCCGGGCAAACGATCCAAAAATCTTGCCAGCACGCTAAGCCCCCCCACGCCTGAATCAAATACGCCCAGGAAAGGCTTGGGTGGCAGAGAGTACTCAGCAGAGAAAAATCTATTTGCCCCACAACTAGTCATGCCCAAGATAATAGCACATCTTATTTGACAATGACACGATCAACAATACGTCTGACAATACCAAAAACACATTTATGCATATCATTTAAGTGTATCTTGTACCGCGATTTGGATACTGATATAATGCTCGTATGAAAAAGGAAGAGCCATCTTCGCCTGAAAATCAAAATAAGGTCGAGGAATATTTTAGAGACAGAGGAAGTTCTGCTGACTTCTATGCCCGGCATCATGATCTTTATGATCGAAACCCGGGATCGGGAAGCTCAAAGGAGCTTTTTGATTCGCAGGAGGATGATTTCAACTCCTCAGAAAGCGACGGACAGTCGTTTTTTGGCAATCCTGTTTGGGGGCAATCAGAACGAGACCCTGATAACGTGTCTGTTTCCCGTGGCAACGAGCGCACTTACTCACGTCGTAATAAGCGGTTTTCCTCAAGGGACGAAGAGACACATTACGACGTTGAACATGACGGGGAAGTATATCCTAAAGACGAGCCTGCTGTGTTTACACACTCCACAGACGTTTACGTTAAAGGAAGATCCGGCGAAGATGAATACGCTGAAGACGAGTATGGCGAAGACAAGTATGGCGAAGACGAGTATGGCGAAGATGAATACGCTGAAGACGAGTATGGCGAAGACAAGTATGACGAGGATGAATACGCCGAAGATGAGCACGGCGTAGATGAATATTCTGAAAAAATACATCCTCGGGGGATATATGGCAAGGAAGGGTATGCGGATGACAGTCAAGAGCCATATGTGAAAGCTCAAAGAAAAGTACCACATTCTCAGGGCAGAACGTCAAATGGCAACAAAGAAGCTAACGATCTCTATTACAATGATGGTGAGGCTAATTATTTCACCGCTGCAACCGCTAAACAGAAGTCAGAACAACGCAAACAAATCAGCGCTACTAATGTTTTCTTGTATCTTATTGGATCGTTTATCTGGTGGGATCTGTGGTTTAGGCTTTTTGTTCACAAGAGCATAGACTTCTCGGGTGTATTCATCAATTTGTTCTTCAGCTTGTCTTTAGCTTTTACGATCACATTCATAATCACACTGCTGCCCAAACGTTGGTGGCGACGTCTTCTTGCAGTGCCTCTCATCGTTACACTAATATTTTTCGGAGCACAATTTGTTTACTACGCTTTCTTTCGCACCCTCTTTACATGGTTCTCGATGATACACGGAGCACAAGTAGCGGAATTTGCCGGCGACGTAGTCCTTAAGATTCTGGCAAATATTCCGATACTGCTGCTGGCATTTGTACCTCTAATAATCTTCTTTGCCAAGAATCCAATAGTAAATTTTCTTAAAGACAGGAAGATAATACCTGAACATTGGCTTGTTGAGGGCGAAAGTCCCGAGGTAGACACTTTTTTTAAACATGACAGAATTCTGAAGAGACTTTTCCTTGTCACCGGGGCTCTGGTAACTTTTACTTTTGCCCTGCTGTTTGTCAATGTTGGCGAAAATTCTGTTAATTCACCTTATGATCTATATTATGAGACTAACGATCCGTTGGTGGCTTCCGGAAAGCTGGGACTGATTACAGCCATGCGCGTTGATCTCAGGCATTTTCTTTTCCCTAAAGAAGTTGACATTCCAACTGAAGATACCTTGCCGGAAGATATTCTCATTAAAGAAACTACCTCCGGTTCTCAAGAGGGGATAGATACTGATAGTTCGGATTCAACTGAAGACCCTTCCGTTACTGTCAATCCGGAGCCAACTGTCGCACCACAGAAAGAGCATGCGTTTCCGATAGATTTTGCCACAATTAGCGAGTCTGAAAGCAATGATTCCCTGAGAAATATGGCCTTGTATTTTAACGATATAGAGCCCAGTAAATCCAACGATCAAACCGGGATCTTCAAAGGTTATAATCTGATCTTCATCACTGCTGAAAGTCATTCCGCCTATTCAGCAGATCCGGACGTGACCCCTACACTTTGGAATATGCAGGAGAACGGGATTAAGTTCAAAAACTTTTATAATCCGGTCTGGGGCGTGTCTACATCAGACGGCGAATACACGGGCATAACCGGTCTGGCCCCAAAGCCGGGCATTTGGAGTCTGAGCAAGTCCGCGGAGAATAATATGGCTCTGACCCCCGGCAATATGTTGCGACGCCTGGGCTACACAACATCCGCCTGGCACAACCACACCTATACTTATTACGGCAGGGATGTATCGCATCCTAATCTAGGTTACGACTCCTACAAAGGTCTGGGAAATGGCTTGGAAGTCAAGAAGACCTGGCCGGAATCAGACTTGGAAATGATGGAGCTCAGTTACGATGAATTTACTAACACGGAACCGTTTCACGCATATTTTATGACTGTGAGCTGACACATGAATTATACTTTCCGTGGCAACGCTATGGCGACGAAGAATCGAGACTACGTCAGGGATTTGCCCTATAACGAGGGCGGCAGAGCCTATATGGCGACTCAAATTGAGTTCGACAAGGCACTGGAATATCTCCTGCAGAGATTACGTGAAGACGGCTTAGCAGACCGTACCCTTATCGTTATTAATGCCGACCATTATCCCTACGGTCTGGAAAAAGAAGACTATGACCAATTGGCAGGGAAGACGCTGGAAGAAAACTTCGAGATTTATCGCAATTCTCTCATTATGTACGTTGACGGCATGGAGCCGATGGAAGTAGATAAAGTGTGCTTTACCCTGGATATTTTGCCTACAATCTATAATCTAATGGACATTCCTTATGACTCTCGCTTGTTGATGGGCAGCGATGTTTTTTCAGAGAGAGAACCCTTGGCTTTCTTCGTAAATCGCAGCTGGATAACAGAAGAGGGACGTTATAATGCCGTTACCAAGAAGTTCACACCTGCAGAGGGTTCAAGTCTTGAAGATCAAGACGCCTATATTGAAAGAATCACGCAAATCGTACGCAATAAGTTGAAGTTCTCTACTCAGGTTCTGGATTATGACTACTATGAGAGAATTTTACCGGATAGCATTTGGGATATAGTAAACGAAGACAGCGGTTACCCGCCTAGTAGAGAGTAAAGCGTACAGAGAATATTCAATTTTTTCTACTGAACTATGGTTTGCTAGTAACTGATAAATGCTTCTACGGTTTCCGTTTACTGATCCATGGTTTTCTAATTTGGCATCGCAGCTTGTATGACAATATTATTCTGAAGAGTTCTGAGCCTCTTTCCTTGCTTTGCGGCGTTCCTCGATTTCTTTCAGGCGCTTTTCATGCTCAGCTTCGTGTTCAGCAGGGGAGCGATCAAGCAAGGTAGGATCTCTCATATACTCGCTGAATATTTTAAGGCTTTTGGCCAGATAAAAGCCATCACAGATTCTTTCATCGATAGTAATCTTGAGATCGATTGTTTTGCGCCACTCAATCTGATCGTCCTGTCCTTTGTAGGGGGCGTCGTAGGTACGACCTATGGTAATAAATATCGAAGTAGAACCGAGCTCATAAAGGTGATGGAAAGGTGCATCAGCCCCCAGAGTGCCGATATGTGCAATATAGATTGAGGAATACAGCGGAATCGAATCCTGTAATTTCCGAGGCATTATACCGTAAAAATCCATCAGCCGGACTAGCCAAAGAGCAAACTGCAGGATTGAGCGCGGAAGTTTCGCTACTGCATGTATCAGCTTATCGTCAGACTTTGCTTGGCTGTCTTTGATCGAATCAGTGTTTTCTTTCATGCGAGCAGCGATGTCATCTACAGTATCATCCGGACTCAATTTGACCTCAGCAATTGATTCAAGAGCGTCGTCAGTCAGTTTGTTTTTAACTACATAGAGGATCGAGATGTCGTTGTGATCGTAAAGACGCCTGCCGGCAATGAAGCGATTTACATTCGGACGTCTATATATTGTTTGCAGTAGAGCAGCGACAACAACATTAAACAAAGTCACACGCTTGTCTTGAGAACGCTTATCTTGAATAAAGTCTTGTATAGCTTCAATATCGTAAGATTTTGTATAGTAAACAACAGCTTCATTACGTTTGCGCATAATGAATGGGGTCATTCTAATGAGCGGATCTTCGCCCTTTACCAGCTTACCATCACTTCTTTTAGTACTGAAAAACAGCCCCATTAGTACACCTCACACATGACATCTACCAGCATCAAAAGCTTTGATGCTAAGTGAACAGATCCACCCCATCATATAGGATTATTGCCGGTGACTCAAGTAAAGATGCACTGCAAGGCAGGATTGGACGAGGAGATTATAGGATAGTCAGTTTGTCTGATTTATCTGGCATTGAGCTAACTCATAGTGCTTGAGACGGAAGAAAAGATCGAGTATTCCTGCATCTCGATAGCGCTTGATTGTCGAAATGGATTTTCCCATTATCTGTGCTGTTTCACGCATGTTATGCTGTTCAAAATATAGAGATACTAACGTCTCACGATAAGCTGCGTGTAATCTGGCGATATTATGGATCACCAGGTTTAATAGCTCCCGACGCTGCCCCAGAAGATTGTATGTGTGTCGATATTCTCCCTGGACTGTGTACTGATTCTCAGGCTGCAACAGAGTATTATCTTCTATTCGATCAGACTCCGGCGTGATTATGTACTGCTCTTTAATCAACCAGCCTGAAAGCTGTTTAATGCTTCTGCTTTCATCAGGGAGGAAAGAAAGATAACGACGGAGTTCAGAACAATCAGAAAAGGAATTTACTTGAATGTTGTAGTTGACAGCGTTTTCTGTAGAGGCAGCTGGATATGTTTGGTGAGCTGCCGGGGCGGTGGTTCCATTCTCATACAATGAATTGCGATCTGAAAGTTTGACAATTGACATACGACCCTCCTTCTTCAAGCGACTCTTTAGATTGTTATCTTTGCAATGTAGTTTGCCGAATTGTTAGTGTAAAATTAATACTAGTTGATGTTATTATTGGATTATATGAATTTTAACCTCATCAGACACAGGTGTCCTGCAATTGACGACAACAAGCAATTTTTTAGCGACAGCAAATATTATGAATCGTGTTTTAATCATAACGGGATTTGTTATTAACATCTTGATTTAGGAGTTGATTTTTGGCTGGTGTTGTCTGGTTTGGATGGTAAGCGCCTTCAAATAATGTTGATCGGAAGTATTCCGAGTTAGATGTTAACAATAGCATACGGTAACAAGTGCCCCGTTCAGTTGGTTTACACTTAGACTTATTTGACTTAAAATGATCTGTATGAAACTCTAAGCTGAAATATAAGTAAGCGCTACAAGGAGAATAAATTGGAAAAAATGAGCGGGCAAAATAATTTGGGCTCCCGAATAGTAGTTTTTATATTGTCGCTAACTATTCTTTTGGGAGTGGTTTCTTCGTGCAGCCTTGTTCAGCAATCGCAGGAATTCGAGAAAATAGAAACAGAGCCTGTTGAGAGCAATTTAGATATTCTGCCGGATCAACCGCCGGTTGAATCTATAGAAGGCGAAGAAATCGGACAAACTGAGTATTTTATTCCGGCAGATCCGGTAGAACTTGGTATTCAAAAAGGTACAGTGCCCACTTTTACGGGCAAGGGCGACAACAAGAGTCCGAGTGAAACTGATCCAACTGCGGATCTAACCCCTACACCTACACCAAGAGCAGTTCCTATTCTCGATTTTGGATCGGGAAGTGCCAGAGCGCCTTATACGATACGTGTATTTCTTGATAAGCAGAGGATTATTGTATATGGAACCAATTCTGAGGGGCAGGAAGTGCCGATCAGAAGTATGGTCACCTCTACCGGGGTGAGAGGGAAGAGTACGCCTCAAACCGGGGAAAATGGCTACTTCAGTTTGGGCGGAGGGTCCAGATGGGTTCGTTTCAATTTGATCAATAAAAATAAACCTACCTACCATCAATATGCCAGACAATTCACCGGCACGGATATCAATGGTAATAGTATTGGTCGTAATTATTTTTTCCATTCCACGACTTATACCGTTGCTCGTGACCCCTCCTCTTTGGACAGGGCTACTTACAACAAACTAGGCAACAGAGCTTCATCAGGATGTATCCGACTCAATGTGGCTGATGCGCGATATATCTATGGACTCCCCAGAGGCACAAAGGTAAAGGTTCTTGCCAGCAGCTCGGGATACAATCTAAAAGTAAACGGATTGCCCAAGTATACTATTTCCAAATCGGAGCATAATGGCTGGGATCCCTACGATCCCGATCCTAAAAATCGTTTTGGCAAGATCGTGTTTACAGCTCCCTCCATTAGCGGGCCTGTAAGCTTAGAACTGAAAGAAGGATATGCTGCGACTGAAACTGCCGCTTTCAAAGTTGGCGGCGACCCTGCACCTAAGGTGGAAGTATCAGGGAATAAAGCGATTACTTGGAACAATAGCAACAAAAAATTGAAAATTGCTAAAGGGCTTGAAGCAGGGGAGTATACAGTAACACTAACTGCTACAAGCTCAGTAGGTGTGCCTGCAAAAACTAATTTCACCTTGACTGTTGTAAAGCAGACGCCTAATGTAGCACCCTCCATTAGTGGGCCTGTCAGTATGGAGCTGACTGAAGGATATGCTGACGAGACTGAAACTGCCGCTTTCAAAGTTGGCGGCGCCCCTGCTCCTGAAGTGGAAGTTACAGGGAATAAATCCATTACTTGGGATAAAAGCAGTAAAAAAC
>DUPE01000215.1 GCA_012838475.1 Clostridiaceae bacterium
AATTTTGACAACCAAGCAGGGGTAGTGCTTAGTGAGAAATCATTAAATGGTGAGTTTCATGTATTATTTAATATGAATGAGGAACTTCACTCATTTCTTTCAAGACACCTATTTAATCCCACAATACATCATCACTCAACCTCTCTAATACAATCCTTTATTAATTTAAAATTTGATCCGATAAACGATGTTACCGACAATTCAAATAAGAAGGATTGTTTCTTAGATTTTAATAATGATTATATTACAGTTGTATGTCTTTCAGATAACCAGCTTCTGACTGCAAACACATTTGCTGAAACAAATTTCAACAATATATCATATTACGTAATGGGAATATGGGAAAAGTTGGGGTTTGATCAGAATACTGATAACCTATACATCTCAGGTAAATCTGATACTAAGGTTTGTGTCGTTAATGAATTAAGAAATCTGATTCGTAATATTGAGTATATTGAGTTAAAGCCCGGAATTACACTAACTGATGAGCAAATAGCTAATGTACCAACTGATTTAATTGCAACACTATGCGTATAATTAGCGGAAAATTCAAATCCAGAAGGATACAGGTACCTTCCAAGCTTAATGCCCGCCCTACTACCGATTTTGCGAGGGAGGGATTGTTTAACGTACTTAATAATATGATTGAATGGGAAGAAACAGTTGCTCTTGATCTTTTTTCCGGCACAGGAAGCATTGCTTTTGAGATGGTATCAAGAGGTTGCCCAAGAGTCATTTGCGTTGAGAGTGAAAACCTGCATTGGAGGTTTATTAATAAAACTAAAGAGATTTTAGGTGCGACAGAACTACTACCTCTTAAAGCTGATGCGTTTAAATTCATCAATGGTTGCAAAGAGCAGTTTGATCTTATCTATGCTGACCCACCATATGATATGAAAGATCTTGAAACTTTACCTTCACTTATAATTAAAAAAGGGCTACTTAAGCCCGACGGATTATTTATTTTTGAACATTCTAAGAAATATAATTTCTCACTCCTACCTCAGTTTATAAATGAGAGAGTTTACGGTAATGTGCATTATTCATTTTTTAAACTTACAGAATAATTCTTATTTTTGCAGCTTAGTCAAATTTTAAGAATTATAAAATGGAAAAAAGACAAGAAAAAAAAATTAGAGCATTTCGATTTAAACGATTTGCTCATAAATCCTACAGTGTTTTTAATAGCCTCAACAAGGCAGTTACAATTGGTGTGCTAACGGGCTGTACACTAACAACAGCTCATGCTTCTTCAGTGAAACCTATAGAGAACATCGCTATTGAATCATCTACAGACTCAATTCATCCCACAGAATTAGATGAGGTAGTTGTTACAGCATCTAAAGCTGAGCTACCCCTAAATTTAGCGGCAAAGCAAGTTACGATTATTTCAAATAGTGAAATAGAGCGTGCCCCTGCCAGAAGTATTGAAGATCTTTTGAACTATGTAGCAGGTGTTGATATCCTGCAGCGCGGACCGCACGGCGTACAGGCGGACATTTCACTACGCGGCGGATCATTCGATCAGACAGCAATCTTAATTAACGGAATAAATCTAACCAATCCACACACCGGTCACTACAGCTTCGACATCCCGATAAATCTTTCCGATATTGAACGAATTGAAATAATTCAGGGTCCCGCATCTTTAGTTTATGGTGCAAGTGCATTTTCGGGAGGTGTAAATATCATTACAAAAAAGGACAAAGAGACAAATGGCATTGCAAAAATAGAAAGTGGCATGCATGGTCTTTTTGGGGCAGAGGCGCGAG
>DUPE01000008.1 GCA_012838475.1 Clostridiaceae bacterium
GTATATAGGCCCCAACATCCAAGCAGACACTAAGACCACAACATCACCCATGTTCAGAAATCCACGGGAAGGAGTCGGTATTTGAATAAGAAGCGTGGCAACGACGACTAAAGCAGCCAGCATTCCTGCACCGACCAGTTTTTGCACAGGACTTAAGGAATGTTTAGTTTCCGCCTGATAACGCCCCTCTGCCTGAAGGCGCTTTATCTCTTCTTCCTGTTCAGATTTGTCTTTTTCTTTGTTACTCGTATTATTAAAATCAACGCTCATAATCAGATCTCTCTTCCAACAGATAGAATTGAACGGTTAGTCCATTTCTTCTGAAGATTTCTCTTCGACCGGAACAACAGGGCACCCCGTATCATCATCGGTTGCATTAACACCATTTTCATTCGTTGCGTTGAGCCTACTCATATAGCTTGCTCCATCTATGAGAATTGTGTCTCTGGGCAGCCTGTACTGCTCTCTGTAATCGTCAAATATCTTCTTGAAGGCTGAGTTGTCTTTTCTGACTTCAGCCAAATACTCATGGGTATTCAAACCATTAGCATGAATCTCAATTATTGAGACTGCGATATTGCTGCAGTGGTCGGCAATGCGTTCCAAACTGGTGGTGAAGTCAACGAAAATAAAGCCAAGCTCCAGTGTACACTTGCCGCATGTGACTCTGGAGATATGTCGTGCCTGTAATTCATCATTCAAGCGATCAATTACGTCTTCCAGAGGTTCTACTTGAACCGCCAGTTTCAGGTCATCGTTGTTCAGCGCCGAAAAAGCCATATCAATCAGTTTAGTAAGAGCAGAAATATATACATCCAGCTCAGCCCAGGCATATTCAGAGAAGCGAATCTTTTTATTGTGCATTTCTTGAGCTGAATACGCTATATGAACTGTATGGTCGGAAATCCTCTCCAGATCAGCAATATTTTGCAGCCAGATGGAAACCGTCTTGTACTCTTCTTCTCGCAATTCCCTACCGGTAAGTTTAACCATATAGGTGCCCAGCTTATCCTCATAACGGTCAACGAGATTCTCCAAAGCCAGTACTTCTATCAAGCTCTCATCATCATAGTCGTGCAAAAGTTTTAAAGCTGTATCCAGCCCTTGTTTTGTTCTCTCTGTCATATCTTTGCCGAGCTTGCGAATTTGTTCTACCGCCAAAGCGGGTGTGTCAAAGAATCTGGGATCCAGCAGTTTAAACCTCTCTTCGACCTGAGTGGAAATTTTGTCTTCTTCTCCTTCGGGAATAATCTTGTGAGTCAACTTCTCCAAAGGAGTAGCGAAAGGCAAGAGAAAAATCGTAGTAGAAATGTTAAACAAAGAGTGAATAATCGCAATCCAGACAGGGCTTATGCTCTCACTCAAAAAGCTGAAGTCATAAATTGCGTTGAGAATATAAAAACCTATCGAAAACACGATGCTACCGATAATATTGAAGTTAAGGTGGAAAACTCCAACCCGACGCGCATTGCGACTGGCACCGATAGAAGAGATTATGGCCGTGACCGTTGTACCAATGTTTTGGCCCATAATAATCGGAATCGCAGATCCATATGTCACAATACCCGTACTTGCCAATGCCTGAAGAATTCCCACAGATGCCGAGGATGACTGAATTATCCCGGTCAATATGGCTCCGGCCAAAATACCTAAGATGGGATTGGAGAAAGCCAGGAACAGTTTCTGGAATCCGGCCAACTCGGCCAGAGGGGAAACCGCACCGGTCATTGTGTCCATGCCGAACATGAGGATGGCGAAGCCTAAGAGAATACGTGCCTGATTATTTCTCTTGTCGCTTTTGCTAAAGAGTATAAAACCAACTCCGACTACTGCCAGAACAGGCGTCCAGGCAGAAGGTTTAAGCAGCTGCACAAAAAGACTTTCGCCCTCAATCCCCACCATACTCAAAATCCAGGCAGTGATAGTCGTGCCGATATTGGCGCCCATTATGACCGGTATGGCTCTATTTAAAGTAATAATACCTGCATTAACTAAGCCTACCAGCATGACAGTAGTAGCAGAAGATGACTGGATAACAGCAGTAACAGCCGCTCCCAGAGCCACACCTTTCATTCTGTTTGAAGTCAGATTTTCAAGAATCCCCTGAAGTCTTGAACCGGATAGTCTGGTAAGCCCCGTGCTCATGAGGTCCATACCATAGAGGAAAAGTGCAAGTCCCCCAGCCAAAGTAAGTAGATTAAAAATACTCATTACTCTCCCCTAAACAAGCAGTAAAGAAAACAATCACTCGCAAATATTACATCTTCCTTACACATCATACTTCAAATTTACCATATATATTTGTTGAAGACGCTTAAACATAAGTTTTTAAACAGCTCTTGTTAATAACGCATCCTCAGGTAGTCTAATACATAACTGCGGTGAGGTAAAAGGCTCTAAATTTTAATCATATAACCCAGCGTTTTTTTACTCTGCAATCAGGCTGTTACAGGCGATTTGTGCAAAACGACGAATTTAATAATATGAATAAGCGGTGGCAGAAACCTACATTCAAAGCGCTTTTCATCGGAGTCTGCACCAAAACTTGATTCCAACTTAGGCTGAAGATAGTCGTTAGCCTAGCCACAGGGGGACACTTATCACGCCATGGCAATATGATTCCAGTCAGGAGCGAAGATAATTATGCTCTAGCCATCGGAGGCACTTTCCACGTCATGGCAATATGAGTCTGGCCAAGGCTGAAGATAATGACAAAACCACAGTGTAATTTGCTTTAGCCATCGGAGTCACTTTCCACGCCATGGCAATATGAGTCTGGCTAAGGCTGAAGATAATGATTAAACCACAGTGTAATTTGCTTTAGTCTCTCGATTCTGGCGAGGGGCTTACCACTGCGGGAAAGCTCGTGAGACTCGTCTTTAAAGACAAGCATCTTGCTGTCAACACCTCTTACCTTGAGAGCGGTGAATAGTTGGTATCCTTGCTCCAGCGGACAGCGATAATCCTCCTTTGAGTGGATGATCAATGCCGGCGTATTGATTTGTGCGGCATAACTAAGCGGCGAGTATTGCCATAGCTGTTCAATTCCCTGACGGCTGAAAAAATCTGCCGCCATTTGATCCTCGGCAAAGTAATAACCGATATCGGACGTTCCATAAAAGGACAGCCAGTTTGTAATGGATCTTTGCGTCACGGCGGCTTTGAAACTATCAGTATGAGAAATTATCCAATTGGTCATAAAACCACCGTATGAACCGCCGCTAACGCCCAGCCTATTAGTATCCAGCTGTGGATATTTCTCCAGAACGGCGTCCGTAAAATTCATCAAGTCATGAAAATCTACAGAACCGTACTTGCCTCTGATGTCGGCAAAGGCGTCGCCCTCACCATCAGATCCATGCGGATTACAGAAAAATACAAAATATCCGTCGTTAGCCCATAATTGCATTTCATGGAAGAAGGCAGTGCCATAGGCTGTTTTGGGACCACCATGAATGCTTAAAATCCCCGGATATGATGCCAGAGGGTCAAATCCCCTCGGTAGCAGAACCCAGCCATTAATCATATCTCCGTTGGACTCAATCTCAAGCTTGACCGGGTCAGAAGGCCAAATCCCAGCCATGGCAGCATCATTAAAATGGGTCAGCCTGAGCAGGTCACCGGAGTTTCTCGCTTTCCGCATCAGCAGATCAGAGTAGGTCATGATTGGCTGATTCTGTAAGTCGCCGGTTCTAACATGCTGTTGATCCTCTTCAGCTGAGGTCTTTACCTCCTGTTTTTCAGGATTGGCGCCCTCCTGCTTATGTTGATCGCTTACAAATAAACTCTCCGCTGCGAGTCTTTCCGGATTAGCTTCCTTACGATTTTGTTGAACACTTACAAGTAAAGCCTCCGCTGTCTGATCTACCTGAAAGGACTCCTCCTGCTTTAGCATGTAGATCTCTTGAGGGCGATTTGCGAAAAGGCCTATTACATATAAGTTGCCATCCACAAAGGCAAAGCTGTCAACAGAGCCAGCTCCGCGCAGAATAATCTCTGCTTCGCCTTGCTGATGTAAGAGTCTAAGAACACCTTCGCCTTCCAGAGTAGAAAGATAGAAGACATTATCGTCTTGAACAAGAAAAATATTCTGTTTGCCCATGCGGACATCGGATCCGACAGAGTTACCATATATTATCTCTTCACCTCCAACTCTGGTACTCTGACCCTGGGTTATTCTATACAGACTGTAGTTTTGATTCAGACCAAACTCTCTCATGTCAGAAGCCAGGACGAAAACCTCTTCATGCCAGTAAAAGGTCTTACCTATATTAAGATCCTTTGCGCCGTACAGCAGCGTCAGACTAAGTGTTTTCAGATCCAGCTCGTATATATCGTCACAGAGACCGGCCATGTGGCGATATTGTCCCGATCGGTCATTAGCTCTAATCAAAACTCTGGCGTCTTGTCGATGAAGTGTGATTTCTCTAACATTAAGATCCGGAGCGGTCAAAACCTTGATTTCCCCCGACTTCTCGTCATATAAAAAGAGCTGAGTTCTCTTTCCCGGATGATAGCCTGAATTATCGCGTCGGAAGGGAATCTCCTCCAGTTCCATGTACCAATCGTTAGAATTATTTTCTGCCGCAGCCGGGGCATCACTTGCTGGGGCTTCACTCGGGGTAGCGTTATTCGCCGGATCCTCACTTGCCAAGGTGTCACTAATTGGGGCATCACTTGCTGGGGCTTCACTCAGGGTGGCGTTATTCGCCGGATCCTCACCTGCCAAGGTGTCACTAATTGGGGCATCACTTGCTGGGGCTTCACTCGGGGTGGCGTTATTCGCCGGATCCTCACTTGCCAAGGTGTCACTAATCGGGGCATCACTTGCTGGAGCTTCACTCAGGGTAGCGTTATTCGCCGGATCCTCACTTACTGAGTTGCGACTAAAACTAACAACCTTGTCAGCCACTATTGCGCCTTCGTCTCTACTCTTGGGTTTCGATTCCTGTACGGCAGAATCGTCCAGGGCTTTTTCGTGGCGTTCACGCCAGAGATCGGGTTTATCTACATCTATGTCAGACATTATCAGATAGCGGCCGTTTCCTAATGACTGGAATTCTTTGCAGTTAAACGGCAGTTCAAAAGCAAATTTAATTTCATTATTTGCAATATGTAGACGATAGAAGCGGGTATAGCAGTCCTTTTCGATATATTGCGCTTCTTCCCCTTTCTTATTTGCTTCTATGCGTTGATCGGGAAAAAGGATTGTCTCCTCATCAAGAAAGGCGAAAGAGGATTCTTTATATATGCGGGTAAGACATCTTACTTTGTTGTCTTGCAAAAGCCACAGCCAGGATTTGTAATCGTTATCACTGAGATCTGCCTGTTTGACTATAAAGGCAGCGCTCTTTTGCTCAGGGCTGGCAGTCAGGGCCGACAGAAACTTAAGTTCTGCCAACCATTCTGCAGTGATTTTCCGCTCCGACATCTCAATATTATTTTGATCGACATAATTTCGCATATATATCCCCTCCCAGAATCATCCTATACCGGAATTAACCCGTAACCGGCATCCATGCAAAGTCTACCCTGCTAATCCATCTTTAGTCCCAAAATCATTTTATTCCAGAAACCATCTCATCTCAGGCCTCCTGCGATAGAAGATCTCTTTTCGCCTTCGCTAGAGAGCTGATAATATTTTATCTTTAAACTTTCCATAATACGCATTAAGTAAAATTATATAGTTTTCTGTGCGGGTTCTGTGGATTATGAGCGGGGAATTAGCTAATCGAAGTCAAATAAGATTTGGTCTTCTTGCAGCAATAAGAAGTATGCCTAAGTATGCGACTTGAATCTTTAGACAAAATTACCTGAGAGCAATTGCCTGCTAAAGTGCGTTATAATTGACGAAAATCGCTATTCTATGTTTGGATTGTGTTATAGATTTTAATCTAGGGGAACTCGGGTTTGCCGGCGGTGTCGCCGGCTGTGCCAAGTCGTCTAAGAGAAATAAATTGGGGAGTCTAAGTATGCTGCAAAAATTAGAAAATATTGAGCAGGAGGCTATGCGTGCTCTTGTGAACATTCAAAGTGAAGAGGAGCTGCAAAAACTTTCGCAACAATATCTGGGGAAAAATGGTGAATTGACCCAAGTTCTGAAAGGATTGGGACAGCTGGAACCGGATGATAGAAGGAATGTCGGTCAGATGGCTAATAAGGTTAAAACGTCCCTGTCTGAACAGATCGACAATAAAAGAATCTCTCTCAGTGACAGTGCTCCTGTCTTGGACTTTCCGCCAGATCTTACAGCACCCGGCATCAGTCCCAAGTCAGGCGGTCTCCACCCGATTACCCAAATGAGCTATGACCTTAATGATGCGTTTCACTCTCTGGGCTTTGTTATCTTTTCGGAAGACGAAATCACCAGCGAACTATTCGCCTTCGATAATTTAAACTTCCCGCCCGATCATCCCGCTCGCGAAACCATGGATACCTTCTGGATCAAAGGTACGGAGGACAAACGTGGTGCAGATCGTCTTTGTCTGCGTCCGCATCTTACCGGTGCCAGTGTAAGATTCTTGAGGAAATACGGTGCCCCCGCCCGCTTTGTTTATCCCGGCAGGGTGTATCGTAATGAGTCAACCGATGCCAGGCACGAAAGAGCATTTTTCCAATACGAAGCCTTGATTGTTGAGAAAGACTTCCCCTTTGCTTCCGGGCATCTACTGATTGATACGATTTTGGAGAAGATTTTTGGACGCAAAGTAAATACCAGAATGAGAGCCGGTTTCTTTCCCTTTGTTGAGCCGGGCTTTGAGATAGATATGGAATGTCAGGTCTGCGGCGGTGATGGCTGCCGAGTATGTAAGAATGTCGGCTGGATTGAGGTGATGCCGGGAGGCACACCACATCCGAATGTTCTGAAAGAGGCGGGACTTGATCCGGAAGAGTGGAGCGGCTTCTATATTAATATCGGGTTGGACCGCCTGGTAATGATGCGTTACGGCGTCGATGACGTCAGACTGTTCCACAGCGGTGACCTGCGCTTCTTGTCACAATTCAGATAGGAACTGCCATACCGGCACCATAGAAACGATTTGGAATTAACGAACAAGCTAAATATTGAGATAGATAAGCAAGCTTGATTCTGAGATAGATAAGTGAACTAAGTACAAGGAGGAGGCTGTAAAGCCTTTATGCTATGAAGATTTCTCTACAATGGATAAATGACTATGTGGACCTGAGTGATATCGCTCCTGAGGAGCTGGCTCATGAGCTGACAATGCGGACTGTCGAGGTTGAGGATATCCGTTATCAGGAGCTTGCTTATGACAAGGTCGTAGTTGGGAAAATTATGGAAATCCTGCCGCATCCCCAGGCTGACAAACTACTGATCACGATTGTCGATGTGGGAGAGGCTGAGCCTTATAGAATAGTCTGCGGCGGCTGCAATCTGTATGAAGGACAAAGGGTTGTCGTGGCACTGCCGGGTTCTTATGTCAGATGGCATGGTCAAGGTGAACCGGTTCTGATCAAGAAGACCAAACTGAGAGGAGAACCCAGCTGTGGCATGATTTGTGCCTCTGAAGAATTGGAGCTGGATGAGCTCTTCCCTGCCAGCCGGGAAGCAGAGATCATGGATCTGAAAGATTTTGACTTTCCTGCCGGTATGCCGATATCTGAAGCTTTGCAGCTTAATGATGTGATCTTGGAGATCGACAATAAATCTCTGACTAATCGCCCTGATCTGTGGGGCCACTACGGTATCGCCAGAGAACTGTCTGTAATATTCCAGCGGAATTTAATGCCGGTGGCGGATTTTGTACTCGATAGCTCACTTGAGGACAATGAGCATTCACTTCCGGTCACGATCGAGTCGCCAAAACGTTGTTCGCGCTACGCGGGTCTTGTCTTTTCCGGTTTGGACTCCAGACCCGCTCCTCACTGGATGAGGGTCAGGCTCGCTGCCGCAGGGATCACGCCTCATAATGCTCTGATAGACATCACTAATTATGTCATGATGACCACGGGCTGTCCGACTCATGGCTTTGACAGACGGTTTGTTAATAAAGAGCTGATTATCAGAGAAGCCCGTAAGGGCGAAACATTGGAGCTGCTTGATGATACCTTCCTGCAGCTGACTGCTGAAGACCTTGTCATCTGCGATACGAGTGAGCCGATGGCTTTGGCCGGGGTCAAGGGCGGCAAGAAGGATTCTTTGCACGATGACACCACCGAGATGGTTTTGGAGGTTGCCGTTTTCGATCCGCTGAGCATTCGCCATACTGCCCAGCGTTTCAACGTCCGCACTGAGGCTTCTACCCGCTATGAGAAGGGAATTGACACGCAGCGCGTAGATATTTCCATCGCGCTTGCCTGTCAATTGTTAGTGCAACTGTTCCCCGAGGCTCAATTACTGGGATATCAGGATGCTGTCGCTACTACCACGAGCCAGGCTAAAATTGATGTAAGCCTTGCTGCCTTGTCTAAAAGTCTGGGCAGAAAAGTGGACTATAAACAAGTTAGCACTTTGCTGTTCGCACTTGGCTTCACAGTTCAGCGGGTTGACGAGGATATATTAAACGTAGTCGCTCCCAGCTGGCGCTCTACCGGCGATGTCTCATTGTTTTGCGACATTGTCGAGGAAGTTGCCCGTATTATAGGCTATGAGAATTTTGACTTTATCCCCCCGACAGTGACGCTGGAAAAGGCGATCAAACAAGACGGTTTCGATTTGGAGCGCAGAGTCAGAGAATACCTTGCATTCCGCTGTGATTTTCGTGAGATCTTCACCTATCCCTGGACTGCAGACGATTTAATCGCTGCTGCCGGCGTTGAGGCGGAGATTGAACTCGCCCAGCCGCCTGCTCCTGATCAATCCAGGCTGAGACCAAGTCTGGTGCCCGGCTTGATAGGCAATGTGCGGGGCAATCTCCGTTTCCAGGATGAGATAAAGGTTTTCGAAATGGCTCAGATTTTCTTGTCCGGTGAGACGAGTCCATCTGATCCTGCCGAGATCTTCCCTGTGCAAAAGCTAAATCTGGCTGGCGCCATCGCTGCTGACGAAGATCAAGGTCTTTACATCTTCCGCGAAGTCAAGGGTTTAATAGCTCAATTGCCTGATTATGCCGGAAGCGAACAGCTTACCTTCCAAAACATCTCCCCTCCTGTCTGGGCGGACAAAGACGTCTGGCTCAATATTATTGGCCAGGGGGAGAGCATTGGCAGCCTGGGGCTGCTGTCGAGCAAAGTCAAAAATGCGGTCGGCATCAAGAGAACTCAGGTGGCCGTCTTTGAGTTAGATATGACGAAACTTACGCCCCAGCCTACCAGAGGCCATGAGTATAGGCCTCTGCCCCACTATCCGCTGGTCGAGGAAGACTTTGCCATGATTGTAGAGGAAAAGGTGACCTGGGAGCAGGTCAGAGAGATCGTCGAGCCAATGGTCAAAGAGCTGACTTATGTCGAGGAATACCGTGGCTCACAGATCCCTGCCGGCAAGAAGTCCTTGCTCTTCCACGTACTGCTGGGCTCCGACGAGGGAACACTATCCAGCGACCAAATTGCCGGCAAGCGGGGAGCCATTGTCAAGCAGCTGTCTAAGAAGCTGGGAGCAGAGCTCCGTCAATAGTTCGGCAAACAATTCGACAATTATTTGTTATCGATGAAGTATAAAAGTTGAAGGCTGCATGTGGCAGCACAGTTGCCAGGAGCACAGTGTAGTAGTTAACGAAGATACGGCCCGGTTGCCTTCAGGTGACCGGGCTTTTCTTTGCCTTGCAGTTATACCAATGGATTGGTGGGGTCGAAGGCATCGCGGATGGCATCACCGATGAAGTTTACGGACATGACAATCAGGACTATCATCACTCCCGGAGGTATCCAGAGCCAGGGCATATTAGTCAAGACCGCCTGGGATGTTGCCGCACCCAGCATATTGCCCAGACTGGCGGTTGGCGTCTGCACCCCCATGCCAAGGAAGGAGAGAGCAGCCTCGTCCAGGATCGAAAAAGCCATGACCGAACTTGAATGGATGAGTACCGGAGCCATGGTGTTAGGCAATATCTCAGAGAAGAGAATATAAGGCTTGGGCAGTCCGGAAACGATAGCGGCCTGGA
>DUPE01000213.1 GCA_012838475.1 Clostridiaceae bacterium
AGATGCGCCTGTGCCTGCTCGACCAGATAGCTGAAGCCTTCCTTATCGTTCACAGCCATATCTGCAAGTATTTTACGATCCAGACCAATGCCGGCCTTCTTCAGACCATTAATAAAGCTGGAATAGCTCATGCCGTTTTGACGGCTGGCTGCATTGATCCTTGTCACCCACAATCTTCTGAAATCGCGCTTTTTTCTGCGTCTGTCTCTGTAGGCATAATTGCCCGATTTCAGTACCTGTTGGTTAGCTACTCTAAATAATTTGCTTTTATGTCCAAAATAGCCTTTAGCTTGTTTAAGAACTTTTTTATGGCGAGCTCTTGCGTTAACGCCTCGTTTAACTCTTGACATTATTGACCTCCTGTTAACCCTTCGTTATTCCTTATTAGTCTAAATTAATTGTCATAGGGCATCAGCTTGCGCAATCTCTTTTCGTGCGTCTTGTCAACTACCGTTGGCTGGCGCAGATTGCGTTTACGTTTAGTCGTCTTCTTGGTCAATATATGTTGTTTTCCGGCCTTGTTTCTCACAAATTTGCCCGTGCCGGTCACTTTAAATCTCTTTTTCGACGAGCTGTGTGTTTTCATCTTTGGCATCTTGCATCACTATCCTCTCTATATAAATTGTATATTATCTACTTTAGTCCGCACTTCTCAGAAGCTCCAATATTAAGTCAATGATTGAAGCTCTTATCTGGATTTTTGGAAGGACCGGCCCCTGTCTGTAAAAACAGGATGCCCTAGTCTTTATCCTTGCGTGGAGCCAGGTACATTATCATGTGTCGCCCTTCAGCCCTGGGGGGACGATCGACCACACATTTCTCAGCACAAGCTTCCGCAAAATTCTTCATGACATCATAACCCTGTTCCTGATGGGCCATTTCTCTGCCGCGAAATCTGATCACAACCTTGACGCGATCACCTGCATCCAAAAAACGCATGGCGTTGCGTATTTTGAAATCCAGATCATGCGCTTCGGTGGTTAGCTTGAGCTGAACTTCCTTGACCTCAGTTGTTTTCTGATTGCGTCTGGCCTCTCTTTCTCTCTTGGCCTGATCATAGGCGTATTTCCCATAATCCATAATTTTTCCGACCGGGTTCTTGGGGTCGGGAGAAACGAGAACTAAGTCCAAATCGTTGCTCTTGGCTCGAGCAATAGCATCTGCCGTAGTAATTACGCCCACCATCTCTCCTTCCTCATCTATCAGTCTTATCTGAGGGAAACGGATGTCCTCGTTTATGATGTGCTTGCTTCGCTTGCCGATGTTCGCCTACCTTTCTCCGCATAAAAAAGAGCGGGACTCGTTCCGCTCTCGAAAACTAGAGTACTATCCTAGCCATCCAGATTAACCTTTTCGCTTAATGCTCAAGGTGAGAAGCGGAACTTCTACTTGTTACGGTGCTTATTGTACTGACTTTAATTCAACCTGTCAAATAAATTGCGGTACAGCTGCATATATTTTGCCCTCGTATTATTTGAGGCACAGGGCCAGCGATCACGTTAAATTTGCATAACTATTTCGCCGGTCTTCTTTGCACTGATCTGCGCCGCAATAGCTTGTAAATCTCGCCGGATGCTAATGGGAATAACGACAAGGCCAGAATTCTCAGCCAATCCATGAGATCTAGAGAAATCGTATAAAAGAGCGGCTGCACGAGAGGCAGATAGACAACGGCCAGAGTTAATGTAAATGAGAGCAAAAATGCCTTATTCAGTGTCGAGTTGGAGAAAAGTCCCAAACTGAAAACAGAATAATCTTCAGACCTGCTCGAGTAAGCGCGGAATAGCTCAGCCATTATCAAGGTAATAAAGGCATAGGTGCGAGCTCCCATAGATGGCAAATACCCTGCCAGGGGGAAGAAGCTAAAATTGCCGGCATACGCTGTAATCTGCTCTTGAGCATTGACCATTACGTCAGGATAAACAAAACGTCCTATTTGAAAGGCTGCAAAAACTGCTATCAAGATGGCAACGGATTGATTAATTATCGATCCCAGCATCTTGAGATCTAGAATTTTAGCGTCATGCGCCCGGGGCGGATGCTTCATGATATCTTCTTCACCTTTCTCCCTGCCAAGTGCAAGTGCGGGAAAGCTGTCAGTTACTAGATTCAGCCACAAAAGCTGAATCGGACGCAGCGGGGTGAAAGCAGGTCCCAAGAGCAAATTTGTGATAAAAATAACGAGAATTTCACCGACATTACAAGAAAGCAGAAAATTGACGAATTTACGGATATTGCTGTAGATGATACGACCTTCTTCCACTGCCTGGACAATGGTGGCGAAATTGTCATCTGTCAAAATCATATCTGCTGAACCCTTGGCTACTTCGGTACCTGTTATGCCCATTGCGACGCCAATATCGGCCTCTTTAAGTGCGGGAGCATCATTTACGCCGTCACCGGTCATGGATGAGATATGATTGGCGGCACGCAGAGCTTCAACGATTCTGACCTTGTGCTCAGGAGAGACACGGGCATATACCGTAGTATCGGAGACTATCTTTACCAGTTCTTCCTGGCTCATCTGTTCTAACTCAGCACCTGTGACTACTCTGTCTTCCGACTGACGCAGACCCAGATCATCCGCGATTGCTACCGCAGTCTCTTTATAGTCACCGGTAATCATAACTACTGAGATACCGGCACCGTGACACACTTCGATTGCCTCTTTAACCTCCGGCCTGGCAGGATCAATCATGCCCATAAGACCAACAAATACCATATCCTTTTCTGCGTCTTCATAGTTGGAATCATTGTGTTCCCCGTATGCGAAGGCAAGAATTCTCAGGGCTTGACGTGCAAGCCGGATATTAACATTCAGGATTTCTTCTTTAAGCTCAGCAGTAAGGGGCACAACGCCTTGAGACGTCATCACATCTCGGCAGCGATCGAGGACAATATCAGGTGCCCCTTTGGTCAGGGATAAAAATGAATTATCAAAACTGTCGTGGAATACAGTCATCAATTTACGTTCAGAGTCGAAAGGCAATTCGCCCTGGCGAACATTTTGAGCCCTGGCTTCTGAGGGTGATACGCCACCCTTGGCTGCCACACTTAGCATGGCTCCTTCGGTCGGATCACCCAGGATACCCCATAGATCATTTTCGACCAGTTCAGCATCGTTACATAAAACCCCTATCTCCAACAGGCGTTGCAAAACTTGATTGTCCGAGGCCACTACTGCCTCACTTTCCTCTTTGGAACCATCAATTAGCTCTGTTTTTTTAATCTCGCCGACAGGAGCATAGCCTATGCCGGAAGCAATGTAATGTTGCCTGTCCGCATACAGTCTTGTTACTGTCATTTCATTTTGAGTCAGGGTGCCGGTTTTGTCCGAACAGATTGTATCTACACTGCCTAAGGTCTCCACAGCCAGAAGGCGCTTAACAATTGCGTTCTTCTTTGCCATCCGATTCATACCCAAAGCGAGCACAATCGTCACGACTGCCGGCAAACCCTCCGGAATAGCTGCTACCGCAAGACTGACAGCTGTCATGAAGAGAGGTAGGATTTCACCTCCCTGCAATAGACCGACACCAAAAACGATAGCGCTGACAATTAGAACGAGAACACCCAAAACCTTACCCAACTGATTGAGGTTTTTTTGCAGCGGTGTCATCTCTCTGGTGATCCCCTTGAGGCGGCTGGCGATCTTCCCTACCTCGGTATGATCAGCTGTGGTAACTACTACACCTTTACCACGTCCATAGGTAATAGCGGTACTGGAGAAGACCATATTTATGCGATCGCCGATACCCTGTGGCGCAGCCAGCCTATCTGCAGCCTCCTTTTCCACCGGAACAGACTCTCCGGTCAGGGCCGCTTCTTCTGCCTTGAGGTTAGAACTGTCTATAAGCCTGATGTCTGCAGGTACGATATCCCCGGCTTCCAGCAGGACGATATCGCCCGGAATCAGATCTGCAGCTTCGACCAACATCTGCTGTCCGCCTCGCATGATTCTGGCATGCGGAGCCGACATTTTTTGTAATGATTCAATAGCCTTTTCCGCTTTGCCTTCCTGATAAACACCTAACCCCGCATTAATAATTACAATCGCGATAATGATGATAGAGTCTGCCAACTCGCCCAACAGACCGGAGACCAAAGAGGCAGCAATAAGAATAAGAACCATGAAGTCTTTGAACTGGTTGAGGAACTTCTGCAAGAGAGACTCTTTTTTCTCCTCGGTAAGTGCGTTAGCACCCAGTTTCTTCAGCCTTTGCTCCGCCTCGTCAGCAGTAAGCCCTTTGCTGCTGTCAGTCTCCAATTGATTAAGAATATCTTCTATGGTCCGGGAGTATAGAGCATCGCCGTCTAACGGGATTTCTCCATTTTCATCGGGTAGCCAGGGTTTTTGTTGGTGGTCCATCAAGTCCTCCTAATGAAGTCAGGGTAAAGTACATCAAAAAATCTGAGTTATCACATACAACTTGCAAAGTTATAAAGAAAATCAGGCAATATCCCCTATAAAAATATCATTGTATTTCTCATGCAGCAGACCGTGTCCATATGATAATCAGCATTCTTCTTCTTGACTATTATCGTCCTTAGATTCGAGTACGTCCAATCTAATTTTTGCAATTCTCTTGTCGTCCATATCCAGAACGGTGAAACGGAGATTTTGGTATTCCACTTCGGGCATGGTACCCTGCTCCGGTATATAACCCAATAAACTCAAGACAAATCCTGCCATGGTATCAAAGCCATCATCATCTTCCAGCTCGGCCAGCTCGGGAATAAACTCTCCTGCTTCAGCGGGAGTCACCAGACCGCTCATGCTATAGCTGCCATCTGCATTAAGTACAACCTCCTCATCGGGCAGGTCGTATTCGTCTTCGATATTGCCGACAATCTCCTCCAGAAGATCCTCCATAGTGATAATGCCTTCAGTACCTCCGTACTCATCGATGACGACAGCCAAAGAAAGACGATTCTCCTGCATCTCCTTGAATAAGACATTAATCTGTTTGCCCTCAGGGACGAAATATGCTTCACGGAGGATACTCGCCAGATCAAAGTTTTCCTTCTGTTCATTCGATATGCGCAAGATATCTTTTATGAAGAGGACGCCAACAATATCATCGATATCGTCTTCATACACAGGGATACGGGAAAAGCGAGAATTAGCTGCAGCTTCTTTGGTCGTATCATAATCAGAGTCCAACGAAAGTGCAACGATATTGGTGCGAGGAGTCATAATCTCAGAAACATCTTTATCGTCAAAAGAGAAGATGTTCTTAATCAAGGTAAGATCCCCCTGACGAATATCGCCCGATTTTGCCCCTGCTTCCGTCATGATGCAAATCTCTTCTTCTGTCACGCGTTCCCTGGCTTCTTCAGGATCAATGCGCAAAATCCGCAAAACTACATTGGCAGAGGCATCGAGAAATTTGGTAAACGGTTTCATAATGAAGTCAAAGCCACGCAAGATGCCGACAAAGCTGCGCGCAAAACCTTCCGGATTGTTCATCGCTACTCTTTTCGGCACCAGTTCTCCCAGCACCAATGTAAAATACGACAATACGATCGTGATAATAACCGTACTGATATTTTGCAGATATACTTTGGTCATACTGGGATCCATGGCCTTGAACAAAAGCACAGATAAATTTTGCGAGGCAAAAGCACTGGACAGGAAGCCTGCCAGCGTAACACCGACCTGGATAGTCGCCAGAAAGCCACTTTGATTATCGATGAAATACATTAACTTCTTCGCCGTGCCGTCATTCTCTTCTGCGGCTTTGCGGACTCTGTTGTCATTTAGGGTAACAATCGCCATTTCAGAAGCGGCAAAAAAGCCATTGATTAGAATCAGGACAAAAATACCTAATAACTGTAAGAGCAAACGTCCCACGCTCGCGTCACCGGCAACGCTGGCCAGTGCCGCCATTGTACTGTGAGATAAATCAATATCTTCCACTCTGTGGTCTCCATTTCTTGGGTCTTTGACCCTGTAACCAATAGCTCGGTCATCTTTTGAGCAATATCCCGGCAAAGGCCAGGACATATACAATATAATCTATCTACTATAAAAGCAAATAATAAGCAAATTAATTGTCACGCATTTGCGAATATTATCATATGAAAAGCCAAAATTAAGAGAACTGCAACAAAACCTTATTTCAATGGGAGTGAGGCACACAAAATAAAATTTAAACTATCACATTATAGGAGAACGCCGAACGGGACAGACAGTCAGGCAGCAAAAATTATTAAAGATTACATTATAATTTTGTTTGTCGTTTTCCGCACCAACAGTCCCAAACTTCTGGCCAGTTGACCCGAAGTGTAATAATTATAAGTGAAACAGGTGTCTTAAAGCATCTGTTTTCCACTTTCCGCAAACACGCTAACATCGAGATGCTGACGCGGCATGTATTGATAGAACTGGTTGACCATGTGAAAGTATATGAGAGGGCGGCCTATCCGTAAAATTCAAATAGGAAAATGAAATGCGGTACGTTTTGGATTACACCGCCCTTAACACCCAAAAGCAAGATTTGAAAAAGTCGGGATAAACCGATCCGCCTTACCCATTATTCTATCTCGTAACTCTAGTAACATATGATTGATTTTACAGAAGAAAACATTAGTTAGAATGTTCACACCAGTACGCAGGGAGTGCACTGCTTGTTTTTGCCACCGATGATGGTGAGGCCGGTACACGCCAGTGCGCAGGGGGTGCACTCTAACCAATCAATAACCCGCCAAGCAAGAAAAAATGTTGCGGAAGTCTGCCCGCTGAAGTCCAGACCAGTTTTTCATCAAAATACAGTTTAAGCGTCTTCTCTACATCACCGCCCAGGGCTTCTATGGAATGCCGCATAAATTCCGGCCTTATACAGGCTTGCCCCGTTGGACGATTACAAATCTCGCAACCTTCGCACTTACCCGCAAACAGCGCCCTGCTGCCATGATTTCCTCTCTCCATCTCCAACAGTTCTTCTGTAATACTTGTTTTTATCGGCGTCATAATCTCATAAATTAGAGAATTGAGCTCGTCTGCTTCATACTGCTTATTGGCCAGCTCTTCCCCAAAGACAACCTTCCTGCCGTATAGCAGGATAGATTTATAAGACAGCCAAATATTCATCGGCGAGAAGTTGAAAGGCGGGCATGCCCAGTTCCGGCTGTAAGCAGGACATTCTTCGCAAAACTTGATGAATTTTCCCACATCAATACATGCAGGCACATACTCAGCCAGTGCAATCTCACGCTGAAGGATCTGCGTTTCGATCATAACTCGAAAATCTCTCCTTCATCGGAAATACCAAGCGGATTTAAGGTGCGGTTCAACCAGTCACGTGAAGTCAAAGCTGCCACCGGCGCCAGCAGGCTGCTGCTTTCAAAATGGACTCTTCCGGTGGAAACAAGCTCCTCTTCGATATCGATCACTATCTGCTCAAACAATCGCCAACGGTTGTCATCCGGTAAATGCAGCAAGAGTATCTGGATTCTGCCCTCGAACTCATATACATCCAATACTTTGAAATGTGAATCGCGTTCAGCGACAAACAAACCCCAGTCCTTTTCGTGCTTGAATTCAGCAAAATCTGACATATGATTGGACAGTATCGCATAACGATGAGTGGTTATCATACCCATGTTAAGGCTGCTTGCGTCCGTAAAACCCGGTTCTCTGATAATCATGCCGGGCTTATACATGGCGGCAATCTTTGCATCCAGATTCACATCTCTCACATACATGGTCAAACTGGGCAAAGTATCGTTAATAGTTTCTGCTACCAAATCAAGATCTAAATCGAGATCTATTTCATTATCCATAATCTCCGACCCTCCTTTTCGTCTAGTCGGCAAAACCGACTATTACTGGCAAATCTCAGCAGTTGCCGGTAAGCATTAACCGCTGCAGGTAAACCTCAGTAGTTGCCGGTAAGCATTAGCCGCTGCAGGTAAATCTCAGCAGTTGCCGGTAAGCATTAACCGCTGCAGGTAAATCTCAGCAGTTGCCGGCCAATTTCAGATACTACTTACCAATCTCACAGTAAATTTGAAGCTAAACATGACCTGCTGTTTTCCACTTCTGCTTACTGTCTCAAAATAGCAGAACTTCCTGTTTGAGTTCAAGAGCTTTAACCAGCGGAATACGCCAATTCTCAGAATATTTTGTGCTTTCAAACTCTGAGGTTTGTTTTTTGCTGAAGCTGATCATGGCATCTCCTAGTATTTTTTGTTGAAGACGCCAAGCTATCCGGGCAGTTTTTTCGCTACAAATAACAGCTAGAAACCTGCTGATTGCTCCAGCCTTGGGCGCAGGAATTATTTTGAAATTTATTACTATATGTGGCAATATTATTAGGCTAAGTTTAAGGGAGAAAAAGATGAGCAACGACCAGCTAAAAAATGAGCAGGACTCTGCATCGGGAAGTGGGTATCCCGAAAGAGAATTATACCCGAACAGAAAGTCAAAAAAGCACCGGGATCTCCAACGGGACGTTAATGAACAGCAGCAGCAACAGCAACAGCAGAAGAGCTCGTGGATTGGAGTTCTCCTAGCTGTTATTGTGATCGCACTTATGGTCTACAACGCATACATGGATAAAAAAGTGCGTGAAGAAGCTGAAGCAAACCCCTCCGGGGTCGAGCAAACAGAACCTTTAAGCGAGGAGGAAGCGGCTGCAGTCCTATACAAAGAGAACAGTGTAGTTGTAGCCTACGCTGAGTTAATGGCTAATCCGCAAGAATATGAAGGAAAGATCGTCAAATTTTCGGGAGAGGTTATTGAGGTTCTGGAAGATACTCCAGAGGAGGGCTACTTCACTTATGGCATCAATGTGACTAAGGGTGAAATCTCCTGGGGGGACGGTGTTTATGTCACCTTTGACGTCCCTTCCGCCACCAAGGCTTTCGCCAAAGATTGGAATTTGACCTTTTACGGCGAATTCAAAGGAATTATAGATTATGAGGCTGAGGTCGGGGGCATGGTATCCCTGCCCTGGGTAGATGCGAAATATATTGACCGCAACTAACCACAGCAAACTAATTGACCATAACTACCGCAACTTAGAAGGGTACTTCTCATGATAACTGAAGGGAAAGTCAACGTCGCGGTTGTGCAGGCGGCAAGATGGGCGGACTGATTTGTTGGGAAAACTATATGCCTCTATTGAGGTCAACGATTTATCAGCAAGGTACAGGTATCTATCTGGCTCCTACTGTTGACTCGAGAGAATCCTGGCAGATCTCTATGAGGCACATAGCGATGGAAGGACGTTCCTTCGTGTTGACTGCATCCCCATATTTCACGCTGGAACACTATCCGCAAGACCTGCATTGCCATGCTGAACTGATAGAAAGCGAAGTCGTCAACCGCGGGGGTTCTGCGATTATTAACCCCTTCGGTCAATATCTGGCAGGCCCGGTTTATGACAAAGAAGAAATTTTGTTAGCAGAACTAGACCTGGGTCTGCTGGCAGAAGCACGCTTTGATTTTGACCTTGCGGGTCACTACAACCGCCCGGGTATCTGCTAATAATCTATACCTGATAAATCTACGTTAGAGCTAAAATATTCTTTAAATTGGATTTTTGATCCGGCTTTATTTTGCTACGCAATATAAGACAGATGTCAATTGTACCTAAACTCTTGACAACCACTTTGAATGTCAATTCCCATTTAATTGTGATGAACTGTCCATTTAATGAGGCTAATCTTGTTCCATAATTAGTAACATGCCGCCTGCTTTGATTATATGAGAGTGCAGGTTTTCGTTTATGTCTGCGGTATTCCCTTGCAAGATAGCATCTAAGATTAGATTATGCTCTTCGATAGACTCTTCCATACGATAAGGTTTGTTCATCGCTTCGACCAGAAAACGTTTAATGAGATTGACATTCTTATCATAATTAACATTGAACAAAGTATTATTTAGATAGCGAACCATCTCCAAATGAAACTGGCTGTCAAGATCTGAAAACTCACTGATATCCGACGGTGTAAGCTGGAGCTGCTCCATACTGTCGATGCAAGATCTTAAAGCATCAACTGTTGCACTAACGTCTTTCCCCTCAACAATATCTTTGCCAAGTTGGCTTGCGCAATACCCTTCGATCGCACAGCGGAATTGTACTATCTCACGAATATCTTTATTTGTTAAGCGACGAACGCGAAATCCCCGACTGGGCATAACTTCAACATAGCCGTCCTGCTCTAAACGCTGTAATGCGTCACGAACAGGAGTAAGTGACATATCGATCGACTTAGCAATATCAGTACTATAGTAAAGCTTATCTACGACAAGTTTCTCGGAAACAATCATCTCGCGCAGATACTCATATGCAACGTCATGCAGAAATTTCAACGATGTCATAGTACAACTCTTTTCTGAATATTAATATTTCCATTATATCGTTCATGACAATGATTTGTTGAATAAATATCAAATATCCTGAACATTTTCCCTATAATGGCAAAACAATAACCTCTTTTTTCACAAACTTCGTCATGATTTTAGCAGCAGCCCGCTCTGTTAATTCTTTAACTTTTTTCATGGCACAATTTTTTGAGATCGAGGTATTGATTTCCACTATCTCGTCTACACCATAATTCAGTACTTTCTCAGCACCGGGTCCTTTATATCCACATACTGCAATAACCGGCAATTGCGGGAACGCTTCTTTTACTCGCAAGGCTACTCCAATAGGTGCTTTACCAAATATAGTTTGTTCATCTATGCAGCCTTCCCCTGTAATAACTAAATCTGCGTCTTTGAGCAGATCCTCAAAATTTGCTTTGTCTAATATGACATCAATCCCCCGCTTCATCGCCGCGCCACAGAATACCATCAATCCGAAACATGTGCCGCCGGCTGCGCCTGCACCGGGCAAGGCAGATAAATCTTGCTCAACAAAAGGTCGCGCTTTAATTGCAAAATTTGCCAAGTTATTATCAAGTTCGTTTACCATTTCCGGAGTAGCTCCTTTTTGCGGGCCAAATATTTCAGCAGCTCCGTTTTGCCCTGTCAATGGGTTGTTCACGTCGCAGGCGACAATAAATTCACATTCCTTAACCTGAGGATCAAGCCCTGTTATATCAATTTCATGAAGATTCGCTAATTCTCCGCCACCATAGCCCAACTCCCTTCCTGCTTTATCTTTAAAGGAAATCCCCAGAGCTTGTAATAGGCCCATTCCACCATCGGTTGATGCTGATCCGCCCAAACCTACGATAATATTACGACTTCCGGATTCTATAGCGGCATGTATCAGTTCACCTGTTCCATAAGTTGTAGTACTCATGGCATTTAAATCTTGATAAGATGAAATATGCCCCGATGCTTGGGCTAACTCAATAATTGCTGTTCCGTCAAGCAGCTTCGCCCAGCTGGCATCCTGCTGATGACCATCGGCTCCTACTACCTGCATTGAAAAGCGCTCGCCTCCCGATATCGCTAACATAGCATCACAAAAACCTTCTCCGCCGTCAGAAATTGGAAGCGACATACAATTGGTGGACGGGTCAACAGTCAGTATTCCATTTTTTATGAAACCGGCTATTTCTTTTGCAGATGCGCTGCCTTTAAAAGAATCCGGAGCGATCACAATATTCATGGTACGTACTCCTTATTAAAATTAGTTCTACTGAATGTGCTTAACAACTATGCCTTCTTTCATAACCAATTTAGTGTTGTCAACATCCATCAGACAGCTAATATCATCCAGAGGGTTTTTCTCTACCACGATTAAATCCGCTAGCTTTTCTGCTTCCAGTGTACCGAGTATATCTTCACTTTGCATTGTCACAGCGCCCATCTTGGTCGCACAGCTAATTGCTTCCAGTGGTGAATAGCCTACTTTCGTAAATTCCAGCAGTTCTCTGCAATTCTTACCACCGTACTCGTTTTGTCCTTTGACACTAAGATAATCCGCCCCACAAGCCATTGGAATGCCCGCTTCACGTGCCTTTGCAACGGATTCCATGGCCTTAGGTACAACGTACCTTATTTTATCTGCCACAACAGGAATCATGCTATCCACATTCTCCAGCAGTATGGCCATAGCACTGAGTGTTGGCACTTGCCAGCAACCTCTTTTGAGCATCTCTTCTAATGTCCTGTCGGTGGTCATATAACCATGTTCAATGGATTTTACTCCGGCAATGACCGCATTATAAACACCTGCATCACTTTCAGCATGAGTGGCGACATATGTGCTCATCCTTTCAGCTTCTTCTACACAAACTGCGATCTCGTCATAATTAAAATAAGCCATACCGGGGTCTGATGCTGTATCCATGATACCGCCGGTCGTCATAATCTTGATAAAATCAGCTCCGTGGCGAAACTGGGTTCGGGATACTTTGCGACATTCATCTACGCCATCCGCGACAACATGCGTGCCTTCCCATTCTTCAAGTAATTGGGGAGAGAAATCAGTCCAGACATCTGCATGCCCGGAAGTAGGAGATATAGCCGCGTTCGCTGTATAAATACGTGGTCCCTGAATCAGCCCCTTATCCATAGCACGGCGAATAACTCCGCCATAGCCCCCGCAATCACGGACAGAGGTAAATCCTGCATCGAGAAGAGCCTGTAAGTCATGGACAATCTGGCAAACCTTAATTGGCATTGGGTCAATGACCCAGTCCAAAGGATTATTGCTGCCATACCCGGAAAGGTGTGAGTGAGCTTCAATCAAACCCGGCATAATGTATGAATCAGTATAATCATAAATTATTGCATCCTGCGGAAGCTGATACTGATCAATTTTGCGGCCAACATATTCCAATTTAGAACCATCAATAACTACCATGCCATTTTCCAGCAAAGGCTCACCTGTTCCGTCGATGATATTTCCATAAAAAGCTATTTTAGTCATTTTCTACCTCTTTCTTTGTAAACTACGAACTTAGTTAAAAGTAGTGCTTATTACTCAGTTTTATTTTTCCCACTAATCTTTATTTGGTTTGTCCAGGCATGCAGTGCTAAAGAAATAGCAATGACTGCGTATGATACAAATACACGGAAGTATTCGCCGATTTGGGCATCACCAAAAATATTTTTGCCTGCGATTGGCGCCACGATGAACATCAAATGAAACAAAATTGTGCCCAAAACTGCATGTCCAATATTTGCTTTGATTATAGAAGCTCCTCCTACCAGCAATGCAGCTACTGAAAAGGTGCCTATTTGGTCTGCAGCAGAATAAGTAGTTAACGTGCCTAAATTCTGCAAATAAATAACTTGTCCGATCGCTGCAATAATGGTTGAGAACACAATAGCGATTATTCGAGTTTTCTCTACATTAATACCGGCAGCCCGAGCGATAGGCATGCTTTGTCCAACAGCCTTAATATCACTTCCAAGCTTGGTGTTGCCAAGAAAAGTAATAAATAAACATACAATTCCAGCGATCAACGCCGTTATCATTGGAACGCGGGTAAAAATTGAGGTGTTGATAAAAGCTTCCCAGTAATTGGAGAAAAAATAAAGCAGCAAAGAGCAGCCGCCCAGCATAATAAACGGCAGATAATTTCCAATAAAGGTTCGTGGGATTTTTTTGATGACAGTCTTGAGCAATTTAATTAAGTAACTAACAGTCACTACAATTATCACAACCCAGAATACCTTATCCAGAGTTAGCATCCACAGTTTATCCAGAGCTCCTCCGAGCGACTGATCCAACGTTATAATGCCGTTAATACCTACACCATTAGGCAGCAAGATATTTTTGTTTTGGATGGGAAAAACCGGTCCACAGAGATACATAAATATCAATTGATATATACCATTCGCAAAAAAGCCTAAAATCATACCGGTAATCATTTCTTGTCCTTTAGTATGGTTGAACAGCTTGCCTGTAAGGAATCCCAGAAATGCAGCAATCAAGGCCCCTGAGAGGAAGGATAATAAGATTCCGATAACACCTGAAATATCATAGTTGAGCGAAATGATTATTCCTGCCTGTGCAGACATTGCACCCACGACAATGCTGAAATTCAACCCCATACCTGCCCAAACAGGCACAATTAAGGAAAGAACCAGCACAATATTTCGGAAGAACCTTGTGGTAACTTGATTAATGATGTAGTTAACAGGCTGATCTGCATATAACAGGCCAATACCACAGATAAAAACAAAGAGTATCAATACTGCATTATCCAAGAAAACATTTCTAAGTCTATGTTTTGATATCCTGCTTTTATTGAATTTGTCTATAGCTTTATTTGTAATCCTCATTTGAAACGCCCTCCTTCAAATTTGGAAAGCGCGTATAAGATAATTCCGTTACTGACAATTACCCTGAATACTTCAGCCAGATTTCCTTCAGGAAAAATAGCTGCAGCAACGGGAGAGGCAATTGCCAATATACTTTGAAATAGAGTCGTGCCGATCACAACATTGGAAATTTTGATCTTAGTAGCGCTAGCACCGCCTATCAATACCGCTGCAACTGCAGGAAAAGCCATCGTCATTGGCGCACTGTATAACTGATAAAATCCAAACCCTTGTGCATACACGATAATGCCCAAAGCAGCTATTATGGTTGAGAGGATGGCTCCAACAACACGAGTGCGGTTTGGGTTAATGCCGTTGTAACGAGCAAAATTTGGATTGCTGCCACCTGCCATCAGGCTCATTCCGGCACGACTACGAATATATATCCACACCAAAAGACAAAAAAGCGCGCAGGTAAGAATTAGACCGGTAGGTATCGTAACCCCAAAGACCTCGAAAGCCCAAAGCTCATTCAAAGCTTTGTCGTACCACTCATCGAGCGTTATAGTAACGCGCAAACCGTCGCCCATGGCCCAGCCTAAACTAGGGTTATTGAAAGGCAGCTTGAGCCAGGCTATGCACATAAGAGAAACAACAGAAAATCCGACATAAGTGCCTACCATCAACTCAGAGCCTTTAACTTTATTTAACAGCAGCCCATAAGCCCATCCTGCCACTATCGCCAATGGTACCGAAATCAACCAAGCCGCCAAAATTCCTAAAAGACCCGTAATATTGTATTCCAAGCTGATAAGTCCGCCTATCAGACCACAGATTATCCCCAATGGCAGGCCAAAATTCATGCCTATACCTGACTTTATTGCAGGAACCATTGCCAAAGCAAGAACCATATTAATACCGGAACGCGTAATAGACTGACTGACGATCATACTGAAAGGCAATTGATAAATAGCAACCATGATTAACAATAGCAGTAAAAAGATTGACATTATTAAACGAGGCATTCCAAGACGGTTTACAAAATCCTTGATACCACTCATCGGGCAACACCACCTTCCTGTCGCACTGAAGGATCTCCTGACATCATTAGCGCGTAATCAGCATTTGCGGCATCAGGCTGCAAGATGCCTTGCATTTCACCTCCGGAGATAACAGCAATCCTGTCACAAATCGAACGAAGCTCACCCAATTCGGAAGAAATCATTACTATGGTCACTCCAGATTCATGATTAATTTTCTGAAGTCGATTAAGAATCAACTTCTTGGCTCCAATATCAATACCACGCGTGGGTTCAGAAACAAAAAGCATTTTAGGGTTCGCAATGAGCACACGAGCCATACAAACTTTTTGTTGATTGCCGCCTGATAGTCTGCCTACAGGATCCTCCGGTGAGTGACAACGGATTTCTAACTCCTTGATCATCCTCTCGGCATCTTGTCGTGCTTTTTCATGATCATATTGTGTGATTAATCCGAATTTCTTAAGATAATGATTTTTCTGAATCATATCGGTGAAAGTAATATTGATAATCACAGATTCTTCCAGCAGCAACCCAACCCCTTTTCGATCTTCAGATACAAAGGCGATATCATGCTTCAGCGCTTCACCTATTTTGCTCGCATTCAGGATACTGCCATCAAAATACACCTCACCGGTATAGGGATACATCCCCGCTACAGCATTACCTACAGCTAATTTCCCGTGTCCTGCTAAACCGCCTATCCCGAAAATTTCGCCGCGTCTAACCTTCAAATTAACATGCGATAGCTCTTCTCCGGGCATGTCAACAGAAACGTCACGAAACTCAAAGATAATGTCTTCATCCAATAAATTCCGTTTTGTAACTGAAGCAAAAGATTCTGCCAGAGGACGACCGACCATCATCTCCGCTATTTGAGTTTTGGTCAATTTATTTGTGGGCTCATCTGCTACCAATAAACCGTCTCGAAGTATAACCACTCTGTCGGACACTGCAAACACCTCATCAAGTCTATGAGTTATGAAGATTATTGCAATACCTTCATCTGAAATTGAGCGCACAGCCTCCAATAATTGTTCGGCTTCAGTTTCGGTCAAAACTGCCGTAGGCTCATCAAGCACTAGCAACTTTAGATTCTCTTTATCAACTTCGCGGCTTATCTCAACAAATTGTTTGATTCCGACAGGCAACAGTGCTACATGGTCTTCAGGGGTAACATTAGTATGTACACGCTTTAAAGCTCTCAGAGCATCTCTTCTCATTGCATCGATATCAATGGTGTCAAAACTCTTCCCCATAAGACGGCTAAATAAATTCTTTCGCAGCGGCTCCCGATTTAGCTTAATATTTTGCTGTACTGTAAAGCCAGGAATAAGCATAAACTCCTGATGCACCATTCCAATACCGTGTTCTATTGCCTCTAGAGGGCTGCTGATATGAACTTCATTGCCCTCAATTTGAACAGTGCCTTTAAACCCACCGGTTTCCCTGATGACATCCATGCCAAAAAGGATGTTCATCAATGTTGATTTGCCGGACCCATTCTCACCGACCAGAGACACAATTTCACCGGGATGCACATCAAAATTTAGTCCTGTTAGCACAAGATTATCGCCGAAGCTTTTTTCAATATTTTTAAAACTCAAGACCGGTTTTGAATTCATGCATTTCCTCCTTTACTATCTCTGCTTTAGCGATAGTACATGCTAGGTAGTAAACCTAGCATGCACTATCGTAAACACATAAAACTACCAACTGAGAGGAAGAAATCACAGTTATAGTAAAACAGTCACGCTTAAATATACATAAAAATTCGGAATGTCTTCGCCGGTATATAGACTGCAAGAATAACGTCCGTCCGTGGTCTCTTCGAGGATGGTATTCAAAATATCAACTTGTAGATACTCATCGGGATCATATCCGCCTTCAATGATTCGAACACCATACTCGGTAAGCGATTCAATAATTAAAGGTAGAGAAGGAGGCATCCATACACCCATACGTCCGGTCATATTATTTTCTGCCAGCTTTTTTGATATTTGATCGCACATCCATTCCGCATCATCAGTCTTATCATCAGGTACTTCTATGCCCAAAGCGCCAGGATAAGCATAAAATGGTGAAGGTGTATCAGGGTGCGGGAAAAGGGCTCCAGTCTCATAGATGCTCTTAATCAAAGCTTCATGCATACCGATATTTGTGCTGAAGAAAGCAGTGTCTTTTCCATATTGATCAACTTTACGGGGAACATCTTCGAGAATAAATTGCTGTGTCGCTGTGACCCCGGCTTCTGCCATAGGATCCGGAGCGGTACCATCAACAAATTCGATTCCAAGTTCTTCACAGGTTTCCTTCATTTTGTCATGGCGAGCCAAATAAATAGGGTTGGCCATATGACGTGGGAAAGAGTAATGAACCAAGGTGGTTGCACCCATTTTCTCTGCCGTTTCAGCTACTCCGGCGCCCATTCCAATAAAATCAGTGCTTACAAGCAGGTCACAAGCGGGCCCAAGAACCCCTGGATCCTCTGTCGGAGCTCCACCTAAGAGAAGGATATCCGGTCGAGTTTCGCGTACCTTCTGAAAAGCAGCAGTAGTTCCTTCCATAGCATAGGCCGCCACAATTACCTTGACTTCTGGATCAGCAGCCAAACTTAGAATTGTTGAAATAGTAGTTTCTTGTTCACTGGATGCCTTGTCAGGAAATGTGCGGTGAACAATCATATCTTCACCATACTTTTCAACCATTTTTTCTGCAGTACGATAAGCTTCTTCACCCTGTGTAACAGTATCAGTCATGATACCTATTTTGAATTTTTCCGTCTGACCTTCGTCGATTTCTGTTGTGCCAGCAGTGGTTACATCAGGAGTCTTACCGGGATCCTTTTGCCCGCAGCCAGCAAACGCTGCCAAACAAAGCGCCAAGACTAGCACTAGTGATATTCTTTTCTTCATTGCCATTTTCCCCTTTAGATATTATATTTTCCCGGATGTAGAATTATCCGGTAAAGCACCAAATATTAGAAATATAAAGCAATTACAATAAACGATTAGCAAATAACCTTGTACATATTAACCAGAATACCGGTATATCGGTTTGCCTTACACTACTCCAACTCACAAAACAAGTCAAGCAAACTTTAAAATATTTGTCCCTATCATTGATGAATTAACCCCTATTAAAACCAATGAATTTTTCTCCCCTGGTGGGTGTTTCTTCAGGGATCACGGCCCCTGAAGAAACATTTTCGAGGCACGTATAATTGGAGGTATGGAATTTATAATGAGTTATAAGAATTAAACCGTCACTTTGTAATCAAACAATGTATTGAAGGCAAAATGCATGTGAGACAGGCCATAGCGGTGATGAATGGATGGGATCCGTTTCTTTTCGTGAAAGATAAAAGCAACGTAGAACACAAACAGTTTAAATATGGTGCAAAATCCGTAAATCCGATCAAAAACATAACAATTAAAAAACCTGCGGAATAGACGCCGCAGGTTTTTTCATCTGGTACACCATCGGGGATTCGAACCCCGGACCCACTGATTAAGAGTCAGTTGCTCTACCAACTGAGCTAATGGTGCATAAACAAAAACCATTATAGTTTTTCATCATTCACTTGTCAAAGTTTATAAGAAATTTGGCTCTCAATTAAACTCATTTTATTTTATTACGTTGGCAATTGACTTTTTACTTTAAGGAGCTTATTATTCAATACAAATGCGATGACGGAACGAGTAATCGGTCAATTGGCTGTACAGAGAGAGATTGTCTTGGCTGAGAGCATCTCCACCCACCCCGGCGAAAACCACTCCCGAGCAGGATGTGAAATAAGCATTCCCGTGAATCCGCGTCAAGGATAAAATGAGTAAAAACAAAGGTGGAACCGTGCTATGCACCCTTTGTCCCAATACAGTGGACAGAGGGCGTTTTTGTTTGGAGGGAGAGAATAATGAAAATTACCTTAAAAGACGGCAATGTCATTGAGTACAGTGAGCCGTTGAGAGTTATTGATATTGCTGAGAACATTAGTCCGGGGCTGGCTAGAAATGCCTGCGCCGCTATTGTCAATGGTGAAGAGAAAGACCTTCGCTACATGATCGAAGAAGACGCAACTTTGGAGATTGTTCCTTTCGGATCTAAAGAAGGCAACCATGCCTTTCGCCACTCCTCAGCCCATCTGATGGCGCAAGCTGTTCAGCATCTGTACCCTGCGGCGAAATTTGCGATTGGACCTGCTATTGATGACGGCTTTTACTACGACATTGAGTTTGAGGAGCCCATCAGCCAAGATGACCTGCCTAAAATCGAAGAGGAAATGAAGCGTATTGTCAAGGAAGATATCCCTATCGAGCGTTATATTCTTTCTAGGGAAGAAGCCCTCAAATGGGCTCATGATGAAGGCGAAATCTATAAGGTCGAGCTTATCACTGATCTGCCGGAAGATGCGATCATCAGCTTCTACCGCCAGGGAGACTTCACTGATCTGTGTGCCGGTCCGCACCTCATGTCAACCGGTGCAATCAAGGCCTTTAAACTTACCTCTCTGGCGGGCGCATATTGGCGCGGCGACGAAAAGAATAAGATGCTGACCCGTATTTACGGCGTCTCATTTCCTAAAAAGAAGGATCTGGATGAATATCTTGAGCGCCTTGAAGAGGCCAAAAAAAGAGATCATCGAAAGCTCGGCCGCGAGATGGAACTCTTCACATTTATGGATGAAGGCCCGGGCTTTGCCTTTTTCCTGCCCAAGGGAATGGTTTTGAAAAATACCCTGATGGAGTATTGGCGTAAAGTGCATGATCGCTACGATTACAAGGAAATCTCTACACCCATTATGTTAACTCAGGATCTGTGGGAGACCTCCGGACATTGGGATCATTACCGGGATAACATCTACACCTCTGTCATTGATGATCAAGCTTATGCGATTAAGCCGATGAATTGCCCCGGCGCCATGCTGGTCTACGGCGCAGGACAGCACTCCTACCGAGAACTGCCTCTCAGGATAGCTGAGGTTGGTTTGGTACACCGTCATGAAATGTCTGGAGTTTTGCATGGTTTGATGCGGGTTCGTGCCTTCAATCAGGATGATGCCCATATCTTTATAACCATAGACCAGATTAAAGATGAGGTTGAAAACGTTATTCATCTCATCGACGAAGTCTATAAACATTTTGACTTCAAATATCACGTCGAGCTGTCTACCAGGCCTGAAGACTCTATGGGAACCGATGAAGAATGGAATGCCGCTATTTCCGGCTTGAAAGAAGTACTGGAAAAGATTGGTCTGCCCTATGAAATCAATGAGGGCGACGGTGCCTTCTACGGTCCTAAGATTGACTTCCATCTGGAAGACTCAATTGGCAGAACCTGGCAATGTGGAACAATTCAGCTCGACTTCCAGATGCCTCGCCGCTTCAATCTGGAGTACATCGGAGCAGACGGTGAACGCCATATGCCCATCGTCATTCACCGTGTTGCCTTTGGTTCCATTGAACGCTTTATCGGCATTTTAATCGAACACTATGCGGGCAAGTTTCCTTTCTGGCTGGCTCCGGTACAAGTTAAGGTATTGCCGGTGTCTCGCAATACACAAGACTATGCTCAGGAAGTAATGACTCTCCTTCGCAGCAGAGGAATACGTGCGGAGATCGATGACCGCGATGAAAAAATCGGTTTCAAAGTTCGCAGTGCGCAAATGGAAAAGGTGCCTTACAGCCTTATATTGGGACAAAGGGAAGCAGAAGACCGCACCGTATCAGTTCGCATTCTTGATGAGGGCGAAGCCGGGGTAAAGGCCCTGGACGTTTTTGTCGATGAAATAGCCAATCAGGCATAATTTTCAAAAAATTGCATATGTTAGAAACTTAAAAAATTTATTGTAATATACAATCCCCCAAGTAAAGGCTCCCTCAGTTAGACCTAATCTATCAACTGAGTGGGCCTTTACTTTGTGGTGACCCCAAAAAATTTGAAAACATGAGAGGTTTTTTCTGGCTATACTGTCAGAATTTTGACCTTTTGTATTCCCTTGCAAAAGAAGGCAAAATCCAAGCTGAATTATTACATTACAGGGAAAATTCCTTTTTGCACTTGGCAAAACACTCCAGCGCATAATCCAAGTCTTCTTTGCTGTGAGCGGCAGATATCTGCGTGCGAATGCGCGCCTTGCCCTCAGGTACGACAGGATACTTGAACGCAATTACATATACACCCAGATCTAACATGTAGTCTGCGACCTTAATCGCCTTCACTGCATCATAAACCATGATTGGCACAATCGGATGACTGCCCGGGATTATATCCAGACCCAGTTTTTCCGCTCCGTCGCGAAAATATTTGGCATTAGCCTCGGTTTTGTCGCGCAAGGAAGTATCCTTACCAAGCATTTCCAGCACATATAGAGCCCCTTCAGCCATGACGGGGGCCAGTGTATTAGAGAAGAGATAAGGGCGGGATTTCTGCCGCAGCCAATCTACTATCTCTTGTCGCGCGGTGGTAAATCCACCGGATGCGCCGCCAAGCGCCTTTCCTAGAGTTGACGTCATGATGTCAACCCTTCCTTGCACTTCGCAGTGCTCGGGCGTTCCTCGACCTGTTCTGCCCACGAAACCTGAAGCGTGGCTGTCGTCAACCATAACTAGAGCGTCATATTTATCCGCCAAATCACAGATAGATTTGAGGTCAGCGATAATGCCGTCCATGGAGAAAACGCCGTCAGTGGCGATCAGTTTTATCCGGGCGCCTTCTTCATCGGCCTCTTGCAGGCAGCGCTCCAAATCAGTCATGTCATTATTCTTATAACGATAGCGCATGGCTTTGCAAAGTCTGACGCCATCAATTATGCTAGCGTGATTCAGTTGGTCGGAGATTACAGCGTCCTCGGCAGATAGTATCGTCTCAAACAGGCCGGTGTTAGCATCAAAGCATGATGAGTACAGTATTGTGTCGTCAAAGCCGAAAAATTCAGCAATTTTATGTTCTAGTTGCTTGTGCAATTCTTGGGTGCCGCAGATAAAACGCACTGAGGACAGACCATAACCCCATTTTTCATAGCTTTTTTTGGCTGCCTCAATCAGACCGGGATCATTAGACAGACCGAGATAATTATTAGCACACATATTAAGGACATTTTTAGTCTCAGTAGTGTCAATGCGGGGGCCCTGAGGCTTAGTCAAAATCCGCTCTTCTGTATACACCTTCGCATCTTTCAATTTCTGAATATCTTCTCTGATTATTCTTAATCCTGTTTTCATACTAAAATCCTTCCCTCTTCGTTCTACTCTTAGGATGTCGACCAATCCAATACTACCTTACCCGATTTGCCGCTGTTCATAGCCTCAAAGCCTTCTTCAAATTGCCTGAAATCTAAACGGTGTGTGATTACAGGAGCCAGATTCAGTCCTGACTGAATCATAGCCATCATCTTGTACCATGTCTCAAACATTTCGCGGCCATAGATACCCTTAATATTTAAACTGCCCAGGATGACACGATTCCAGTCGACGATTGTATCCGGTGGCAAGAACCCAAGTAAAGAGATCTTGCCGCCGTTGATCATATTGTCAATCATGGCATTAAGAGCGCCTGCTGAGCCGGACATTTCCAGTCCGACATCAAAACCTTCACGCATATCCAGCTCCGGCATGATGCCTCGCACAGACTCTTCTGCCAGGTCAATGGTATGAACGCTTGGCTCCACCTTCCTGGCCAGTTCCAGCCGGTACTTGTTATAGTCGGTGATGACGATATGTCTGGCTCCGCAATGTCTTACCACAGCAGCTGCCATAATCCCGATAGGGCCTGCTCCTGTGATCAGAACATCTTCTCCGACCAGATCATATTGCAGGGCGGTATGTACCGCATTGCCAAGGGGATCGAAAATTGCGGCTATCTCCTCTGGAATACCGGGCAGCACTTCTACGGCATTAGCTGCGGGTATGACCAGATACTCCGCAAAGGATCCGGGTCTTTCTACCCCGACCCCCATGGTATCCTTGCAGAGTACTCGCTTACCGGCTCGACAATTACGGCATTTGCCGCAAATGATATGTCCCTCGCCGGAGACAATATCACCTATCTCAAAATTGTCTACCATCGATCCAAGCTCGACGACTTCTCCGACATATTCGTGACCGATATTGATAGGCGGCTTGACATGTTTTTGTGCCCAATCATCCCAGTTATAGATATGACTATCCGTACCACAGATAGCTGTCTTATGAATCTTAATCTTGATATCGTTGGGACCGGTTTCCGGTATCGCAATGCGCTCCAGAGTAAGACCAGGCGCAGCCTCCTTTTTAACTAGAGCAAACATAGTATCTGACATATTTCCCCTCCCTTAATACTATTTTACGGATGTTTATCCGATATTTGTATAACCACAATAATTATACAGCAGCGTAGCTATTTACGGCTTGACAATTCACTCGATAGGCAGACAGAGTGAAAGCTCAGCTGATTTTACAGGCAACAAGCGACAGATGAGAAGTGTATAGATTGCTTACCAGGTGTCCCAATGATCATTTGCAAGATGATCCAATGCATTATTTACAGCATGTTCCAAAGGGCAGGATTTCCTTACAGTCATTGAGAATGATAAATTACGGAATGTTCCAAAGACCGGAGACTTCCTTGTCTTCGTCATTGAAAATGATCAATTGCGGGAGATTATCAATAATTTGTCGCAATCGTGATGGCAGATCAAGTAGTTCGCCGTTTTGCACTGCAGAAGTGATAAAGAGAGGCATATCCTCACCACCGCTGGTGACGGAGCGAAGCACTAGCGCTCCGGTAAGATCGGGGTCCAATTCTATCTCTTTGTCTTCTGTGAGTTGTGTCGAGAACGCTGCAGATCGGTCTTTAATCTGGCGGTAAAATCTTTGACGATAAGTTTTGGTTTCTCTCAGATATTCAAGTGCTATATTGAGTGCGACCAGTTGATCATTTAGTTCACTTTGCTGTTCTTCCAGTTCTTTTTTCTTGCGAAATAAATCTGCCAGATTAACCAATGAGAAAGATTTGTCTATGCTCTCTTGCAATACTTTGCTGCTTTTTCGCGTATGGTCTAGCTCTATCTGCAACCGCATATAAGTCCCTTTGGCGTTGGCAAGAGCCTCCGGATTATATCTGCTGGTTGTCACCGAAGGTAAGTTATTGACGTTTCTGTTCCCGTCTAAAACTGACCCAAACAGCTTCTCAGTAGCATACTCATATTCCTGCTTAATCTCCTCGTCCGTACGGCCATCTTTCAGGTCTGCAATGCGGCTCAAAATTTTCGCTGTTTTCGTCTCCACAGGACTTGCATCTGTAATCCTGTCACGCAGTTCGCGCAAGGCTCTGGCAGCTTCTTGCGGATAATGGATTCTGACATATCTGGACATTGAGTTGACCAGTTCATAGCCGATAAAATTGGCCTCTGTTTCATTTTTCGACAATTCCTTAATAGCATCCTCTTCTCTTTGCCTGGCCTTATGATAACCGTCAATCTCTTCCTGCAGACGCCAGGTGGTACTACTCTTCTCCCTGCTGACTGCAGAAAAATGCTCTTGCGCTTTCTCCAATCTTCTGACCGCTTCCGCCAGCTCCGCTCCCTTGACTCTTTGTCTTTTTAGCTTGTAAATTACCACTAATATTGTTGTGACAAAGGCGATGCCTAGCAGTGCATAACCTGCAATCACCAAATCTGCAAGTATCAGGATTAGTCCGGCAGCAGCCGCCAGGGCTGTTAGGGGAAAAAACCTATTAAGGCTTGAGCTTTGTTTTTTACTCCTGGTGCGCTGATGTTTGAGTTGGTGGAAGTTTTTATCTTCTCTCTGCCATTGCAACCTGCATTCTTCTTCCCGCAGCTCAATATTATCCAGCTCTTCTTTTAGTGATCTGCACGTTTGCATACTAATCTTTACATTTTCAGCTGCACTCGCCTGATTAGTACGGAGTTCTTGCAGGTTTCTGGCTTTAGTATTCCAATCTTCATGCATATCTTCAAATGAAGTCATCTCGAGCGCTGTAGGCAAATTCTTCTCCTGAGCCACTCGCATCAGCCTCTCCCCTTCCGACTCTGCTTCGTCGAGCTCTTGTCTTAACAAGATCAGGTTTTCGTATCTGGCTTTATCTTCAAGAAGCTCCAATTGGTCGATTCTAGCCTTAACCTCCTCTATTTTTCTCTCATGGTCTTGAATTTTCAACTTGTGCAGGTATACATTCTCGATGAGCTCCGCCTGATTCTTGTCCGTTGACTGCGTGATTTCAATCTGTGTGTTGATCTGTGCAATTTGGTCTTCCAATAGGCGGATCTTCCCTCGATCTCCATTATTATCCTTAAAATTGTCCAATTCCTGCTCTAGTAGCGTTTGCATCTGGTCCGCCATTGATTGAATCTTCTCTGACTCTGGCAGAGGCCCAAGACCCAAACAAAATACAAACTCATCTTGTCCCAACGAGAATAAATCCCAGCCGGGCTGAGATGAGCAATTTGCGCTCAGGTCTTCGTCACTGGTTTCATTAAACAGTTTTATCGTATCTCGGTTTGAGTGGGCAGAAGTTATTCTCTCCAATAGAAATCTGTCATCATTATGTATAAAATTGATACTACCGCTAGGCAACCTCTTACGGTCAGCGGCCACAGCAGGGGCAGACAGCAACTGACTGGACCATTCAGAATCTGGATTACCGTAAAAAAGGAAGACGAGAAAAGACTTGATCTGATTAAGACAATCAGAAGACCCCTCCCACAAGACTGTAGAAGATGCTTTTTGCAGATCCAGCTGGACCTGTGCCAAAGTGCCATAGGCTAAGATGTTAATCTCTAGAATCTTCATCTTTTTCTGCGGGGAGAACTTTTCTTCCGCCCAGGATGTGAAGGCAGTTGCGACGCATCACTGTGAGCAGGATTAGTAAAAACTCCGGCTGCTGCATCCAGATATGTGATAGCCAGGTCCCTTTGTGCTTCTTCCCTAGCATGTCTGCTCGTATTTTTCTGCGTATCAACCTGCTTTGCAACATCAAGAGCATCTGATTTTTCTATAGGGCTTCCTTTTAACTCCAGACCGGGGAAAATAATCCTTCGTCCCTTTCCGGGGAAATCACGTGTTCTTCTTTTATCCCTTACTTCGACAAAAAACAAATCTCGCTTCAGATTATCTTTGATTGCCGACGGATCTACTTGTACCGTCTTCTCGCCCAGCAGATCGATCGACCAGAGATCATCCGGGTGTAAAAATGCTTTACGAGCAGACATTTTTCGCTGAATACTCAGGATTATGCCAGCAGTATCATCCTCTGCTGAACAAAAGATTTCCAAACTAATGAATCCGGGGAGAAATAGGGGGTATTCATCCAATCTGAGAGTAATCCTTTTTTGTTTCTGCATCTGCTTAAGTGTTACCAGATCAAGATTTGCCCTGCCTCCCTTAAGCAGATCTCCTGACAACTCCCCCAGCAAAAAAGCCTTACTTCCCGGTTCTGAGAAGCTTCGCCCCAGTGGTGCTCCCGCAGAAGCATAGGGAACGTCAAAATCTTCCTTAATAATGAGCTGATGATTATGACCTACGGCAAAGAAATCTGCATTGGAATTGCGGATCACGTCAGGCGGCAGAGGACGAAAGATTGATTTGTGATCAACAATATCGCCATGCATCACGACTAATTGAAAGACAGAGTCTGCGTCTGGAGAATAGCCGGAAAAATAGCTCGGTTTGATAGCCGTCTGATGCTCGAAGGCTGCGCCCATAATCACTGTATTCAGATGGGGGAATTCAAAAACGGTTTTTTCTCTGTTAAATATATAAGTATTGATTGGCCAAGTCTCCCCTAACCAGCTGGTGCCGGGAAAGATCGGATCGTGATTACCGGGAGAAATAATTACAGGTATGTCAAGGTCTTCCACCATGTTCATGAATGGGGTAAGCCATTTATTGCTTGGACGCACTTGGTCAAACATATCGCCTGTGCACAGGACAAAATCGACTTGATTGTCACGACAGGCAGTCCGTAACACCTGAAAGAGATCAGTTTGTTTTGCTTTTAATTTTTGGGCAGTTTCAACTGATAGTGATGGCCAATTCTGTCCAAGATGCCAATCACCAGTCTGGATAAAGCGGATTTTGCTTTTGCCCATACACACCTCTTCGCAGGCTTAGCTGGCCACAGCCGGAATACGAAATAATTATACCATATCCAATAAGTATCTTCTGATACAGAATCTGCAGTCAAACTAGTTGAATATTACAGTAGCAACTGATTTTTAGAGCATATGAAATGAAGGGAGATTTGAATATGAAAATGAAAGAAGAAGTACGTAAAGCTTTTAGCACTCAGATAAACCGTGAGTACTATTCTGCTTTTTTGTATCTACAAATGTCAGACTGGCTAAACCAGAACAACTGGCCTGGCTGTGCCCACTGGATGTATGTGCAGTATAAGGAAGAGCTTGCTCATGCTCAAGGACTCTTTGAGTACCTACAATACAGAGGCGTTGAAGTCGACATCGATAAGGTCGATAAACCCGAGAAAAAAGAATGGGAAAACGTATTGGGTGTTTTCGAAGGCGCTTTAGCTCATGAACAGCAGATAACAACCTGGATCAATGAAGTTGTCGATATCGCTGCAAAAGCAGGCGATAAAGCCGCTGTGCTTTTCCTCGACTGGTACGTGGTTGAGCAGGTAGAAGAAGAAGCCAATCAGGAAGTAAATATCGACAATGTTAAAGCCGGTGATGGTATGAGCGGTATTTTACGTAGATGGGATTATCACATGGGTAAGAGAGTATTCTCCGGTGAAGACATCCCCATGCCGGGTTAATTAGTAGAAGGATTGCTCCATACTGATTCTTGCACGATATAACAAAAGTTTTGCCACCAAGTCTAAAGTTCTTGCACTAATAACAAAGTTTTGCCACCAAGTCTAGAGTTCTTGCATCTCAAATATCTAAGTGCGGAATAAAAATCCCGGGAGACGCCCTCCTGGGATTTTTATTCGCTTCAGCGCTTAGGATTAAATCGTCCTATGCGCAAATCATTCAGCACCCTATAAATGTCCTTGTGGATAATTAAACCGATATATACTTCAGAGAGACCAGGAACAATGCTAGAATTATGACATCAGATTATGTGTACAAAATCAGGAGGAAAAAATGGCACAAAATGAGGTCCATCAGCTTGCAGTGAACACGACAAGAGCACTTGCTATTGAGGCAGTAGAGGAAGCGAAATCAGGGCATCCGGGAATGCCGCTAGGAGCTGCACCCATGGCATTTGAACTCTTTTATAATCATATGAAGCACAGTCCCCGAAATCCAAAATGGCTTAATCGCGATCGCTTTGTCCTGTCTGCAGGACACGGCTCAGCATTATTATACAGTCTCCTGCACCTCTTTGGTTATGATGTCACCATCGATGATCTGAGAAGTTTCAGACAGGTGGGAAGCATTACGCCGGGACATCCGGAATACAAATTGACGCCTGGTGTCGAAGCTACTACAGGACCACTAGGACAAGGTCTGGCTGTCGCAACAGGAATGGCTGTGGCAGAAACTCATCTGGCGGCAAAATATAATCGACCCGGTTTCCCCATTATTGATCACTACACTTATGTCATATGCAGTGACGGCGATCTGATGGAAGGCGTCTCCTCGGAAGCGTCATCCTTGGCCGGACATTGGAACTTAGGAAAGCTAATCGTCCTTTATGATGACAACAACATAACCATTGACGGCTCGACTGATCTTGCCTTCTCAGAAGATGTTACTATGCGTTATGAGGCCTACGGCTGGCAGGTTTTATCCGTCGATGAAGGCGATGATATCGAGGCTATCGCTGCAGCCTTGGTAAAAGCGAAGGCCAACCTCGACCAGCCCACCTTGATCAGAGTACGTACAATTATCGGCAAATACAGTCCGGTGGCAGGAGACTCCAAATCTCACGGCGCCCCTTTGGGAACAGATTCTGTAAAAACAACGCTACATGAAATGGGCTTTAATTCTGAACGTGAACCTTTTGATGTTGCTCCTGAGGTTGCACATTACATGAGAAACAAACAAGCCGAGCTGGCAGAGCAAGAGAAAAACTGGCTGAGGATTTGGCAAGACTGGCAGGATAAATATCCGGAGCTGGCTTCTGAGCTGGAAGGTTCTTTAGAAGGGATATTACCGGCTGACCTGTTCTCTGAGGAGTTTTTCTCTTTGAAGGATGCTGCGGCCACCAGAGTTCAATCCGGCAAGATGCTCAACTACATCAATAAAAAATTACCCAATCTACTAGGCGGTTCTGCTGATCTTGCCGGGTCAAACAACTCAACTCTAGACGGTTCCGGAGAGTTTCAAAAGAATTACAGGCAGGGAAAGAACATCCACTTTGGCGTACGAGAGTTCGGGATGGCTTCGATAATCAACGGTATTGTGCTACACGGTGGTCTGCGCGGCTTCGCCGCCACTTTCTTTATTTTCACTGATTATATGAAGATGAGCATGCGTCTTGCCGCTCTGATGGATATCCCCGTCCTCTACATTCTGACACATGACAGCATTGGCTTGGGCGAGGACGGACCTACGCACGAACCCATTGAACAACTTGCCACTTTCCGTGCCATGCCCAATATAAACGTTTTCCGCCCTGCTGACGGCGTAGAGACAGCGGCAGGCTATCAACTCTGGCTTGAAAGCCAGAGGCCCACTGCTCTGATCCTAACCAGACAGAAACTGAGTTATGTCCAAGGGGATCCTGAGGGAGCTTTACGGGGTGCCTATGTACTAAAGGACAGTCAGGATTTTGATATAATCCTTATAGCCTCCGGCTCCGAAGTCGAAATCGCCTTAGCAGCCCATGACATGCTGGCAGAAGAGGATATCAGAGCGCGCGTAGTATCAATGCCCTGCCAAAATCTCTTCGATGGGCAAGACAGAGCCTACCGTAATCAGGTTCTGCCACCCTCTTGCAGGAAGAGAGTATCCGTTGAGGCTGCCGCCACATTCGGCTGGCAAAAATATATTGGTATAGAAGGCGTCGCCGTTGGCATGGAGAGCTTTGGCGGATCCGGCAAGGGATCCGATCTCTTTAAGCATTTCGGCTTGACACCGGAGGCTGTGGCTGAAGCTGCCAAAGGCCTGCTCGAAACAAAAGCACGTTAAAATGTATGTTATTGAGAAAAGTCAAAGCCCTGTAACACATCAGTTACAGGGCTTTTAAATGGAGCCGAAGGTGAGGATTGAACTCACGACCTATTCATTACGAGTGAATTGCTCTACCACTGAGCCACTTCGGCACAAGCAAAATTTGCTTTTTAATGATAGCAACGAAGACTATAACTGTCAAACAAAGTCGTAAGCGCACATGTTACACGTTGAGATTCAATGCCTCTGTTAGTAAATAATATCTGCTCTTGAGACTACAGTGTTTTATGAATGTCAGGCTTGTTCTTGCCTCATCTTTTCTTCATCCGAATCAAGATGGCAGCTCTTATATTTCTTACCGCTGCCGCACCAGCAGGGATCATTTCTTCCGGGTGTGTGGGTCTTTTTGACTGGTTGTTGAGCTAGCGGTTGTGTTGCCGACGCCAGCTCAGGTCTGGCCCTGCGAGCCTTACGACTCATTGCCGGAGAGGAGCCATCTGTAATCTCCGGTCTTGGGGCCAATGCAGCATAACCGGAAGACCCTCTGCCTTCAAGGAGCTCTTTGGGCTCCTTTCTTCTCCTGCTATCTTCGATTACCAGTCTGGCACGCATAATCAGGCGAACTGCGTCTTCTTTGATAGCGTTAGTCATGGCTTCAAACATATCGAAGCCTTCTCGTTTGTATTCCACTACCGGATCATGCTGCGCATAGCCTCTCATGCCAATACTGTCACGCAGATCATCCATGGCATCGATATGTTCCATCCAATGATTATCCACCGTTTGCAGCAAAATAATGCGTTCAGCCTCTCGCAGTATCTCCGGAGAACCAAGCTCCTCAGCTCTGGACTCCAAATGTTGCAGAGCTTCATCAGTAAGCTGTTGGTTAAGCTCCTCACCGTCAATTCCGCTGTCTGCCGTCAGCAGTTTATTCATAGAAGGTAATTCGCCAAACAAGTCGCGTAATCGAGTAATAAGAGCAGTTTTATTCCAGTTTTTGGCATCCTGTCCGCTGGCAACAAAATCCAGTAAAACCCCTTGCATGATTTCAGAGATAATACTGCGATAATATTCATGCAGATCCTTCCCTTCCAGGACCTCGCGCCGCTGCTTGTATATCAGGTTGCGCTGTTGATTCATGACATCGTCGTATTCGAGGACATTCTTTCTGATGGAGAAGTTTCTGCCTTCAACGCGTCTTTGTGCCGATTCGATTACTCTGCTCAGCATCGGATGATCAATTTGCATGTCTTCATCAACGCCCAGAGTATCAAACATGCGTTCCATGCGTTCACCGCCGAACAATCTCATCAGATCATCTTCTAATGACAAGTAGAATATGCTCTTACCGGGATCGCCCTGTCTGCCGGCTCGACCACGCAACTGATTATCTATGCGTCTTGATTCATGACGTTCTGTGCCGACAATATAGAGACCGCCTTTTTCTATTACCAGTCTTTTTTCTTCCGCTATTTCTGCTGTATATTTCTCGTTCAGCTCACTATAAAGCTTTCTGGAAGTGAGAATATCCTCATCAGTGGTAATGTTGTGAGCGGTCGAGGCTTCGATCAATTCTTCCTCAATGCCTCGTTTCCTCATCTCCTGTTTCGCCATAAATTCAGGGTTACCACCCAAAAGAATGTCAGTTCCACGCCCGGCCATATTGGTGGCAATGGTAACTGCGCCAAGGCGACCTGCCTGCGCCACGATCTCCGCCTCTTTCTCGTGTTGTTTGGCATTCAGGACATTGTGTTTTATGCCTGCTCGTGAGAAAAGGCTTGATATGTACTCCGATTTCTCCACGGAAACTGTTCCTACCAGAACCGGCTGGCCGGTATCATTGGCAAGTCTGACTTCTTCCAACAGATTTCGGTATTTGCCGACCTGAGTTTTATAGACAGCATCTGCCTGATCTTCTCTGATCATGGGCTTATTAGTGGGAATAGTAACTACATCAAGATTATAGATCTGACGGAACTCATCCTCTTCGGTCAGAGCGGTCCCGGTCATACCGGACAGCTTGTTATACATACGAAAATAATTCTGGAAGGTGATCGTAGCAAGAGTTTTGTTCTCTTTTTTAATCTTGACTCTTTCTTTAGCCTCAATGGACTGGTGTAAGCCATTGCTGTACCGACGACCGGGCATCAGTCTGCCAGTAAAGTCGTCAACGATAATTACTTCATCTTCAGTGACTATATAGTCCTCATCGCGGTGCATTGTGCCATGAGCTTTCAGGGCATTGTTTATATGATGGTTTATTTCATAATTCTCCTGATCGGATAGGTTATCAATTTTAAAGAAATCCTCTGCTTTTCCCACTCCTTTTTGAGTGAGAACGGCAGTCTTGGCTTTCTCATCAACGATATAATCTGAATCCCCTTCCAGGTCAGAAATCTCCTCCGTGGTACGCATTGTCGCCGTTTCTTTGATTCTCTTCTCCTTTAGTCGCCTCACAAAGTCATCCGCTCTGTCGTAAAGCTCGGATGATTCGCTGCCGCGTCCGGAAATAATCAAAGGCGTTCTGGCCTCGTCAACCAATATGCTGTCAACCTCGTCCACGATGGCAAAATTGAGCTCTCGCTGCACGAGATCCTCCAGGCGCAAAACCATATTGTCGCGCAGATAATCAAAACCAAATTCGTTATTGGTACCGTAGGTCAAATCGGCCGCATAGGCTGCCTTCTTGGCGGTTTTATCCAGACCGTGTACAACCAGCCCGACCTCAAGTCCCAGATATCTATAGATCTTGCCCATCCACTCGCTGTCACGGGTTGCAAGGTAATCATTGACTGTGACTATATGAACACCATTTCCTGTAAGTGCATTGAGATAAACAGGCAAAGTTGCCGCCAGAGTCTTGCCTTCACCGGTCTTCATCTCAGCTATTCGACCTTGATGTAAAATAATCCCGCCTTCAATTTGTACCGGGAAGTGTCTAAGTCCCAGAACCCTATCTCCGGCTTCACGCACAGTAGCAAACGCTTCCGGCAAAATAGCATTCATATCTTCACCGTTGGTGAGTCGCTGACGAAATTCCGCTGTTTTAGCCTTCAAAGCGTCTTCGCTTATACTTTTGTAAGATGCTTCGAGATCTAAAATTTGTTTGACTGTAGTACGTAAACGTCTTAGCTCTCTTTCGGAATATGTGCCAAATATATTACTGATTAAACCCATATGTTTAAATTTCTCCTGACTAAGTCTTTTAATGATACGTCAGCAGCAAAACTTAGACAAGTTCAAGGTTCTGTTTCAGGTTTCTGATATCTTAAACTCGTACCATATTCTCTGATTTCCAGCTGAATGCCACAGTCGGCACCAACAGCCTGCCAATAATTTCTTTGGCTCTGATCAAGCCAGCCGGGATAATTTCCGGGAATGACAAGAATCAATCGCTTTTGGTCAATTTGATCAGCTGAGACAGAATATTCCTGACCTTTGCTGATGAGACTGGCACCCTGAAAACTTGCCAGTTCCAGCAAATAACGCTGCAATTGTGTATCTGCGCCTTCCACAGATTCATAACTGGGAGCCGTAAGATCCATACTCTTAATTGCAGTCGCAGTCGACCCGTCCCAGCAAGCTATAACAGGAAAATTGAAGGGAAGATTTCCGCCGAACATCTCGCGAAACTCCTGACCTCTTTGAAAGTTGCTCTCGCTCCAGATATCACTTTGCTGCTCATCTTCCTGCCCGTCAGATGGACCTTCCTCAAGCAATGATCCCGACGACCAGATGGGGATCACAGCCTGAGTAGATTTTTTCACATTGCCTAGCAATGTATGTTGACTGTAATTGACAGTAAGCCATATCACATGATCGCCATTATCCCAGTTGAGAAATATCTGCCTTCCATGACTGATATAATCCAGATTCAATCCGGCTCTAGCCTCGTCCAGCCAATAGTCTATCCGGCTGTTGATCAAATGTGAGAAGGCCAGAGAAGAACCCAGATCTACTGCCATGCCGGTAACTATCTCTCCCGCTTCTTGCAGGGGCAGCAAATCCGCTATGAAGTCATTTAATTCCTCCGTATCGGAAGCCAGCGGAGAAAGTAGAGCTTCGGCTGCCGGCAATAGCAGAGACATTTCCTCACAGGTCTGGTCTACGGCATAACGGATTAAGCTGTCCTCTCTCACTAATCGAATCGCAGAGAGCATGAAAAAAACCATAGTCAAAGTCAGGGGCAAAATGATTGCCGCCTCGAGGGTCGCCATGCCGCTTTGGCGCTTGTTTCTGTCAATCATCACTTACCCCTTCCGCTGTATACTTGTAACGGCGATCCATATATCCACTGTCAAAAGTTATTGTCTTGTCTGCATAACTGGCTGAAGCACTAAGCCAGACCCAACTTGGCCCGGGGTTGTGACGAGATATGATTGTTTCCAGACGTGAGAGCAGAGTTTCTTCCTTTTGAAAAAGCAGAAAAAGCAATAGATAGTCGTGATAGTACAATACCAGCGCGTCCTCTGAGTTGCCGGGCCAAAAATCTACACCGTGACCTTCCTGCAGTTCGATGGCGTCCCTTCTGCCATCCTTGATCGCATCTGATAAAAGCAAAAGATATTCTACCGCTTCCAGCGGTATAGACACATGGCCGAGGCTGATCAAAGCTACAGCTGTAACGATTATACCGGCAGTTATTTTATATGTGTTCCTCAGACCTTCATCTTGAAAGTGATGAATAAGCTGAATAAGCGAGCGTACTAAAACCAATATTGCGCGGATCTCCCCGGCAGCGTCATTACCTTTAATGCCGGTAATAATCTCTTCTGCTTCTGCGCCTCTGAGCGGGAGCAAATCTGCATGTGATCTGCCATCGGGGGTATGGCGCGGCACCATTGTATTAGAAATAATCCGTCCCTCGACTGAGGCGGGGAAATAATTTGTAACATAGGAAGCCAGATAGAGTTTGTCCAACGATGTGCTTTCCGGAGTCGCCAGTACTCCGTCCACTACATCAGCCAGCCGTGACATACCGACAGGATCGAAGAAATCCGGCTTGCCACCTCCGGTTATGTCTCCGCGCTCATCATAGATGTGAACCGGCATCAAAGATGAGGCAATGTCAGTATAAAGAGAATTAATCTCAGTATCCAGATACTCACACAGTTCTTCCTTCCATTCAGCGTCTTCCGATGTCTCTTCATCCTGCAGTAAATTTCTGGCTTTTTTGCTGCCGTCTGACGCTAAAATCTCACTTATACAAGTTTCCACCGATATGGAGTCTAATCCCTGCATCCTGTCCAATATGTCAATTATCAGCTCCGTGGGAAAACGTATTTTCATGTGGCGAAGGATTTGCTCCTTCAGAACCTCCGGCTCAGCAAGAGAGCTCTCCCCATGTATTGAGATCTCTGCCTCATTATCAAAATGAGAAGATGGCACTGTAGAAAAGGAAAGCTCATTATAGGCCAACATACCAAAATCCTGCCAGAGCTGTTGATCATAAGCAGCCAGATTGACTTCCAGATTGGCTGCCAAATAGCGTGCCAAATCCAAATCCTTTCTGCTCTTGATGTCAAAGTCATATAGTGAGATGAGCAAAAAGAATACTACCGGCAGGAGCAGGCAGAAAGTCAAAGTCAAGCTTCCTGCTTCCCTAAGTCCGATTTTTCTGTGCCTGAACTTTGTCATGGCGGATTACCGTGATCGAACAAGATAGACTTACTATCACGGAAGAGGCTAATCGCCTCCACTACTTTTTGTGGCGAACACTTAAGCACAGGCAATGTGCGTTCTTTGTACCGGTACAGATCCAAATTATACAGATGTGGCGGATTTACTTCGCGAGCTACAGTTTGCACTGCTATTGCTGCTCCATCCCTTGCAGCTGTTGCCTCCGGAACACAAAGCGAACTACCGTTCAAAACCAGAGCCAGTGCCAAAGGCATGATTATCGATGCATCCAGTGAAAAATTCATAACAACCTCCTGCTTCTAAGATAAAGATACAGGCAGGCAAAAAATAAAAAATCAGACGACAGTAAATGTCACCTGAACACTTTAATCAACAAGATTATATTTTCTCAGTGATTCATAAACCAATAATTAAGTTTTAGATCTTGGAGAATTACAGCAGGACCGTGTCCGGGCAGCACAGGCAGATTTTGAGGCAAATCATCTCTTAACTTACGTATTTTGCGTAAACTGTCACGCATTTCCTCTTCACTTCCGCCAGCCAGATCCATCCTGCCTATATCGGCGGCAAAAATCGTATCCCCGGTGATTAATGCCAGATATTCCTCCTGCTCCTCAGCCCTTTTTTCCAGATAGAGAAAGCAGCAAGAGCCTTTAGTATGACCCGGAGTATGAAAAACGCGCAAAAACAAGTTTAAACCCAAATCGATCTCCTCTTGATCCTCGAGAAGAACATCCGGCCTGTTTATACATTTTGGCGTACCAAAAAACATCGAAGCGTTCTGAATGCTGTCTAAAATTAACTTTTCTTCTGCAGCGTGAATCAACAATTGCAGACCTGGATATTTGCTCCTCCAGGTGTCAGCTTGTCCAATATGATCATAATGACCATGAGTGGCTACCAAGGCCGTGACCTCATCACTTTGCTCTACTTTGTCAGGATGAATTGCCGGATCTATCAGAACGTAGCCCTGCAACGAAGGTATAAGCCAAGAATTACCGTGTCCCGGGCCTTCACGAATATGAATAATCTCTCTACGCATTTTCCTGCCCTAAGCGGATCAGCTCGCGCCATTCCAGATCGCCCCGATCGATGGCGAGAACCAAGATTTCAGCAGTTGCCATATTTGTGGCGTAAGGAATTGTGTTTACATCACAAGCCCTCAACAGAGAGTTTGGGGCTGTGTCCATGCGTTCCGGGTCGCGCAGAAAAATCACGGCATCAATCTCATTATAGAGAGCTCTGGAAGCCAGCTGTTCAATCGTTCCGCGGATTTCTGTCGGTAAAGAGGTCACATTCAGTCCAGACGAATCCTGAATAATTTTCCCTGTATTGAGAGCAGAAATCAAAGTGTGCTTGTTCAAAATTTTACGATAAGCTATGCAAAAATTTGCCAGCAATTCAGTTTTTCGGTTATCGGCAAGCAATACAATATTCATGAGCGGCTCCATACTCTGTAGTTAATCACGGTATATAATATCTCCTAACCAATGCTACAATAGAAACCGCATAATTATCAAGCAAAAGCTGTTTATACTTAATAATTATTATTCAATATTCAACATATTGAAGACGCTTAATCCGCAGATCTCGAATTATAGACTATCTCTTTTGGCTCAATGCCGTAATACTCACACAAAATTCGGTAAGAAATCTCTGCAGACAAATCACCATAAGATGCATCACGAACCACATGGGCGATGGCAATCTCCGGGTCATCGAGGGGCGCAAAGCAAGTGAAAACCGAATTTATTTTGTAATCGCTGCTTCTGTAGCCTTCCTCTGCGGTACCGGTCTTAACTCCAACTTTCACCGGAAAGTCACGGAAGAGTTGGCTTGTGTAGCCACTCGATTTTTGTGTAGAATCATACATACCCTGACGTATAAGATCGATATGTTCAGGCTTGAGTCCTAAATCCTCTGAGATAATTTGCTCTTCACGCACAATGCTGCCATCTTCTGCTATGATGTCCCCCATTACGTGGGGTGTTTGTAAAGTGCCACTGATGATTCCCGCTAAGCCGCGTACCATTTGCAGTGCTGTGTAGCTATTATCGAACTGTCCAATAGCAGTCTGAGCAGTATCTGCCGGGAACCATTGCTTATCTCCCGGTTCAGTACGCAATAAACGTTTCAGCTCCCTGCTTGGTCTAATACCAGAAGTCTCACCGGGAATATCGATCCCGCTTATTTCTCCGTATCCTAATTTCTTAGCCCAGGCACTGATATTGTCAATCCCCGTATCAATTCCCAATTTAAAAAAATACAAATTGCAGGATTTCTCGATAGCCTCCGTTAAAGGAATAGTGCCATGTCCCTGAGCAGGAGCAATAAAACAGCGCCACCATATCTGTGCGATCTCCTCATGGCCGGCGCAAGTGTAGTAGTTGTCCGTTGCGCTAATAGTACCGGTCTCCAGACCGGCAATACTGGTTACTACTTTAAAAGTCGATCCTGGAGCATAATTCTCAGCGATCGCACGATTAAGCAAAGGTTTACCCTCATTATCCTGCAGATAGCTCTGCACTCTCGCAGCTGCGCCTGAATCAACAGACTGCATAAGAAAATCGTCCGGATCAAAGCCAGGCAAGCTGTCCATCGCTAAAATCGCGCCTGTCTTGACATTGAAAACAACTACTGCACCTTCCGGTGCGTTATATTTTTCTCCCGCTAAATTACCTTCACGCAGATCATCGATATTTTTTTGCAAAGCTTCCCGTGCTACCTGCTGTAAATCAGGTCTGATAGTTAAAGTCACTTTATTGCCACTTTGCGGCATAACGCCGTAGGAACCGGGATAGTAATATGATTCACCATTATCACCGGTCCATTTATCAAATGTCTGCAGACCGTCCCGCCCGCGCAAATACCTTTCAGCGCTGGACTCTACACCGGTTTGTCCAATAATGTCAGAGGATCCATAACCCTGAGTTGCCAACATATCATATTGCTTGCTGTTAATGCGGCCAACATAGCCCAAAACGTGAGGCATCAACGAGGCATAAGGACTGTAAACCCGGCTCCATTCATTTGAAGTCAGGACGCCTAAATAACTTTGATTCTGGCCTTCAATTTCCGCAACGATAAGCTCATTAACATTCCTGGCAAGTCGAACAGGGGTCCTTTGTGTCCAAAGCCAGTTATTTTCCAGAATCAGATAGCGTAATTCCATTATCTGGTATGCTTCCCTGTCAGAATACAGTCTGCTGCTACCAGCCTCTCGATCCTCAATTTCGAAAAAATCATACAAGAGCCAGATAAAAAACTCATTGGGATCTTCTTGTACTATGCGGCTTTGTTCTCTTCTTGTCCTGGCATTTTCAGGCAGCACCATATTGAACAGATCTTTATTTTGCTGCCAGCTTAAAATCTTGTCCGGGCTTTGCTTAAAGACAAAGCTGACATCTTCCGTTTGAGAATTATTGTCTGTTTCAGGCGGCCCAAAATACCTCCCCATAGAGCTCTCAGAAGAAATCTCATGCTGAGCCAGCAAATTGGAAATGTTCAGGAGTTGTTTATTAAGCAGAGTTGTAGACAAGTCAGGCTGAACCATCCACAAGCTTGTGCTTTTCTCACTGGTCGCAATAAGTGTGCCATCAGCAGCAACGATATCACCTCGAGGTGCCGCCAGAGATATCTCAGTAACATTGCCACTGGTCAGACTAACTGTCGAAGCGTGAGAATCTCCCAGCATGATGATGCTCGTTCTGATCAGAATCGCAAACAAAAAAATCAAAATAACAGCTAGCAGCAGTGCTGTGCGGTTATAAAATATCTTTACTACCGGATTAGTTTTTTCTTTCTTTTCTTTTGATTTTTTACTAAAAATATTTCTCAATTTATCAAACATTAGGTCCACCTGGCTCAAAATTTATCATAACTCCGCTGCGTGGTTTTTTAGCGCGAGGGTAAGGGGGCAAAGCAAAGTGTAACGCAATAATAACGACTGCAATTACTAAATTCAATAAAATCATTGGCGGTAAATCCTGTGACATCTCACCCAGAAACCAGAGAAATCTCAAATTATACGTTTCCGCATATTGAGCGAAGAAGGAGAGGACCGCTCTGCCAAAACGCAGGAAAATGGTCGAGAAAATAATTACTGAAGCATAAAGAGCGTAGCGCAGTCTGCCTCTAATTACAGGTAAGAAACCACACCCCCAGGCTATCAGAAAGGTAAAAAATAAACCCAGCCCAAAGTAGCGACCGGATAAATAGTCACGTAAAAAACCGCAGATGAGGCCAATAATCATGCCATCACGAGGACCATAACGCATTCCTGTCAACAGAGGAAAGACCAGCAAAAAATCCGGTCGGACCTTGGCCAGCTCGAATAGTTGACTATTAAATTGCATAGATGAACCAAGCAATATTGCCAAGGTGTAAATCAACCCTGGTCGTATGCCGGTTAAAAATTCTTTCACCCTTCTTCTCCTATCAGAACGAAGACGATCGATCTATTTTCTTCAGGGGCTGCAGGTTGAATTACCGCAGAGACGATGTCGCCGTTATTAGAATATCTAAGCTCTTCTACCATGCCAATAAGC
>DUPE01000205.1 GCA_012838475.1 Clostridiaceae bacterium
ACTGGTCTGTTGTTCCCAAGGCCTGTCGTCCGAAAGAATGTAGATGAATCATGGCCAGGCCCTCCATGCAGAAATATAATAGGTACACCTGATTTATTTTCACCATAAATTCTATAAAAAACGCTACCTCCTTTTACTTGTATATGCCCTTCCTTCACGGTTGCGTTTATATCCCAATCAGACACTAAAGTTGCATCTTCATCAGTTTTTTTGTTAACGTTCATTTTGTTCTCCTTCTCCATTATTGTTGTAGTCAAACAATACGCTGTGCCAAGGTACCTTGATTTTACAAGTTAGTGCAACCTGCAAATCAAATCCTACTCTTGCCTATACATAAGCTTTTCCGGCTTCAAAACTAATACATAGGACACGGCTCTTTTGCATCCATTGGCTGGATTCTTAATTCGTGGGAATGTCTAAAGGAGGTCTTAATGATGAATTGTGAATAAACAGATACTATCACTAAATATTCTTACATGCAATTAATTGTTGAAAAAGTTCTTGCTGCCATTTTTCTTCCGCAATACGACTGATTAGTGGTGTATCTTGCACTCTTTTATCTTATTGTAAACATGTCTAGTACACTTATTTTACTTTAATCAAGAAAGAGTTAGAATTGTTCTTGAGTAAGTCTCTAGTTATTGTGTTCCCTTTGGGACGAGAATCTGCAGAATACTACAAAATGGATTCAATTGGATAGAACATGAATGATGTTGCTAAATTAATTACCGAATGTGGAAAGCAAATGTGTGAGTCCGGCCTGACGTCTGGAACCGGCGGGAATATTAGTGTGTTTGATCGTGAACGGGGTATCATGTCGATTACGCCCAGCGGTATACCTTACCCGGAGATTCTCGAAGAGCAGATTATGCAGATTGACGTGGAGAGCGGTGAGATTATCGCTGGGAAGGGAACCCCGTCCAGTGAAACTTCTTTGCACCGCATCTTTTATCAACGTCGAACTGATTTAAATGCACTGGTACATACTCATTCCGCCTTCGCCACTGCTTTCTCCTGTTTGAGAAAGACCTTGCCGGCAGTGCATTATCTGATTGCTGTTGCGGGGATTGACGTCCCTTGTGCAGAGTACGCTTCCTTTGGCACTGTCGAATTAGCGGAGAACGTTTTTGCCGCCATGACCGAGCGCAAGGCCTGTCTGATGGCAAATCATGGACTCCTGGCAGGAGGAGAGACCCTGACCGAAGCCTACAATGTCGCCGATACAATAGAGTTCTGCTGCAGGGTATATTGCCATGCCAAAAATTATGGTGAACCCCGGATCCTGGACAAAGAAGAAATGGAGCGCATGGTCTTACGCTTCCAAAGCTACGGACGACAGCCCACACAGAGCTGACAAAAATCACCAAAACATTCACATAATATCTGCGTCATAAGGAGGTCGGATAATGCCCTTTTCAGTTATGATAGCGGTGATGAGTTCAGCCGGTGTGACGTCAAAGCCGGGGTTATAAACCGGCACATCCGGTGGACAAATCAAACTGCCGTTGATATGCCTGATTTCATCTGCCTCTCTTTCCTCAATCAGAATATCTTGTCCTCTCTGAGAACTTGGATCTATTGTTGAAGTCGGAGCTGCAATATAAAAGGGGATGTCAAAGTAGCTCGCTAGAATGGCTACACCCAGGGTTCCCACCTTATTGGCTGTATCACCGTTGGCAGCAATACGATCAGCTCCTGTTATGCAAGCTTGGATCTTACCCTGGCTCATTACAGTGGCTGCCATATTGTCACAGATCAATGTGATGTCCGCTCCGGCTCTATCCAGCTCAAAGGCAGTCAGTCTCGCTCCTTGCAGCCGTGGCCTTGTCTCATCGACGTAGATCTTTAGGGGAAAGCCTCTTTCCAGAGCCAGGTAAAACGGAGCGAGCGCCGTACCGCTACCTGTAGTAGCAAGAGCTCCCGCATTACAATGTGTAAGCACCCCATCTCCGGGCTTCAGCAGAGAAAGCGAGTTTTCTCCAATATTTTTGCTTGTCGCTTTATCTTCCTCGTGAATCAGAATCGCCTCTTGTTCAAGTCTGGAAATCAGAGCATCATACCTTGCACCTTTATACGCTTTAATATTCTCTGCTGAAAATTCTCTAGCTGTTGCCAACATTCTCTCTACCGCCCATGGTAAATTGACAGCGGTTGGTCTGGCACTAATCAAGTAATCAGCACTTGATTCTAGATTGGGCAAAAAGCCCTCTCCCGGAGGGCCGGTGCGAGCGGCAAGGACCATACCATAAGCGGCTGCAACCCCTATGGCCGGAGCACCGCGCACGACCATGTTGCGAATTGCATCATAAACACCTTCAACGCTGTCATAATGACGATAAACCTCCTCAGTCGGCAGTAAAGTCTGATCCAACAGACTCAGTTCTGACCCGAACCACTTTAATGCATACATAGAACCCTCCCACTTTGTGTGTTTTCTCCTCAATTATACTGCAGCTTTGTCCAAACATTCTTTAACCTGGTCCACGAACGCTCAAACAAAAATTAGGATAGAATAGGTCTACTGCTCACAGATTCAGAACAGTCATGTACAAATTTAGACTCCGGTATACGCACCCGGTTTTGGTCCCGGTATACCCTTCCGGAAGCGTGGTTCCGGTATACTCTCCAGGTGCAGACCCCGGTATACCTTCCCGGTTTAGACCTTGGTATGCTCTCCCGGGGATATGGCCCCGGTACAGAGCAAGAGCAAAGTGCAGGTAAGCATTGATGGTTAAAGCGCAAGAAAAGAACAATTACAGATGGGCGATCGTTATTGGCAGCTTTTTTATCATGGTTATGGTTAACGGCGTTATCTACAATGTCTTCGCCATCTTTACCATTCCCGTGACCAATAGCCTCAACATCAGTAGACAAAGTTTCTCTTTGGCTCAAACTCTTATTTTTGCAGCTACTTTATTAGTCAACCCCTTTATCAGCACTTTGATCGATCGGGTCGGTCTGATACGCCTGCTGAGAATCTTCTCGATAGTCACTCCGATAATATATCTAGGTTTTTCTGTAGCTTCTGAGATATGGCATTTTTATATAATCGCGACTTTAATAGGCGTCACGCACTGCTTTATTAGTCTGGTCCCGCTCTCAATCCTCCTTAATCGCTGGTTTACCCGAAACATCGGTTTGGCCTTAGGCATCACCTATATGGGCAGCGGTGTCGGTGGCATGATCCTTAACCCTGTCGCCAACTTGATTATCGAGAATTATGGCTGGCGCACAGCTTATATTTTTCTAGGCATCGTCATGCTGATAGTAGGCGTGCCGATCTGTTATTTCGTTCTAAGAAACCCCAAGCCAACTGAAATAAGTGCACGGGCATGCTCATACGATTCTGAAATATCTGAAATTGATTTGGCGAAGGCGGAGCCTGAATACACCGACATTAAATTGGAAGATCCCGCCAACAGCAGTCCACCACTCCTGCAGGATAAGCGCTTCTGGCTTCTTGCCGCAATCTTCGCTTTCAATGGTATTGCCGGATTCACCATAATTAACTTCATTACTCCTCATTACCGTGATCTCGGTTTCTCGTCGTATTACGCAGCCAATATCATGTCGATGGCCATGGGGCTAATGGCCATCGGAAAAGTAGCGCTTGGCGCGATCTACGATCGCACCAATATCAGGTTCGCCACACTTCTAGCTGTTTTTGCCTCGATCGTAGGACTTGTCGCTCTATATTTTTCCCGATATACCTGGTCGATCGCAGCTCTGGCTTTTGGCACCTTCTTAGGCAGCCCGGCAGGCACTGTGTCACAGCCCCTGATCACCAGAAAGATGTTTCGAGCGGATGACTTCGCCAGAGCGAACAGCCTTTTTGTCTGCTTCAGTAATGCCGGTGTAGCTCTCTGTCCCTTCTTTGGCAGCGCAATCTTTGACAACACAGGCAGTTACCTCCCCGTCTTTGCGATTATGGCGATTGTTATGGCTGTTGTTTACCTTATGTTCTACATTGTTCTACCCGGAAAGAAGCAAATAGACGAAGAATTCATAAACTGATTCTGATATGCCTCTATACCCAAACAGTTGATCATAAGCTCTCTTTGGCCTACCCTTATCAGGTCAGCAGACATTCTTTTGTAGTTGAGAAACCAGATTTCTGCAGATCTTAGTTAATCAGGGTTCCCTGTCAGTAATTCACAAAGTTACCTTTATCTTGTTTTTTGCGGAAAGAAGAGGGAAATAATCCGTTTTTCTCAGATAATTGTGTCTATTAGTAAGCATTTCCAGATGATACCTCAGGCAATACAATTGTCATAATATGTTTAAAAAATATGTATTCATAAACATATATTTTGTCAGACAAAAAAATAGTGTAAATATTTGCTTTCTGGAAGCTCAAATATAAATATGCCTTTTATTCATTACATTTGCAAGCCGGTTCTGATTACAATGCTTGCCATAACTAGCTCCCCAGACTAATACATTGTCTGTTTAATCCAATAATGTTACGATATGAAAGTATACAATTTTGCTGTTTTTGGAGGTTTACAATGATTGTCGGCATCCCTAGAGAAATCATGCCTGAAGAGAACCGCGTGTCAGCCACGCCGGAAACAGTCACTAAGATGATCAAAGACGGACTGTCTGTATTGATGGAAAAAGGAGCCGGTGTCGGTTCGTTCTACACTGATCAGATGTACAAAGAAGCCGGAGCCCAAATAGTAGAGACTGCTCAGGAAGTCTTCGATCGATCACAAGTGATTCTAAAAGTCAAAGAACCGCAGTACAATACTAATTACTGCAAGAATGAGGCGGATCTTATGCACAAAGGTCAGCTTCTAATCACGTTCATTCACCCTGCTTCTCCGAGTAACCATGAGATGGTTAAGAGACTTGCTAAGAACGGCGTTACTTCTCTCACGCTCGACGGTATCCCCCGCATTTCCAGAGCTCAATCCATGGACGCGCTCACTTCCATGTCGACTTGCGCGGGATATAAAGGCATCCTGATGGCAGCTAATAAGCTGCCTAAATTCGTACCCAGCATTATGTCTGCCGTCGGAATGATCAGACCGATTAATGCCTTGATTATCGGCGCAGGAGTAGGAGGTTTGCAGGCCCTGGCTACTGCCAAACGCCTCGGTGCCCAGACTTATGCTGCAGATATAAGACCGGACGCAGCGGAACAAGCCCTATCTTTGGGTGCCAAGATAATCGATACCCTCGTCCCTGAAGAAGTGGCTATCGGTGAAGGTGGTTATGCTTTGCAGTTATCCGAGGAGTATCTGGAAATTGAGCGTGAAGCCTTAACCCCGCACCTTGGGAATATGGATATTGTCTTCCTCTCAGCATTGATTCCAGGTAAAGTCGCTCCCGTTCTGATTACAGAGGAAATGGTTAAAACAATGAAACCGGGCTCCGTTATTGTCGATATCTCTATCGACCAGGGCGGTAACTGTGAAATTACTCCGCCCGGCAAAACTGAAGTCAAGCATCATGTCACCTGTATAGGTGTAAAGAATATTCCGGGACTGCTGCCACAAAGCGCGACCTGGATGTTCGCTCAAAATGTGTATAATCTCTTGCACTATATGTGTAAAGATGGAGAAGTAGTATTAGATTTTGAAGATGAAATCATTAGTTCATCATTGACGACTCACAATGGCGAGATCATCCACGAAGGAACTCGCGAGGCTATGGGCCTCTAAGGTCCAGGATTTAAGCTACCCGCTATAGTCAGGTAGCTTCTTATTTATTAGAGGTGAAAATTGTCTATTATTCAAGTTGTTTTAGTCGTGATATTTATCGTCTCGGCTCTGTTGGGCTATAAGATTATCAATCGTGTGCCTAGCCTCTTGCACACCCCCCTAATGTCCGGCATGAATGCCTTCTCCGGTGTTACAATCCTGGGCTGTCTGGCAGCTACTGCCGCCACCGGAACACTGGGTGATTCGGGCGTTAACTGGGTGGCAAGAGTTTTTGGGTATATTGCGATTATTCTGGCAATGATAAATGTGATCGGCGGCTTTGCCGTAACCGACCGTATGCTCCGCATGTTCCATGAGGAGAACAATGATGGAGGTAAAAAATAATGCTATCTATCATTGATCTGACCCTGACCGGACAAAAGCAGGCGACTAACATCATACCCAATATGGATCCTGACAAGCAGATCCTTTATCTCATCATAGCCGGGCTATTAGTTATCCTGGTTATGATTGGTATCTCGATGATGAGTAAAGTTAATCTGGCTGTCAAGGGTAATCTGCTGGGCTCACTCTCTATGGCAATGGCAATAGTGCTAACCTTGTGGGCTTTCGATATACTAACCGTTGTCGATCTTTGGATTGCGATGTTGATAGGAACCCTGCTGGGAATGATCATCTCGCGTAGAGTAACTATGCTGCAGATGCCACAAATGGTAGGGCTTCTAAATGGCTTTGGCGGTGCCGCATCAATGATTGCCGGAGCTCTTACCCTGATAAACCCGGGCAGCGAAGACCCCTTCTCAGTAATTACCGCAGGCCTGGCAATTTTCGTCGGTTCCTTAACATTTACAGGTTCAGTAGTGGCGGCAGCCAAACTTGAGCAACTAATTACTCAAAAACCGATCATTCTCAAGCGTCATCAATTATGGACAGGTTTATCGGCCCTGTTAGGTCTGGTCGGAGTCTTTTTATTCCTAAATCAAATCTTCACATCCGGAATTGCCGAGATAAGTATGATTCTTGCCACCGCAATCATTTCCGGTCTTTTCGGCATTTTCTTCGCGATCAGAATCGGCGGGGCAGATATGCCGATTGCGATCTCGCTGCTCAATTCTTTCTCCGGCGTTGCCGGCAGTATCGCAGGTCTGGCTATCTCCGACCCTCTGTTGGTCGCTGTCGGTGGCATCGTAGGAGCATCAGGTCTCTTATTGACGCAGATTATGTGCCGGTCAATGAACCGTAAACTGGTAGACATACTCTTGGGCAAAACATCTACTCCTGCGGGCAAAAAAGAGGCCGCCCCGGCAGCTGTAACCAGAGAAACTGCAAGCATTGAAGAAGGCGAAGAAAAAATAGAAGAAGACGAGAAGCCCGATAACTATCTCGACTGGCTTAGAGAGTCGAAGCGGGTTATCATCGTGCCGGGATATGGCATGGCGTTATCACAAGCACAGGAAGTGGTAAAGACTTTTTCGGATCTGTTGGGGGCAAGGGGGATTACAGTTGATTTTGCGATTCACCCGGTAGCCGGACGCATGCCGGGACACATGAATGTGCTATTGGCAGAAGTAGATATCCCTTATGACAAACTGCGTGAAATGAATGATATCAATGATGATTTTCCCGAGGCGGACGTTGCAGTTATCATTGGTGCCAATGATGTCGTCAACCCTGCTGCTAATACTGAGGTTGGCACTCCCATCTATGGCATGCCTATACTGGATGTGGAAAGCGCCAGACATTTAATAATCATGAACTATGACAATCAGCCCGGTTACGCAGGGGTAGACAATCCCCTCTACAAGGAAAGAAGAAGTAAAGTTGCTTTACTCTTTGGTGACGCCAAAGCCTCCCTGGAGAAGCTCGTCTCGGATTTGAGTGAATAGCATCTGGAACAAAGCAGGAGAATCCAGTACAAAACTAAATAATATATGGGCACAGTCTAAGTGTATTCAGACTTAAGCCTGTTTGTACTTATTAAAACTCGCTGTTTCAGGGATTATGCGCCTGAAACAGCGAGTTTTTGTTAGATTAACTCTCTCCCAGCCTCAAACCTTCGAGAAAACCCCAGTCCCGATCATAGATGCGGCCGCCATGAGCTGCTTCTAGTTCTTGAATCAGCCTAGTAGCCTGACTTTCCAGAGTGTCAATGTAATGAATAATAGCCGTTGCAACTGTCGTCGGCCTGTCTCCATATTCTCCGTGGTGACCGGCGATAGCTGCCTGCGCCTGACGATAGAATTCTTCGTCGTAATCGTCAATAATTCTATCTTTGAAGCGGGCAAGATATTCAATACCTCTGACTCGGTGAGAGGAATACCAGAAGTCTGATACCTCCAAATTATTGTATTCAAATACCTTGCCGATGTCATGGACAGAAACCGCAAAGCAAAGCAAATCAGCGCTGGCTCTCAGCTGAGGATTATTTTCGAGCATCGCCGCCAAAATATTGAGCATTTTAGTTGTGTGGTGCATAAGTCCGCCAATCACATTGTCGTGATATCTGATGGCAGCACCTTCGACCTGAAAACGCCCTTCCAAAAAGGGATCATTAATCACTGAATCTATCAACGCCCAGCATTTGGGAGTCACTCCCAAATTGGTCAAACGTTCCTGCACACGCCGTAAGTTTGATTCCAGCAAGATTGTAGGAATTGAGTTTAAAAAGCTGCTCTTATCCAGCTCCGGGTTCAACGATGGAGCGATAGAGCGAACGGTGAGGTACTCCTTTTCGTTATAGCTGTTGCCGATCACTTCCACATCGTAGATACCGGGACCATTATCTAAGACAGTCTGAAAAATAGAGGGTTCCCAGATCCTGAATTCAACTTCCTGATCCCGACAGATAAAATTGCCGATCATAAAATCACTTTTCTTCCCCGAGCGTACGATGGGTAATTCATTTATGAAGACCGTTCCCTGCGAGATCTTGTTTAGCTCCAACGCAGATTTTAGATCGATGATAGACATGATTTCCTCCCAGTCTTGCAGCCCCGAATTAATACAGATCCAGCTGGCCTTAAAAGACATTTTGCATTAGGTTCAGTCGGATCCGTCTGCTTTCCAGTCAATCTCCGGTCGTCCGGATCCGCAGTACCTGTCTCAACACGCAGTATTTCTACTGAGCGCCTTCACTGCTTCTTTATCTTATCAGATAATAGCACGATAACAGAATTTAACTAAAATGATGAAGGCGCTTAACTAGCAGTTCCGGTCTGTCTCAACTCCAGTCCGACGGTTCCGGCCTGCTCCCGCTCTGATCCTGCAGTTCCAACCTGTATCCACTTCTATACCGCCCCATGCGCCAGCCAGTCTGCTATTCAAGTTTGACTGCCTTTTATTCTCAAGAGGGATGATTAAGGTGAAGGCACTTTGGAACTGTTTTTAACCGGGACGTTTGACTCGGTGTCTAACATTGCCTTAACTAAAACAACTCTGCTAAGATTACAAGGTAGTCACAGTGAATCTATCAGGATAATAGTGTGGATTCGTTGTAGCTACCAAGACCACAGGGTAGATTCCGTGATATCTGCTAAGATTACAGGGCGGATTAGGTTATATCTGCCGAAATTACAAGGTGGTTAGGTGACAATTGCCAAAATCACAGGACGGATTCATTGTGGCTGCCAAGGCTGCAGGGCGGATCAGGTGATATCTGCAAGGACTACAAGGTAGATTTTCGTAGCCATAATACTACAGGGCGTGTTCAACGAAATCTGCCGGTATTATAAGGTGGTTAGGCGATAACGCTCACTCCAAGTGAATACTAAAGAACAAAGGATACTAATCCCATAAAGTACTGCGAAGCAATCAGCGACTGCTCCGCTTTAGAAAGAATTAGAAAGAAAATTATGAAAAAATATGATGTCTTAATTATTGGTGCCGGCGTGGCTGGTATTTTTACAGCTTATGAGCTGATCAGCAACAAGCCGGAACTGAAAATCGCTCTGATTGAACAGGGCGAAGCTATTGTTAAAAGAGATTGTCCGATAGTTGGAGGAAATGTCTCCAACTGCATAAACTGCAGCAGCTGCGATATTATGCGTGGTTTTGGCGGTGCCGGTGCTTTTTCGGACGGTAAATTTAATTTCACGACAGAGTTTGGCGGCTGGCTGACTGACTATCTTCCTGCAATAAAGGTTATGGATCTGATTATGGATGTGGATCGGGTTAACCAAAAATTTGGTGCTACTGCAGAGTTCTATTCGACAGAGACACCTGCAGCGGAAGAAGTACGGCGCAAAGCTCTCGGTTGTGATATCCATCTGCTGGACGCCAAGTGCAAGCATATCGGCACTGAGAGAAATCGTGAAATTTTGATCAAGCAGTTTGACTGGCTACAGGAGAGAGTGGACATCTATTGCCGCACAACGGTGGAAAAAATTGTCCCGCAGGGAGCGGGTTCTTCCGAAGTCCCTACTGTTGGAGACGAGGGGGGCTATGTGTTAGAGACTACTGAGGGGGACTTCCAGGGGAAATATCTGGTTGTCGCGCCCGGACGCTCCGGTTCAGAATGGTTCTCTCATCAGGCTAAGGACCTCAAACTGTCAATGACTCACAATCAGGTTGATCTTGGCGTCAGGGTCGAGCTGCCGGCTCTTGTCTTCAAGGACATTACCGACGCCATGTATGAGGCAAAGCTGATGTATGAGACTAAGCAATATCACGATATTGTCAGAACCTTCTGCATGAATCCTTACGGGCGGGTGGTCGCTGAGAACACTGATGGAATCATTACTGTCAATGGTCACAGCTATGAGGATCCTGCTCTGCGAAGTGAGAATACAAACTTTGCCCTGCTGGTATCTAACCGTTTTACTGACCCTTTCAGAGAGCCCAATCGTTATGGCAAACACATCGCAGCTTTGTCTAATATGTTGGGTGGTGGCGTGCTGCTGCAACGCTTTGGCGATCTCACTTATGGCAGACGTACCACTGAGCACCGCATGAGCAAATGTTTCGTGCGACCTACTCTGGATGCGGTGCCCGGTGATCTAAGCCTGGTACTTCCCAAGCGTCATCTCGACAATGTCATTGAGATGATCTATGCGCTGGACAAGCTCGCTCCGGGCACAGCTAATGTGGACACTCTGCTTTTTGGTGTAGAGGTTAAGTTCTACAGTGGCAGAGTGCGTCTCAATTCCGAGCTGGAGACGGAGCTGCCGAATTTCTTCGCTATCGGAGATGGTGCCGGTATCACCAGAGGCCTGTCACAGGCAGGAGCCTCAGGTGTCCACGCTGCACGCAACATACTAAAGAGAATCAATTGACCGATGATGGGACAGGGCTTGACATCCGATCCGCTTTTCGCCCGCTCATTGCCGCTATTAGGCGAGAGTTGCCTTAGACGGCTGTCCAATGTCAAAGTCGCAATATTCGGGCTGGGCGGCGTCGGATCTTTTGCCGCCGAAGCGCTGGCACGTCTGGGAATTGGCAACTTCCTTCTGGTTGACGGCGACACAATCGATCCTACCAATCTCAACCGGCAGCTCTACGCATTGCGTTCCACTGTTGGCAAACTGAAAACCGAGCTGGCCGGACAGCGTATTCTCGATATTAATCCGGCTGCAAAGATCTCACTGTATTCAGCCTTTGTCACAGACACCGACATTGAGCAAGTACTGTCATTACAGCCCGATACTGATGTGATTGTTGACGCCATCGACAGTGTCAAAACAAAGATCGCCTTGATAGTGAAGGCGACAAGACGCGGTACGCCGATTTTCTCTTCCATGGGCGCCGGCTTCAAGATCGATCCTACCAGAGTGCAATGTCAGGATCTGGCAAAAACACACACAGACCCGTTGGCACGAATTATGCGTAGGGAATTGAAGGCACTGGGAATAGTACATCTGCCGGTAGTATTCTCTGATGAGCCGGCTAGAGCACCTGTAGGCAAAGATTCGGCCGGCTACACAGATATTAATATCAAGACTGACTCAGGCGCTGAAGACTACAGGAAAGATTTATCAGCCGAAGGCGGGCAAGCAAGGTTGGACAGTAAAGAGAATAAAGCAGACGCTGTCGTTAAATCAGCAACCCCGGCATCTTGTTCTCTAGTACCTCCTGCCTTCGGACTGGCCCTGGCCAGCCTTGTCCTAAAACATATCTTAGACAGTGATGCCAAGCAGAATTAGATTACAAAGTGAGGTTTTGAGAGTGAAGTCTTGCACTTTCTTATGCCTGAGGTAGAAGATGGAAATGAGGTTATTGAGTGGATACCACGAAAAAGAAAAGTAAATACAAGGTCTTCCTGGTGGATGCCGATGGCACCTTGCTAGACTTCAGCGAGGCGCAAAAAATCGCCTTCCACAATCTGATGTATGATAATAAGCAGCCAGCTTCAGAAGAGTTGTACACCATTTTCTCCAAAATCAATCGCGAACTCTGGAAAGACATGGCGGAAGGGAAAATTACCAAAACAGAGCTTCTGCCCTATCGCTTTCAGCTTTTCGCAAACGTTACAGGCATAAAGCTCAACCCCCGATTGGCCAATTGCTCCTTCCTGACGCATCTCAGTTATCAGGGTATCGTACTGCCGGGTGCGAAAGAACTCTTGGCCGGCTTATCCAAACGGGGCAAAATAGCAATTGCGACAAATGGTGTCGAATTCGTACAAAAAAGGCGTTTTGCTCTTTCGGGACTGATGACCTATATCGATCAGATTATTGTCTCGGATGCTGTGGGAGCTGGCAAGCCTGACCCTCTCTTCTTTGAGGCTGCTTTGCATCTGACAGGAAACCCTGATCCGGAATCGGTTCTCATGGTGGGCGACGCCCCGGAAGCTGACATCCGTGGTGCCAGCAATTGTGGTTTGGACAGCTGTCTGTATGATCCTATGGGCATCCACATTACTTCAGAAGCTACTTATACCATCAGAAATCTGGCGGAAATCCTGGATTTATAATCAAAAAAAGACTGTTGCACTCCGGAATACAAAATTGCGCCAGTCTTTTTTCCATATCGATAATTTAATAATTGACACTTGAGCTGAGTCTCAGACTAGCCGTTATACCGTCAAGTCGATGGCATCTCCCTGATCAAGAAAACTCCCACCCCTGCAGCAGCTCCTCCGGCAGATAGACCAGAGCAAAAGCTTTCAGGCGAATGTACGTTTTTCTTGAGCTGAGTCTCAGACTAGCCGTTATACCGTCAAGTCGATGGCATCTCCCTGATCAAGAAAACTCTCACCCTGCAGCAGCTCCTCCG
>DUPE01000019.1 GCA_012838475.1 Clostridiaceae bacterium
GGTCCCGGTTGCAGGCCCTGTATTGTTAAGGCACTAAGCAGCACTGCGGTTACGGCATCTCCCGGAATCCCGAGAGTAAGCATCGGTATCAAAGCGCCACCGGTCACCGCGTTGTTGGCAGTTTCTGATGCTGCAATTCCTTCCTCTGCGCCCTGCCCAAATCTCTCAGGAGTCTTGGACAGGTTCTTGGCAGTATTGTATGACACAAAGGCTGCAACATTGGCCCCTGCTCCGGGCAAAGCGCCGACAAAAGTGCCGATAAAGGTCGATCGAATCATGGTAGGAAATATTTTTTTCATGGTGTTTTTTGAAGGAATAATTCTACCAACTCTCATTATTTCTTCTTTTTTACCGTTCCTTACAACAGTTTCAATCATTCTGAACACTTCAGCGACAGCAAATAAACCGATTACTATCGGCAGCATGGGAAAACCTGTCAGAAGTTGTGATGAACCCATTGTAAAGCGCGGGTAGGGAGTGATCAGATCCATTCCAACAGTCGCAATCAGCAGGCCAAACAAGCCGGTAATCAGTCCCTTAACGAGATCCTTAGTCATTGAGAAGATGACAGCCAAGCCAAAGAATGCCAAAGCAGTATATTCAGGACCTGAGAACGACAGGGCAAAGCTGGCAATTTGCTGAGACAGGAAAATCATCAATATGGCACTTGTGAAGCCGCCAAAGCCAGAGGCGAGAGTTGCAATTCCAAGCGCCTCACCGGCTCTGCCTTTCTGCGCCATTGGGTATCCATCCAACACTGTGCATGCGGCGCCGGGTGTGCCGGGTGTCCGTATCAGGATAGCAGTTATACTGCCACCACATATGCCGCCACAATAAATCGAAAGCAAAAGCACCATGGCCGGAACAGGATCCATGGAAAATGTGAAAGGAACCAGCAGTGATATTGCCAGAGTCGCTGTTAAGCCGGGTATTGCGCCGACAACTATCCCAAGAAATACACCGCCAATAACGAGCAGCATATTAGCCGGAGATAAGACGGCGCCTAGTCCTTGTATTAAAAAGTCCATTATCATTTCTCCCTATGAAAAGATTGTGCCTCTCGGTAGTGAAGCCGAGAACAATCCCGCAAAAATCGCATATACCGCTAATGTCATAACTGCTGCGATTACCAAATTAATGAGCATCTTCTTCTCAGGTCGCATAAGAATTACTAAAGCAGCCAGATATAAGAAAGTAGTAATAATAAACCCCAATGTTTTTAGTACCAACACATAAAGTACAGTAGCAAGCATTGCTGCCAGGACGAGTTTGGGATTTCTTACTATTACCTCCGGGCCCATCTCGCCATTTTTTAATCGTTTTATACTCCTGAGAATTAAAATTACGCTTACTATTGCCAGCCCCACTGCCATGATTTGCGGATAGAAAGCAGGCCCCGCTTGCTGATATTCAGCAATTGGAAAGCTTAAAGCGGAAACATAAACGTAAATTGATATCAGGAGCATCACAATCCCACTTATTAAATCAGTTAAAACCATTATTAGTCTCCTTAATACGTTTGATTGATGTTATTTCTCAGGCTTTGCGAATCCCAGCTCATCCATAATGTCATAGACTTGGTCATAGGATTCTACTAAAAACTCCTGAAACTCATCGTGAGCCTGATAATCACCATCGATCAAAGCTTCTCTGGCCATAGTCTGATACTCTTCATTATCGTAAGCTGCTTTAAAGGCCTCTCTCAGTACATCGGCAACTTCATCAGGGGTGTCCTTTGGCACGGCGATTCCACGCCAGCTGTTTAAGACTGCATCGTAGCCTACTTCTTTAAAAGTTGGTACATCCGGAAGCAACTCAACTCTGTCCTCTGTCATCATGCCTAGAACGACAAGTGTCCCTTCTTCCACATGTTGAAGTACCGAGGTGTAAGAGATATAGGTTGCCTGAACATGATGCCCCAGCATGGCAGCTACCTGTTCCGATGATCCGTTGTAGGGAATATACTGTGCTTCAATTCCCATTTCACGATCGGCTAAGACGCCAGCTTGATGCCAGACCGCTCCTTCTCCGTTTACGGCAACGTCAATTCCGCCTGGATCAGCCAGAGCCGCCTGACGATAATCTTCAATCGTCTCCCAGCCTGAGTCTTTATGGACAACTAATGCTGTGGGCTGTACGGAAAACTTATTTATCATTTTGAAATCTCTGATACTAATGGGAGCCAGACCTTGTGCTTCTACTGACAAGATGTCATACGTCAGCAAAACCGCTGTATAGCCATCCGGCTCTGATGTAGCAGCCTGAGCAGCGCCAACCGCACTATTGCCGCCTACAACGTTGAGCACATTGATTGTTTGTCCCAAAGCTTCTTCGGTATACTTCGCATATAGTCGTCCTGCGACATCAGTGCCTCCACCTGCAGACCAGGGGATAATCAGATCGATACTTCTGGTAGGGAACTCATCACCACCGCCGCAGCCGATCAATGTGAATGCCATAAGTAATACTAAGGCAACACTCAATAATTTCTTCATAACTTCCTCCTGCAAATTTTATTCTTGTCGATAATTATTTAGTCTCACATAAGTTAATAGCCGACCTAGTAGACCAATTTTTTTCTCATATCCGGTGAGAGAGTATCGTCAACTTCCCACTGATATACGGGGGGGACATAATCTGTGGGCGGTTCCACAACAACATTTAGAAATACCGGTTCATTCAGATCTATCGCCCATTTTATAGCCTCTTCAATTTCTGAGTTTGAACCAATATGTCGTCCCTGAACACCCATTCCTTCTGCAATTTTAACAGCACAATTGCAGCTGAAGTCTACGCCAAAATAGTCCTCTTCGTAGTACAGCCTCTGAATTGTTTTGATCCAGCCAAAACAGTCATTTTGAAAATTCATAAAGATGATCGGAAGTTTACGGCGAGCCGCAGTTTCCAAGTCTCCCATTGCCATGCCAAAGCTGCCATCGCCAAAAAGGCTGAAGACTCTAGACTCCGGCCTACCTACTTGTGCTCCGAGGGAAGCACCCAATGCATAACCTAGCGCCCCGTGTGCTCTAGGGATCACGTTTTGCTTGCCTGCCTTTTTTTGCTGCAGATATGAAGAGATATAGGGTGTTGGAGTACCTGCATCCCCTACAAAGATTGCATTCTCATCCGTCAACTTTTCGAGGGCTTCAAATACTCTGGCAGCGACTACATACTCTGATTCCCTTTTATAGTCCTCTTGTATTTTTTGTAGTTTCTCCAGCTTTTTCTCTCTGGCAAAGTTCATCCAATCTTCAAATTTAGCGTGATAATCAAAGCCATCGTCTAACTCACTAGTCTTCTTCAACAGCATGCCAATGTCGCTCAGTATTGGATACGTCACCCTTAGTACATTGGCCAAAACCTCATCAGATAAATCTACTTGGATAATTTCTGCATCCGGGCTAATCAATTTACCACCCATTGTTGTTACATTATCCAATTTTGAACCCAAAATTATTATCAGGTCTGCTTCTTTGACGACGGTATTTGCCTGTACAGAGCCACCATTCGCTCCGACGGTTCCAATTGAATATTCGGATATTTCAGCAATGCTTCCTTTGCCATCAATAGAAGATACCACCGGAATTGAGAATTTTTCGGCAAAATTTTCTAAAGCTTCATGGGCTACTGACAAATGCACTCCACCACCTGCCAGCACCACCGGTTTGGAGCTGGCTCGGATCATCTCAATTAACTTATTTGCTGATTCATTTGTTGCGTCATTCTTTAGCCTGCCGATGGAACCGGCCTGTTCTAAAGCATAAATATTTTTTTCATCTCCATCAAATTCTTCACGGAGAAGATTCTCAGGAACAGTTAATACAGTAGCTCCGGGTATTCCTGAAGTGCTCATCCGGATTGCTTTTCTGACCATCTGGGGGATTTTAGATGATAATACTATCTTAGTATTCCACTTGGAAACAGCGGCAAATAGATCAACCTGATTACAGTCAGTCAAGGCATTCATCTCATCACTGGACATTGAGATTTCCGAAGCAATACAAAGCAACGGGATGTTTGATAAGTTGGCTTCGCTAACTCCAGGAACAGCGTACAATGCTCCACCACCGCTAGGGACTTCCACCA
>DUPE01000133.1 GCA_012838475.1 Clostridiaceae bacterium
ATGAAATACCCCTTTTTAGATCCGTGATTTTACTGTAGTTTGTCTTAACAGGAAATAAATTCTGCCGGCATCATATCCTAATTACGTTTTACAATATGATGGCTTGAAGACAACGGCAATAGGCAGCATTCCATATCTGTCAGTAAAGGAGCCGCTGTCTATTGTCGGATAGAAAATAGGATTTATCTCAGAAAGTTAATGCCATATTAAGTCTTAACTTGCTTCTTTCTCTCGCACGCGGCGCAGAATCAGAGTCAGACTAAAAAATAGCATGCCCATCAGGAGCATAATGCCGATATTGCGCCAAATCTCGCCCAAGTCCGCCGATAATGACACTGTGCCCTCCAAGATAAACTGATTAGATACATCCCAGTAGGTAGGCATGAAAGAGAAAACGGTCTGTAGCGGCTGCCAGACAATTTCGCGTGGAACGAAGATTCCTGTGCCAAATGCTGTAGCTAAACTCACTAATGTTCCCAAAAAGGTGGAAGAGCTTTGGGTCGAAAAGATCTGTATTAAGAGCATGATGAAGGCTGAAAGAGCCAGGACATGTGTCAGGCTGGATATAATCATCCAGATGACGCTCTGATCCCTTAAGGCGGAGAATCCTGCTATTAGGAACAGTGCCAGGGCCAGGATCACCCACAGCGACGCCATCACGATGTATACAGCCGTGAAGAGTCCCCAGGTGCGTTTACGTTCCGGGTAACCGCTTACGAGATCACGCCGCTTAAGATTCGGCTGTTCGATTACTGCAACACCTCGTCCAATCGTTTGAAAACCCAGAGCAATTAAAATGTAGTTTAGGAGTCGAAAGAAATTTGCAACTATTACAGCCTGATTTCCGTTTTCACTGACTAATTCCGAGCCTTCAACTTCCCTGTCCATAATCTCGTCGACCTGAGCCAAAGTGCTTTCTGCTTCTGCGGTCGGGACTGTACCGCCATAAGCTATGCGAAAACTGTCCCAGACGGAAAGATAAAACTCTATCTGTGTGTCCATTACCTGATTCACGCCATCATCGTAATTGGCGAATGTTCTTAAGTTAGCATAATTTCCGCTTTTGCCAAACGAATCTTCAAAACCTTTCGGAATGACAATTGCATAGTCAAGCCGGTCTTCAAAAATGGCATCCTCGATAGCAGTAGCGTCCTCTTCAATATCAACGTAGATGTTTCGCTTCGAAAGATAATCAGTCAAGTGACGAGAGAGAAGGCTGTCATCGTGATTAAAAACTGCGATCTTCGGCTCATAAAGGCTCACTTCTCCCGACTCAGCGGTTGTACCAAAGGTAAGAAGAGCAAATATGGCAACAAAGATCAGTACATAGGAAAGGATGGATACACGGTAATCCAAGAGGAGTTTAAGAAACAAATTAAATACTTTCATAGCGTGTCCTTCTGATGCCAAATATTGTTAAGGTAAGGCAAACCAGGCAGAAGATTGTCAAGCCCATCAGTTGTCGGTTATAACGTGCCGGGTCACTATCCGTATAGAGTGCATATAAACCGTTGGTGAGCATCCCCAGCGGGTTCCAGTTATGCAGCCAGGGGACATGCTCCATGACTAAAGTGTGTATTGGGCTTGCCATCATACCCGACGCCATTGCAAACAGGAGAGGTAGTGTTATGGATAGAACTACTTTCGGCTCCTGCCTGGTTGGCAGCAACGCGCCGAGAGCTGTACCTGTAAAAACAGCACTCGTAGTACCTAAAATCAGCAGCAAGATGATGCGTAGGTAGTCCTTTCCGTAATCAATCCTCAATAGCTGAGTAAAGCAGAAAAGCAATATTATTAGCAGCAGATGAGCGATCCAGCGTGGAATTAGAGCAGCGATGAAAAATTTGGTTTTTGATACGGGAGCGGCTGATTTGCGTAGGGCATGGGCTGATTGGCTCGGCTCGATGCTCTCAATAACATCGATACCGCCGTTAATAGGGAAGTAAGTAACGTAAGCCAGAGCGGCGAAAAAGATGATGAATTGAGAGTATATGGCGGTGCTACGATCAGTCTTATCAATACCAAGAAAGCGATTGTTCTCCAGCTCTTTGCTTTCACTTTCGCTCAACGGAGTGAAGCGTCCGTCTTGATAGCCTGCGATGATGGTGCTTTGAGTTTTGTTGACTTTTTCAAAAGAAGCCAAAACTTCGTGTAATATTGTCGGAGTGAGCGAAGTACCGGGTTTTACCTTAAAACTCAATTCCTCATCTATCAGGATCATGGCGTCAACTTTCTCGTTTTCCAGCCAGTCAAGCGAATCCTTTATGTTTGCCTCAGTATAAAGTATCAGAGCATCTTCTCCGCCTGCCGGATGTGTCAGCTCTTCGCCTTCCCATACGCCCTCGTAACCGGCGGACTTGAAGAAGTCTTCCAGAGCCTTTGTTTTGGACTCAATGCTTTCGTTTGTATTTGCGGGGACCAGAACTACGCGGATCGCCTCTAAGTCGATGCTGTCTCCTGTAAGAGCGAATAGAGCCAATAATAAGATTGTTATATAGGCAAAAGGAAAAATAAAATTCCAGATTAGATTAATCTTGTTGCCAACATATGACTTGAAATTATACTTAATAAGATGCTTAAGCATTGTCCCGCAATTCCTTTCCCGTGATCTCCAGAAAAACGTCATTAAGAGTGGGATTTTTGCTGGAGACGCTTACAGGTTCAATACCTGCCTTCGTCAAGAGATTAAGGACTGACATCAGATTATTGCCTCCCTGTTTCATGGCCATACTCAGAGTGCCGCTTTTATAACATATGGAGTCAACCGTTGGCATGCTGCGCAGGTCGTCAATGATGCCATCAGTAAGATCGTAGATGACAATCTCAATTGATTCGCTGATGGAAGACATCGCGAGAATTTCTTCATTTGTACCACTGACCAATATTTTGCCATGATCCAGAATTGCCAGACGGTCACAAAGATACTCCACTTCTTCCATATAATGTGTTGTGTAAATTATCGTTGATCCTTCATCCCGTAGCTGCTTGATACCTTCCAGAATGCGATTGCGGCTTTGGGGATCAACTGTTACTGTGGGCTCGTCCAGGAAAATTAAACGAGGACGATGTGCGATGCCGCAAGCCAGATTTAAGCGACGCTTAAGTCCGCCCGACAATTTTTTGGGATGAAATTTTTTGAAGTCATTTAACTGAACAAAGTCGATTACCTCATCAACCATCCTGCGACGCTCTCTTTTGACATCAAAATAAAGGCCGCAGAAATAATCAATATTGTCATATACTGTCAGCTCTTCATAGACTGAGATCTCCTGCGGTACCAGACCGATTTGCTGTTTTATATCATAAGATCTGGGCGTCATCGGCTTTCCGAAAATATTGACTTCACCTTGATCGTAGCTCAGCAGTGCCAGAATGCAGTTAATCAGAGTTGTTTTGCCGGAACCATTTGGTCCCAACAGACCAAAAATCTCACCTTTTTCTATGGAAAGGCTGAGATGGTCTACCGCTACAAGCTCCTCATAGCGTTTGACAAGATCGATAACCTCAACATCAACTATTTTTTCGCTCATCTAAAGCTCCTTTACCCCGACCCTTATGTCCGGTAGTCGAGAAATCCACAAGAGGATTGACTCCCGCCTTAGTAGTCATATAGCTATTGTCTGCATGAAAGCGTTGACGGCATTTTCCTCGTTAATCTAAAGATATCTTTAATACACGCATTTTTGCAGTGCTGACTGTCATCAACATTAGTTACATATGTCATATGGATTTTGCTATTCCTTACTGGAATGCATTAAAATTTAAGCATGAAGTCTGCAGGAGTTAATAAATGGCGCATATAATCAACTTAGCCCTATTATCACTTGCGAGCATTTTTGTCAGCTTTTACTTTTGGCCGACTGATTTTCCCTTATTGGCAGTGCTGATATTTCTGTTAATCTCAAGCTTCCCTGTATTCTTTTATTTGTCACAAAAAGAGAAGTATTCGCGTGTGGCAGACCGGGTTACCCAGATAATATACTTCATTTTGATCGGGATCAGTTTCTTTTTGCCTGGCGTTATGGCGGGACTGCCTTTGTTAGCGTATCAGATAAGAGACTGGAAACAAAACTGGCCGCTGTTATTTTCGCTAGTACCTGTCCTGTACCTGAACATTGATGTTCCACCCCATATTTTGATTATATTGTTGACATTTGGCGCCGTGCTCTTAGGTCATTGGACGAGGCGATCGCAGCATCTACAAATTCAGTTCTATAATTATGTAGATAATTCGTCTGAGCAATTGAGGCGCCAGAGACAAATTAACACTCAACTGGAGACGCAGAGGGAAATTGACCGTTCAGCATATATCATGTCTGAACGTAATCGCATAGCCAGATCCATTCACGATAATGTCGGACATAAGCTGACGAGCGGAATCATACAATTGAAGGCGCTGGAGCTTTCTTCAGGTCAAGAGGATAAGAATGATCAATATTTGACCTTGAGCTCAACTCTGTCAGAAGCAATGGATATGATTCGCACCAGTATTCATGACATACATAGTGATTCTTTGTCTATCGAGGCCGCTCTGAAAAAGTTGACTAGTGATTATGAATTTTGCCCAATCAATTTGCTGGTTCATATAAAGGATTCGCCTGGTTCGACGCTTTATTACACCATAATGGCAATCTGCCGCGAAGGATTAAACAACACAGCAAAGCACTCTAATGCCTCCAAAGTAGATATTAGCTTGAAGCAGTGGGGCAATGATTATCAGCTGCTCATCACCGATAATGGCTATAACTCCAGTCCATTGACAAGGCCAGGGATGGGTTTGTTGAGCATGGAAGAGAGAGCAACAGCAATTGGTGGCAGCATGCACATCAACCGACAAGAGACGGGCTTCAGAATATTTGTCCGTCTGCCTGCAATAAAATGATGCGAGGGGAATACCATGAAAATTGTGATTGTTGATGATGATCCCATTGTCACCAAAAGTTTGGCCTCAGTAATAGAAATGTCTTCGCTCGGGAGTAGTACCGAAGAGATAAATGTTTTGGCTACCGGCTATAATGGCCAAGAGGCAATCGACTTATATCGCAAGCACCATCCGGATATTTTGCTTCTTGATATAAGAATGGAGGGAGTTGATGGTTTAACCGCTGGCAAAGCTATTTTGACCGAAGACAAGTCTGCCAAGATCCTTTATCTAACAACCTTCATTGACGAAGAATATATCGTAGAAGCTCTGCGAATGGGTGCTAAAGGCTATCTGAGGAAGTCCGATGTTGAAAGTATTTTGCCAGCTCTTTATGCTATCCAAAGCGGTCAACATGTTTATGGCGGTGAAATTGCAGATATGCTGTCACCAATGTTGCTAAACAATAAGACAAGCTCGACCTCCTCTGATCCCGGGGAAGAAGAGCTTGGCAACAATTTCGTAGACTTATCCAAGCGTGAATGTGAATTGGTCAAGCTGGTTGCACAGGGGTTAAACAACCGCGAGATTTCTGAACAGCTGCATCTGAGTGAGGGCACTGTGCGCAATTACCTTTCCACAATTTTGGAGAAGCTGAATTTTCGTGACCGGACACAATTGGCGATTGCCTACTATAAATATTGTCATGATGAAAACGCTAAGTGATTTTCTAATTGCGATATAATATGATCATTAATTTTTTTGAAGGCGCTTATGCTTGATGACAAGATTGAAATAAGATCAATTGAATACGACAGTGACGATTACAAACAAAGCCGCAATTTGCGGCATGAAGTGTTGCGCAAACCATGGGGGCATTCAATCACAGAAGACAATCTTGATCACGAAAAAAATGATCTTTTACTTGGCGCCTTCTCAGACAATAAACTAATCGGCTTCGGAACCTTGGTTTGGCATACGGGCGACATTGCGCAGGTTAGGTATATGGCTATTGACGCATCCTGGCGTAAAAGCGGGATCGGGTCCAAGATATTGTCTGCTCTGGAAGAGGCCGCTCGCGTTGCCAATAAGAGCAAGATGATCCTGAATTCCCGGGAAAAGGCGATTCCCTTCTATGAGAAACATGGCTATAAAGTGACAGGTGAGTTGATAGTCCCTCCCTTTATTCCCATTCCTCATGCCATGATGGAAAAAGAGTTAAACTAATAGACAAGTGGTAAATAAGATGAAAGATTTCTTGACAATTATACTCGGTACGGACGCAGCCTCTTACACATTAGCTAGAAATGTCTATGATACCTATGGACAAAAATCTGTGGTATGTGGTTCCGGCATTTTAATTCCTTTTTATCATAGCTGCATTGCCGAAATGCGTATTGATGAGAACTTTAGTAAAGATCCTGATGTTTTTGTCAGAGTGCTTAATCAAGTCCATGCAGATTATAAAGATCAGTACAGGAAATTCATGATTCTTGTTCAGGGAGAGTATTATCTCCGGATTTTATACGACAATATTCATCGCCTGAGCTTTGAGTCTGTTTTACCTTATCCTAAAAAAGAACTTGTTCAGAAATATGGTATTAAGTCCAATTTTTATGAGCGTATGAAAGAAATAGGAGTACCGGTGCCTCAAACTTATCGACTCACGCGCGACAACTACCGTAGCCTTCCTCTCGAAGGAGAGCTATTTATGAAAGCCGATAATTTCATTTACTTCAATACATTTGAGATTGAGGGAAAAAAGAAAGGCTACTATTTAAAAAACCGAACCGAAGCCCTCGATAATTTAGAAAAAATATTCGCATCGGATTTCGATGGGGATATGGTGGTACAGCCTTATATCCATGGCGGCGATGGAACAGAATACACTATCAACGGTTACCGATCCAGTGACGATCAGATCAGTGTCAGTCTGGCTCGAGCGCTCTTGATGGATAAAAGACCCATGTGGGTTGGCAATTATCTCGTACTATGTGACAGTGGCCGGACGGAACTGATAGAGTTGGCAATTAAAATTATTCGCAGCCTTGGCTACTATGGTTTTTTTAACTTTGATATGAAAGTTGACGCCAAGACAGACAAAGCTTATGTTTTTGAGCTTAATTTCCGCCTCGGGCGCAGCTCTTATTGCGCGCGTCTAGCCGGTATCAATCTGTTGGAAGTGGCAATTTCCGATTTAATTTATGATCGCCCGATTACTCAAAAGGCAGATAAAGCCTTCAACTGGATTGTTGTTGGCCAAGAAGCCAGTGCGGAGTTGCTTCTGCCGGAACTCAAAGAGATTTTCCTTCAGGAAGTACGACTGGCTAATACAGGTAACTCAATCATCTACGATAAAGATTGCAATCTGCGGCGCAGTTTACGTATAAAGAACTATATAAAAAAAATGGAAAAAGAATATTTGAATCAGCCTAATTAATTGCCGGTAGATCATGATGTTTAGACTGCAGCTTCTTGAGATAGATTAGCCTAAGTCATCAATCATGTCTGATACTATCTCCGGCTTACTGGAATTGTTTCAAATCAGTCAGGAGATCTAATGTTACTCGACGCTAATGACAGACAACTTGTGCAAAAATATGACGACTTTATAGCCCAGTCAGAGTTCGGTAATTTTTATCAAAGCCGGCAATGGTCTAAGGTTAAAGATAATTGGAAGCCCTGCTATTTTTATTTAATGGATCATGGTGAAATAACCGCTGCGCTATCAGTGATGTCCATACAGGACAGTGTAGCGGGCAAGGAGTTCTTCTATGCCCCACGAGGGCCTGTCTGCGATCTGCGCGATCTGGATACGGTTAGCGCTTTGATTGATGAAGTCAGGGAATATGCCTTAAAGAATAACGGTTTCCTTTTACGCCTAGATCCGGAAGTAGCACATGAAGATGAGCTTGTCCGGCAATATGCCAAGGAGGACTTACACTTCCTGAAAAATCCCGCTTTGACCAGTCAGCCTCTGATGAGCCTGATTCTTGAAATTAGGGGGCGCAGTGCGGAGGAAGTCTTATCAGATTTCTCCAAAAGTACTCGTAAGGAAATTCGTTCTTCCTATCGTCATGGGGTTAAGTTTCATGTAGGTCAGCGTTCGGACCTTGAAACATTTCACAAATTTTTGGTCGAGATGTCAGAAAAGAAAAAAATAGGATATCGCCCGCTGGACTATTTTGTGCGGGTTTACGACGTATTCGGTGAAAAATCTCGCCTCTATTTCGCCAGCTATGCAGATGAGCTGATCGCCGGGGGATTGATGATAGGCTTTAACAAAACTCTGACCGGCCTTTATAGGGCTGATCCAATTCATGTCAACAAGAATCAGAGCGCACAAATGCAGTTTGAAAATATAAAGTACGCTATTGATGAGGGTTACGGATTCTATGATCTAGGCGGAATATATACCACCGATATCAACGACGGTCTCTATAAGTTTAAGCAAAAATTCACTGAGAACAATGTTGTCCACTGGATCGGCAATCTGGATATCGTGCTCGATCAGGAAGCCTACGACAAGTATTATACACATCATATGGAGCGCTTCGACTGGTCAAAGGTCGATGTATCCAAAGAAAACATTCTCAAGGAATATCCCCGATAA
>DUPE01000217.1 GCA_012838475.1 Clostridiaceae bacterium
AAGCTCAGGAAGACAGGTCGCGCCGACGCGACCGGTCAACTCAATAACATAAACCGTGTTGTCTTCAACAATCAGGTCAACGTTAACTGCACAGTTATCAAGCCCAATAGCGTCAATTGCCGCTCTGACAACCGTGTCCGCCTGCTCTTTGAGCTGATCGTCTCCGTCAAACGGAGCGTAATGACCGATTGGCACGGCGGTATGGCTCATATAAGTATTGCCCCCATGAAGTAATACAAATAAAATATCATGATTATATATAAATGCTTCCGCTCCGAATTCATATCCTTCTATGTATTTTTCAACAATACAAAAATCTTTTTTTGTAACCGGCATTACACTATTGTATCCGTTAACTGCCTCATCGACTGACCGGCAGATATAAATTCCGCGACTTCCCTGAAGATCTACGGCTTTGATGATTAGCGGAAAACCGATTTCATCCATCGCGCTGTATAGTTCGTGCGTATCGGTTACCATGCGAAAGTCTGCCGTGGGGACACCGTTGTCTAAAAATGCACGTTTCATTAAGAGCTTGTTATTGCACATTTCCGCGGCGCTATTTGAAATATTGCATAGACCGAGCCTTTCGGCGACATATCCCACCGCGTGAATTCCCGTGTCGAGGCAGCAGGTGGTGATACCGTCAATTCTGAATTCGATTGCTTTTTCGATCACGGCGGATGGATCGGATATATCGACCAAGGCAATTTCATCGCAAACATCGAACGCGGGATAATTCCCGTCAATGCTTGCGACGACCGTGTGGTATCCGAGCTCTTTCGCGACCCTGACAAGAGGAACCTGCGCGGCTCCGGCACCAAGTATCATCAGTTTTTTCTTTCTCATTATTTTCCCCTTTCACAAATACTTTCAAGTGCCGATAAACACGCCTCATCAGGGACAGAATTAAAGCATTGGAAATTATCTTTGATTACATCCGCCGGCAGCTCCCACCAGCAGATCTTCTCAAGTCTTTGAATGATATCTTCGGAGAATCTTTTCTTTATTGGTCTTGCGGGCACGCCACCGACAATCGTGTAGGGCTCAACATCCTTCGTGACGACGGAACCGGCGGCGATGACCGCTCCGTTCCCAACGATAACTCCCCTGCATATACACGCGTTTGCGGCAATCCATACATCATTTCCAATGATACATGGTGTTGAAAAACGGTCATAAATCTCCTCATCCGGCGGAAGAAGCCCGAAGTCTCCGGAATATATAAAAGAATGGGTTGTTACACGCGTATAGTCATGATTTGCGCCACCGATGCTGACATTCCAGGAGAGCGAACAGAAGGCTCCGATCTGACTGTGCCAGATTGTTGTGTTTCTTCCGGTATATGTGTACCTTCCGATGTCCCCGCTGTAAATCATGTTGTTACGCTGAATAATGACATGCTCGCTCATACGGGAATCTTCAATTCTGGAATAATCCCCGATCGAACAAGAGTCGCCGAGTTCGGTGTTCTTAACGTATGCGTGTCGATAGATACCCGTATCTTCCCCGGCTTTGACGTTGTCGACAACTGCAGTCTCATGGAAAAAAATTCTACTCATTGTTATGACCTTACCTATCTTTCGGTTTCCGACACTCATTCTTTCACAATGTCATTGATCAACGAAAACTATAAAATTCTAATACCTTATCACATACGTAGTTGTTATCTTCAATGGTCATGCCATAGAACATTGGAAGTCGAACCAATCGCTCGCTTTCTTTTGTCGTGTATCGATCTTCACCGCTAAACCGCCCGAAATTTTGTCCGGCAGGAGAACTGTGCAAAGGGATATAGTGGAATACACAGCCGACTTCATTTTGCCTCATAAAACGGATAAATTCAGTTCTTTCTTGGATATCACGCGTCTTTATAAAGAAAATGTGCGCGTTATGATGACAGTATTCAGGAACAATAGGGAGGCCAATTTTGCCTTCTTCTGCCAGCGACTGTAAGCGTGCATAGTAATTGTTCCAGCTACTGATTCTGCTTTCTTCTATCTGATTGACACGCTCCAATTGAGCATACAAGTATGCTGCATTAATTTCACTGGGCAAATACGACGAGCCGATATCAACCCATGTATATTTATCAACTTCACCGCGAAAAAACTTGCTGCGATTTGTGCCCTTTTCTCGAATTATTTCTGCGCGTTCAGTATATTGGGCATCCCTTATTAATAAGGCGCCGCCCTCGCCCATCGAAATATTCTTTGTCTCATGAAAACTATAACAGCCGTAATCGCCGATCGTTCCTAGCGGCTTCCCTTTATATGTGCTGGTTATCGCCTGCGCGGCATCTTCAACAACTATAAGATCGTGACGTCCGGCAATAGCCATGATTATGTCCATCTCACAGGCAACACCGGCATAATGCACAAGGACAATTGCTTTGGTTTTTTCTGTGATCGCGTCTTCGATTAATGATTCATCAATATTCATTGTATCCGGACGAATGTCGACGAAGACTATTTTTGCACCTCTTAATACAAAAGCATTTGCCGTAGAGACAAAAGTAAAAGAAGGCATAATGACCTCATCTCCGGGATGAATATTTGCCAGAAGCGCCGTCATTTCAAGCGCATGAGTACATGAAGTCGTTAATAATGCTTTTGAAGCGCCCGTGTTCTCCTCTAACCAGCGATGACACTTTCGGGTAAATTCTCCGTCACCGGATATTCTTCTGTCACTGACCGCACAATTTATGTTTTCGAGTTCACCGCCGACATAAGGAGGAACATTAAATGAAATCATAAAAATCTCCTTTGATCATTCAAGGTAAAATTTCCAAATGCTAAACCCGTCAATAACATCAACCAATTCAATTTTCACGTTGGTATAATAGTGTTCCCGCAAGTATAAGAATTTGACTTCGGTATAGTGATTATCAACTACATAGACATTATCATTAATGAGACTCTTATATGGGTTTAGTCCATCAATTCCATTATCCTCCCAACATTCTTGATTGTCAGGGTAGTTCATGGTGATTCCACCAAGGCAGAAATAATTGTCGTTCCAGTAGTTTAGAGGGATGCGCTCCCAAGGCGAGAAATAGTAAAATGAACCTTGAATTATTGTCCAGAAATCACACAAATAATAATGCTCTGAGTCGTTTTCCATATGCTTAATCATATTTTGATATGGATCTGCGGCAGTAATCACATAACGATACTTGATTCCGTCATAGGCTGACGAACCGGAAAATATATCATTTGCTTCTATTATATATTCATTATACGGTAAATCTTTATATGATTGATCTTTTATATATGTGGGCACTTGATATGCAGCAAGGACTGCCGTCAAAAGTATTAATGCTTTTTGCATTCCCTTCCCGGGAATATCCCTCATCGAAACACATGACAGAATACTGACCATGAGAGAGAAACTAAGGCCATAAACAACTCTATATGGATATCGTCCAATGTAGAGAAAAACACAGAGCATGATGAATAGTCCCAAAAAGCATAAAAGGACTCTTCCGGCAGATTTCCGGTCAATAGCAACGGCTACCA
>DUPE01000241.1 GCA_012838475.1 Clostridiaceae bacterium
ATTGTTGTTCTCGCCATTGCGTGGCTCCACCTCATGAGTAATCTCGAATTGGTGTGCGAATTGATTGATTTTCTTAAACATAGCTTTGCGCGTTATGATGCCAATGAACTTCCCGTTATGGTCAGTACAACAGAGATAATTTTCATCAACGAGCAGGTGAAGTATATCTTCTAGCTCGGCATCCGGTGTGATTCGAGCCGGGTCTTCCTTCATGGTTTCCTTGACCTGCCGTTCAGATAGTTGTTCCCAATTGTAATTCTCAGTGTCTTTGACTCCGTTGATTATCATAGCCAGAGAGATTATCCCTTTAAGTTGCCCCTTGCTGTTTAAGACTGGAATTGAACTATAACCAACTGACGAAAGTACCATTAAAGCATGTAAGAGCGTATTCTCAGTTCCCACAGTTGCTACACAACTGGCCTCGAGCATAAGCTCTGACGGATTTTCAAAAAGAAAACCTTCAATATGTTTGCCGATCATGGCATTCCTCCGTTCAATAATATCTATTATTATGATAGGACAAAATTACTAGCGAAACAAGTGAAAATCGGCAACAAACTGTGAACAATATACAAGAGACGACACACAACTGCAATATTTGCACTTGTTATTTTGAGACTGAATTTGAGATCTGTTCGAGTAAATCGGCATCATAACACGTGATCAGCTAAGGGCAGAGATTAAGCAAATCCATTTGTTACCTGAGACTAAAGCTGTAAAGAAGGGTGTAGCAGCTTTCCCAGACAATAGATACGTGAGTGTGAATGAAGAGAGTTGATCCTTCTTAACAACATGGATTTTTAAGTAACTTAGATAATGACAAATCGTCCAGGTAGTAGACTATAATAGACAACCATAGCTAATTAAAAATACTGTAACAAATTGAATTATGCGGGTGCCATTATGAATGAAACAGATGAAAGTAAATTGCACGATCAAGATTGCAATCACACAAAAAGCGATGACGGTAATCAAGAAGCAGGATGTGCCAAGGGCTGCGCGGGTTGTGGCGTACACAGCGGGAAGAGGACAGCAACTATTTGGTATATTGTAGCTTTAGCTGCGGTTGTTGCTTTTGCCATATTGTTAAGTAAGATTTTTGCCTGACCGTGGCAGCCAATATACGAGTAAGAAATATTTGCTGATCGCGACTTTGTTAAGCAGGGTTTTACTGATCATCAAGACACAAATTTGATACCGTATTATATTAATCCTTTCTCAATCCCTGCAATGTCTGCTTTTATTGACAAGTAAGTTGACGGTCGTGGTATAATTATCGGAAGCATCTATATTTAACATTGCCCATGCTGTTTGCTGACAGTGCTTTGATAGATGTTTGATATAAACTACTCGAATATTCATAATTGTAGGAGGAAAAAATGAAGAAAACAACCAAATTACTCGCTATGCTTCTGGCATTGGTGATGGTAGTTGGTCTTGTAGCTGCTTGCGGAAATGGTGAAGCCGAAGAGACTGATCCGCCCGCAACGGATGCGACTGACGCTCCAGATGAAACTGAAACCGAACCAGAAGAAACGGATCCTGAGGAAACTGATCCAGAGCCAGCGGCAGATACGCCACTGGTAGTAGGCTATAATCAGTTTTCCCAGAAGTTCAGCCCGTATTATGCTGACACATCATATGATCAGGATGTTGCTGATTTCACTCAAGTGTCCCTGCTTACCAATGACCGCGCCGGTGAGCTCATGCTCCAAGCCGGCACACCAGCAGGTCAAGTTTCAGAGTATAACGGTGTACCCTACACCTATTATGCAGCTGCTAACCTTGAGATTGAAACCGTGGATGCAGAAGATGATGGCACCATAGAAGAGACGATCTATCGTTTCAAACTTCGTGATGACATCACATTCAGTGATGGTGAACCTCTAACCATCGATGACGTAATTTTCAGCTTTTACGCTTTCTCCGACCCGAAGTACACCGGTTCTTCAACCCTGTACTCAGTGCCCATTGTAGGCATGAATGAGTATCGCACACAGACCTCTGC
>DUPE01000112.1 GCA_012838475.1 Clostridiaceae bacterium
ACTACGCCCGTGGCGGAGGCTGATTCAACTACAGCATTTATTGCCCAAACCGTTGACCCGCAGGAGGCCACTAATGACAATGAGATCGCTCCTGAAGTTGACATCGATTTGACGGTGCTAAGCAGCACTATGATATTCGGAGAAGTCTTTAATATGACGATGGAGCCGGATAGTTATATCGGTAAGACAGTCAAAATGCGCGGACAATATTCTGCAAGTTATTTGGAGGAAGGGGATAAGCTCTATCACTTTGTAGTAATTCTAGATGCCACTGCCTGCTGTGCGCAAGGACTGGAATTTGTGTGGACAGGCGATCATGTATATCCTGAGGATTATCCCGTGAATAAATCGCTAATCGAAATTATCGGTGTTTGGGAAAAATATGAAGAAGACGGTCAAGTCTGGTATCGCATCAGAACAGAAGAAATCATCGTTTTCTAGGTGCTTGCAGCATTCAGTAATACGCTGAAAAGTGAGCAAAAGCAGACATCTGAAGATACGATACTGAACTATCTCAATTACTGTGAAGAGGCATTCATTTTCCATCGGATTAAAAGGCATGGCTTGTAGGGGCAAGAGGGTATTCTTGAGTCCGGATCCGCCCGATATGAGCTGATTTGTAGAGCGACGTGTAGCTTTGCCGATACGCAAGTCGTGTTTGCTGAACATAGTTGTTTCTTATATACAACTACAATCCTCTGAATGAAAACGCTACAATCCTCTGAATGAAAACGCTATAATCCTCTGAATGAATTCGCTACAATCCTCTGGTTGTGGAGGCTGGCCTCTGGCTGTCGTACAAAGTGAACAGGTCGCTTTATGGCAGGCATTCGACTACGTTGTTTCCATAGTTGAATCGGATATTTCGCAGTTAGATGGCATTCACAAAGATCCTGCCCGGGTGCGCGGTTTCATGCGTTCCTACTCACGACATGTCTCAACCAGAGCGGGGACAACAAAGATTCATTCACTCTACGGCTGTCCGGGTGACGTCTGATCTCTGCCCGGAGGCAAAACACCCTGATCAGGAAATCCTCCCTGATCAGGAAATCCTCCCTGATGGGTAACCCCTCCCATCCTGTCCCCGCTGCCATAGATCAGATTGTCCAGCGTGATTGTTTGCGTGGCTGTACCCGCGTTTATCACGTAGCTTTCACCCGCGGTTAGTCCGGGGACGCTGATAATGACTGTGGAATATGTCTGTTCAGCTGTATATGCTGCCAGAACTTTACCTGACGGATCTGTTAGCTCAATTTCACTGCCTGCTGCCTGCTCCTGAGAAAGATTGATTAGAATCGAACCCTGCGTAGAGGTTTGCCCGAAGTTTTGAACCATGCCACTGCTTCCGGCCGCCATCAGGATGCCGCCCGAAATCTCACCCTTCCCCTGGTAGTCCAGACTGCCATCGCCGCCATTGGTCGGACCACTGATATAAATCTCACCGCTACTGACGATTAGGTCACCATTGGAGTCGATACCGTCGCCTAAGGCGTAAATCGAAAGTCTGGCACCGGAAATAGCTATATAGGCTGCAGCATCCGCAGTGAAATCACCCCTGCCGGGCCTGTTTCCCAATGCGGACCCGTCGTTGCCGCCCGCAGCGTTCAGGCCGTCATCGCTCGCGCTGATCTTGATGTTGCCGCCATTGAGATCGATGCTCTGCCCCTCGATACCCTCGTAGCTTTTGTTGATATCGATTGCTCCCGAGTTAATCACAATAGCTGTGTTCGCGTGAATGCCATCATCACCGGAGGAGATTTCAATTTCCGCCATGTCGATCTGAGCATTGCTGTTGGAATGAATCGCATCATCAGATGAATCGATCAAAAAGCTTCCGTTCTTGATCAGTAGATCGCCGCCCGCTTTCAGACCCTTCGCGCTGGGAGTGTCGGTGCTATTATCCGTACTGAAGTCCGGATCCCAGACTCCCCAGGCGAAGCTTGCGCCTTTGTTTTCATCTGTACTGGCATTCTGACTTCCTCCGCCGCAGCTGATCGAGAAATATCCGTCATCTATCTGCAGGCTGCCGGAGGCGGAGAGCCCATCTGTTCCACTGATCAGTTCATACTGTCCACAGGCGATATAGATGTAGCCCAAAGCGATATCTTCGGTGTTCTCCGCCTGGATGGCGTCCTTTCCGGAAGTGATTTTGAAATCACCATCTGCGATGCGGACGCTGTCATTTGCTTCCAGCCCGTGTCCATAAGACGTAATTTCGTAGGAACCTGCAGTAATGACGAGATCGTCCTTGGAGACAATACCGTTGCCTGAGGCGGAATCAATGGTCAGACTTCCACCGCCATTCAGGCTCAGGTCATCCTGCGAATAAACCACAGCATCCACATTGTTTTCGTCAATGGAAATATATTCAGCAGAAGTAGACAGTCTGTTGCTGCTATCCTGAGCCAAAGTGATGAAAACTTTGTCTGCTGCTTTAACATAAATGGCAGCAGAGGAAACGGAGTTAATCTCTACTTCATTCAGGATCAGCTGTAGTTTATCCTCCTTAGTGAGATCTATGATGACTTGACCGTCAGAAAGACTCCCGGACAAGCTGTATGTGCCGGGTGCGGTAATGGTCACAGTATTTCCAGAGACAGTTACTCCACCGGAGTCAGTGACAATATTGTCATCTTCCAAGTGGATTTGCACATAGCTTGTGTAACTGCTTTCCCGGTCACTCTTACTGAACATATCCTCAGCCGCAAGTTCATTGCTGACTACAGTTTGCTGCTTTATTAGCTGACTGCTATTGCTGCTGCTGCTGTCACTAATACTATCGCTGCTTCCGGGCATAGTTTCAAAGCCGCAAGCGCTCAGAACAGATAGTATGATCAACGCAGTCAAAATCACTACAATAAATTTTTGCTTTTTCATAAAAGCTCCTTTTATTACAGTTCACCGCCGACAGTTTCCTGCCTGGCGCATGTGATTTCCAGGTTGCCGTTGCGGCAGCGCAAGAGATCGATGAATTCTTTTTCCTGTGCGGAATCTTTCATGCTTATGTTGTAGCTGAGCTTGTAGAGACTGCCCAGATTTGAGGTTTTGATCCGTACAAGTTCATGTTTTGTAGTATATTTTTCGAACAAATCTGTGAACACATCTGTATAGGCCAGATCTTCGGGAATTGTAATTTTAAGCAATTTATCATTTGGACTTATCTTCATTTCGCCAAATGAGCTTGCGTTGAAGAGGAGATAGACCAAACCTAACACAGAGGCTGCGATCAGGGCGATCAGAAGATAACCCATACCTGTGATCAGCCCCACGGCCATAGCCATAAAAAGAGCAGCGATCTCTTTGGCCGTTCCGGGCAAAGAGCGAAAGCGCACCAGGCTGAAGGTTCCCGCAACAGCAACTCCGGTACCTACGTTGCCGTTCACCATCATGATCACAACACAGACAATTGCCGGCAGCAGTGCTAGTGTAACGACAAAACTCTTACTGTATTGGTTTTTATAGGTATATATCCAAGCGAGAATAGTTCCGGCAAGAAGAGAAGCCAGAATGCAAAGCAAAAAATCTCCGATGGAAATGCTTGTGCTGGCAGCACTGTCAAAGAGACTGCCAAAGACATTGCTAGACATGAGCTTTACACCTCAATAATTCTTGATACTTCGCTTTATAGGCATTACCATACTTTGAAAAAGAGCTTTTGTAGATCTGATTTTTTGTCAAAATTCCAGTAAACCAGAGTGGAATCGTCGAGTTTGTCTTTATTTCCATTAAAACATTATCCGGGTCAAGCAAACTGTGTCCGTAAGCACCGAGGCACAAGGATAGGTCCGTATCACGCCAGAGTATATTCTCGTCAAAAGTCAGTCGCAGTCCGGCATCCTCCCTGCTGCGAAAAGAAGTGCGTTCATAGGCGACGAACATACTCGCTTCCAGTCCAGAATAAAATTTCAGGAAGTAATCTATCTCATTGATTATCTGTCCACCCTTTTCCGGTCGGATTCCTGCCAGCAGATAGTCAGATGCTTCAGTAAGAATCATTTCGACTCGTCGCTTATACACTACATGTTTATATTTTTTCTTCAGTTCGACAAACACAAGACTTTTTTCTGTCGGCTCACCATAGGCTCGCAGCCTTAGCTTTTCCTTATATAGGGGTTTCTCGATGGAACGACGGATTAAACGCATATCCGGCGTATCAAAGTAAATATTGCTAATCTGACTGCGGGCAAACTGATCAGGTCGCAAGTATTCAACGGTTGCGTCTTCAATCAGCCGGAACTGTTCCCGGCTGATGAGGAATTTGATTTCGTAACGCTTGAATACATTCTGATAATTAATAGCTATCACTCCCTATTCTTGATTTTTCCATGATAAAGAGTGAAGTTTAAATGAAACTAAAAGATTTTGAAGTCTTTTAGACAAATCTGATAA
>DUPE01000145.1 GCA_012838475.1 Clostridiaceae bacterium
ACATACGCCACAAGAAATGCAAGTTTCGTCGATATGATGAGCCATTAACAAACCCTCCTTAAGGTCTAATACTACAAAAGCATTTTATACCAGCGACTGTGAACTGTAAAGCCCAATTCGTTTAACGGGCGACAGCATGATCTATTGCTATGCAGTGAAATAGCGTGATTTAGGACATTTCTTAATAGGCGCACGCTCGTAATGGCTTACTGTCGTTATGTAGTGAAATAGCGTGATTTAGGACTTTATACTAAATAGTCGCGAACTCCGCAGTAGCTTCCTGCCGTTATGCAATGGGATAGCGTGATTTAGGACTTTTTGTCAAGTGCTGTCAGCAGGTTTTCATCTGCTTCAAAAGTGCCTTTGATCGGTTTTCGCTCTTCAAACCAGACGTAGTCCGTGATACCTTGCTTGTGTAGCCAGGCACAAGTCTCAGGCACCAAACGCCCAACCTGATTGGTGTGATGGGCATCCGAGGAGATACTTATCAGGGTGCCCCCCAGTTCCTTATAACGAGCTAGAATCTCTGCATCCGGCATTGCTTCTTCCAGTGGATAGCCGCGGTTCAAATGCAGCTTCTCCACTGTACCCGTATTAATCTCCAAAGCTTGACCGTTCTTTATCATAATACGAAATAAGTGGTCAAACTCGCGTGGAGCATGTCGATAAAGCATTTTCGATTTTTCCTGAGGCCCATAGCGGGAAAAGTAGTCATAATGGCCAATTATGTTGGCGGTAGGCATCATCTCTGCTGATTCAGCGATGACTTCCAGTATTTCTCTAAAGGTATCTTCGAGTGAAGGCTTATATATTTTTTCAGGCTCATGGAAGGGATCTATGCCATGAACCAAATGCAAAGACATTATGACAATGTCCCAGGGATAATCTGTCATCAACTTGTTGAGACGATCGATATATTCCGGGATATACCCTATCTCGGCACCACATAGGAATCCCGGGGGATCATCCTTCTGGCGCCGGGATGGTAATCTGCGGTGCGGATAAATATCCTCACAATACTCCACCGGATCGAACACCCATTCCTGACCATAAGCAGTAATGCTGCCGATGTCATAATGGTCAGTGGTAACGATGCCATGCAAACCTATTTCTGTTGCTGCTTGCATCATCTCTTCTCTGGTTTGAGATGCATCAGGGGAGTATTTTGTTAGGTGATTATGTGAATCTACGATCATATATTATAGCTGCAGAAAGCCCAAAGCTACTGCATTTCCTTTCCAGCAATAAGTATAGGACAAAGATAAGTTAGCTTCAATCAAACAGATAGACTGTATGTTTCGGTACAAGCAACAGTTCAGGTTATCTGCTTAATCTTGCAATGGTATCTATACTTTATGAGTTGAATAATCATTTAGCTTAGTCGAAGGCGCTTTGTCCTTATATCTGCTTCCTATTAGGTGGGTTAGTTGACGATCTTGGTGGAAGAGGCTTGTCAGGGTATGTCACTTCCCTGTGGGGTGAGTGGGTGAGTTGGTTACGAGCCTCGCTGGTTTGGCTCGCTCAGGGTATGTCGGTTTCCCGTGAAGTGAGTTATTTACAAGCCTCGCTGGCTGAAACTTGTCAGGGTATATCAGTTCTCCATAAAGTGAGGTGGTTACGAGCTTCGCTGACCGGGGCTTGTCAGGGTATGTCACTTCCCTGTGGGGTGAGTGGGTGAGTTGGTTACGAGCCTCGCTGGTTGAGGATCGCTCAGGGTATGTCGGTTTCCCGTGAAGTGTGTTTTTTCAAGCCTCGCTGGTTTGGCTCGCTCAGGGTATGTCGGTTCTCTATGAATTATGTTAACTTTAGAGAAGAGAATGGAGGGAGATATTACATGGGTAAAGGAACACTGTATCTGGTCGCTACTCCTATTGGCAACCCCAAAGATATTACCTCCAGAGCGTGTGAGATCCTCGCTTCGGCAGATCTTGTTCTTTGCGAAGACACGAGAATCACCGGCATGCTTCTCTCTTACTATGACATTAAGGCAAATTTACTAAGTTACCATGAGCACAATATGGCGTCGAGGCATCCTCAGATTATTGAGAGGCTGGAGGCTGGAGAATCTATTGCACTGGTCTCGGATGCAGGTACTCCTTTGTTGTCGGATCCGGGAGATCGTCTGGTAAAGCTGGCCCTTGAGTTGGGTTTTAAGATCAGAGTTATTCCGGGAGCCAGTGCGGCTTTGACAGGGCTTTTGGCGTCGGGGCTTGATACGACACGTTTTGTTTTTGAGGGTTTTTTGCCGGCTAAGGGCAAAGAAAGGCGCACAAGGATAGCTGAGCTTGTTGATGAGAAACGCACGGTGATCTTGTACGAGGCTCCTCATCGCCTCAAGCGCACTTTGGCTGATCTGAATGAAGAAGTGAGCCTCCAAGGCAGACGACTTAGTATAGGCAGAGAGCTGACAAAGGATTACGAAGAATACCTGTATCTGACCCTGCGCGAAGCAATAGAGTACTACAATAAAATGACACCACGAGGTGAGTTCGTTCTCCTGCTGGAAGGGAAGGCTGAATTTGATGCTCGCAGACCTCAAGATATAATCAGCAAGTCGGAGCAGGCTTCTCTGGACGAACTGATCACGGAGCGCCTTGCTCGAGGTTTGCGCCTTCGGCAAATTGCTAAAGAAGTCTCTGAACTTACCGGTCTGCCCCCAAATGACATCTATGAAAGAGCTTTGCAGTTGAAGGGAATCAAGGCCGGACCGCCGCGGCTAGATGGAAAAGATGGAGACGGTTAGTATCACCGATACTGTGAGCAGACAGAGTCGACTAAAGCGGTCATAATTATTATGCGGTTATTGGTGCGAATAATGTAGTTTGTTAGCACCAGAGATACTGCGCAGCAGGCGCAGATGGGACAGTCAGTTAGAAACAGCGATAATGCTGTCAGATAAGGATGATTAGGCAAGTTACAACTGTGATGTAGTTGCTGACGCAGGAGAGGAAGATTGTTAGCTCCAGAAACTGGTACGGCAGACGGAAGCTATACAGATAGTTAGTACCGTTGATGTTGCTGTCAGCCGGAAGCTATACAGATAGTTTGCACCGTTGAAGCTCTGGGGCAGGCGGAGACGGTCAAATGAAGCAAGTTGCCCGGATTGTGGGTGACATCGATGCCGCGGGGCAGGCGGAGACGGTAGCCGTAATTAGTGATATTATTGGAATGTTCAATTTGTCAGGATAGAGGAGTCAGCGAACTCATCTTCCGAACTAAAATTTTTAAAGATTTTGCTGCCGCCAAGATCCAAGCCAAGTGGAGGGGAAAGAGGCAGTTAAAGCAAGAGATATGAGACTAGATTAGAGGAGTGCAATATGCCAAAACCAAAGTTTTATCTGACCACACCGATTTATTATCCCAGTGATAAGCTTCACATCGGTCACTCTTATACCACGGTCGCAGCCGATGCACTGGCGCGATATAAGCGGATGAGGGGTTATGACGTCATGTTCCTGACCGGTACAGATGAACACGGCCAGAAGATTCAGCGCCGAGCTGATGCGGCAGGGGTAAGTCCGCAGGAGTTTGTCGACGAGATCGTCTCCACTATCAAGGATCTTTGGGAGCTGATGGACATAAGTTACGATCGTTTTATCCGCACCACCGATGAGAAACATGTCACGTCAGTACAAAAAATATTTACGAAGCTCTATGAGAGTGGAGATGTTTATAAATCAGAGTATTCCGGATTGTATTGCACACCTTGCGAAGCCTTTTGGCTGGAGTCGCAGCTAAAGGACGGCAAATGTCCTGATTGCGGCGGTGAAGTTGAGCTGACTCAGGAGGAGTGTTATTTCTTCCGTCTATCAAAGTATAATGACCGTCTGCTGGAGCTGTTGGAGACTCCCGGTTTTCTTGAGCCCAAGAGCAGAGCTCATGAAATGATCAATAATTTCCTCAAACCGGGGTTAGAGGATATGGCCTTCTCGCGCACCAGCTTCGACTGGGGTGTACATGTCCCCTTCGATAAAGAGCATGTTGTTTATGTCTGGGTGGATGCCCTCTTCAATTACATCACCGCGCTGGGTTACCCCGATGAGAAAGAAGATATGGAACGCTATTGGCCTGCAGATATCCATCTGATGGCCAAAGAGATTGTACGCTTCCATTCACTGATCTGGCCTGCTTTATTAATGGCACTCGATCTGCCGCTGCCCAAAAAAGTGTTCGGCCACGGCTGGCTCTTACTGGGCGATAATAAGATGTCAAAATCAAGAGGCAATGTAGTTGACCCTGTGATACTTTGTGAACGCTACGGTGTCGATGCGATCCGTTATTTCCTCTTACGTGAGGTTCCCTTTGGCACTGACTGTAACTTCAGTACAGAAGCTCTGATTACACGCATTAATAGCGACCTGGCCAATGACCTGGGTAATCTGGTCTCCCGTTCTGCTGCCATGATTCGCAAGTATTTCCCTGAAGGCATGGTTAATGAAGGCGTTTCGACTAGTCCGGATGAGGATCTCAGGAAGATGGCTCTGGATCTTAAGGCAAAAGTAGAAGCCGAAATGGATGAACTGCAATTTAGCAAAGCACTTACCGAGATATGGACGCTGGTCTCCCGTACCAATAAATATATAGATGAGACCATGCCCTGGGTGCTGGCTAAAGATCCTGAGTCCCGGGGAAGGCTTTCTACTGTCCTTTACAATCTGGCCGATATGCTGAGGATTATCTCTGTTCTGATTGAGCCGTTCATGCCGGGTACCCCTGCCAAGATCAGAGCTGCCTTGGGCATGCCTGAGCAAGATGACTCAGGACGCTCTTTGACTACATGGCAATCGGCCGGTGAGCTGGACTTGTATTGTGCGCCTGAGGGTGTACCTGCTTCTGAACCTCTCTTCCCCAGGCTGGATATGGATAAAGAGCTGGAAGCGCTGGAAGAACATAAGAACTAGCGATGGAATGGTTTGATACGCATGCCCATCTTCAGGACGAGCCCTTCGATCAGGATCGAAGGGAGGTAATGTCAAGGGCCAAAGAAGCAGGTGTAGGTTTTGTTTTGCTTCCGGGATCGACGCTGGAAGATTCGCGTAAAGCATGCCGGCTGGCTTTGGAGGATCCTCGTTTTATTGTTGCGGTTGGTGTTCATCCACACGAAGCCAAGGATTATACCGATGAGACTCATAGTCAACTACGAGAGTTAGTGATAGATACTAATGTACAAGCTGCAGCTATGGATCGTCCGCCGATTGTCGTGGCAATAGGTGAGATCGGCCTGGATTATCACTATGATCATTCACCCCGTGAAGTACAGCGTGAAGTCTATTACCGTCAGATGCAACTTGCTCACGAGCTTGGCTTACCTGTCGTCATTCACGAGCGTGAATCCGCTCAAGACAATTATGAGATGCTGAGCCGGGCAACAGAGGAAGGGCTTCTGCCTCTTGATCCGCCAGGTGTTATTCATTGTTATTCAGGCAGTCTGGAAAGCTCGAGACTCCTGCTGAAGCTAGGTTTCTTTTTGGGTTTTGACGGCCCTGTTACTTATAAAAACGCTAGAAGAGCGTTGGAAGTTATCAGAGAGTGTCCGCAGGATCGTTTAGTCATTGAGACTGATTCTCCTTATCTGACACCTGTACCCCTACGGGGCAAGCGCAACGAACCGTCAAATCTGCCCCTGATTGGCGCAAAGATTGCCGAGCTGTGGGATATGTCTCTGGAGGATACGAGTCGCGTTCTAATGGATAATAGCCTGCGCCTTTTTGGGATCAGTGAAGATCGATAGAAGCTGTTTAAAAGCTGTTTACGAGCTGTAGCGATTCTGGCAAATCCGGTATTGGCGCAGATCAGCAGACGGTTTTTCATATTTCTGTGGGCTCATCTTCAACTATAATAATGCTGGTTTGTCGCAGGTCATTCGGACGGTTTTGCTTGCTTCTGGGGGGATGATTTCTTTGGACCGTGTCCGGTATTGGCTCAGATCATCTAATCAGTTTCCCCCGATAGGATATGAGCCCATCTAACTGTGTGACAATCCTGTAACCCATTTTCCTCAATTGGGAGGCAGCAGCTGCAGAGCGACTGCCACTGCCGCAGTAAAGCATGATTACACCGGTTTTGTCGGTGACGATATCTGCTATTTGATCAATTTGCGCTACCGGTAAGAGCAGGGCTCCGGGGATGTGTCCCGAGGCATATTCGTCTCCACCCCTAACATCAATCAGATAGGCATTATCCTTCATAAGATCCAGTATTTTTACGCCGTTGTTGATGTTCAAATACAAGCTTTTTGGATTCTCGCTGATGATCTCCATCTTAATGGCAATAGCTTGCACCGGTACAGTTTTGCTGAGCGTGTCTTTTTGAATCTGAAATCTCACTTGTGTACCCGGTGAGGGGTTCTCTATACCATCAGGCAGCTCTATATCTACAAGATCACCGCTTCGGATTGGCCTTTCCCCGGATGTCACCAAATACCTGTTGTCAAATAATAAGACAGCATCTATCTGCAGTGATCTGTTCTTGGATTTGCTAAAGAAATTAAACATTTCATCCCCTATCTGTTACTGTCCGTATCAACTGGCAAAGCGGACATCATAGTCGAACTGCTTAGTGTAAAGTTTAGCAGATTTTGAAAGATAGAAGAAAATGAGGGATTTAAGAACCTGTGCTAAATTGGTTTAGCAACAAATAATCAATAGAAAGCGCAAGGTCTGTTTTCACAACCTACAACTTCTTGACACTGTCAAATACATTAATGCCATGTATTATTGTGCATACAAGGATGGTGAGGTAGCGATTGGTAGAGATGGAAGTATCCTTAGTAATGAATCTAGATTGTGCATTAAAGATGCTCCTATGATGAATACAGACACTGCTAGTGAAGATTCTGATTTTTCTCTGGAAAATACTATCAATGCAAAAATTCCAGGAGTATCTCCGCAATTGCAAGGTGCTTATAATTGCATTGTGGCAGCATTAGGGAATGTTTTGTGGTATAAGTCAAGTAATGGTTATCTTGCATTCACAGGAAACGGCAGTATATCATTTAATACGCTGAAGTAAAGAATAAAGACCATAATGTTGAACTATCAAGGTTACACTAATAATTCGGTGCCTGTTGTGGCGAGTAGGTGTTGTCTTAACTATGCACCTAACTACGAAATATCCTCAAGAGTTCGCTGGAATCCTTCAACGTCTTTAGTCGCACAAGAGATAAACAATCTTCGTGTTTGTATGTTGGGCTTTGCAGCAGGTTCGGGCTATAGCCCAAATGTTGGACATATGACAATGTGTTATGGATATTCTTACATGTCGGAGAACTTTTATGTAACGCTGGCAGATGGTCATCAGTCATATCCAGTTGTAAAGTTATGGGGGCCTTATAATGATTGTGTTATAACCTTTTCCTTTTCTATTCGACATACGAGATAAAGTTGTATCTAGGATAGTTGGCAAAACACGATCGCCAAAAATAAGAGATCGTCTTGGAGGACATTGATTGTGAGAAACAAACTAAGGAAAGCAGAGATAATTATTGTATTGAGCCTACTTATGATAGCCCTTTTGTTTACATCAATTGCTTGCACCAAAAGATCTAGTGTTAATGATTCGAAATCAACCGGTTATCCCGAAGGAGAGATTCAGAATCTGTTTATTTACTATGACGGTCATTATTGGATTAAAAAGGACTCTCAGGGGAAAAGGACCGAGTCCGACTATATACACTTGAATAAAGTCGGCACTACCTTGGAAGATCATATCTATAAAATTCCACCTGAGGACTTTCATACTGCGCGTATGGAATTGGGCTCCACAGTTTTTGAAGATGTGGAGCGAAAAGAAGTAATTGTCCTGCAAAAGCAAAATACAGTCACATTTATCAGAATGGATCCGGAAGAAGAGTCATCCTTCATTAAGTCCATGGATGAAGATGAAGCAAAAGCTAATAAAAAATAAGTACCCGCTAACTGCATCATGAATAAGTATTTGTAACTTATTCATGATGCAGGCATTCTTCCGGGGGAGTTGCTTTCTTAAGCAGGAAGTGCCTTTGGCAGGGCGATTGCTAAACGTCGCCTCAGTTTGGTATATTTCAGTAAATACCTATCAATGAGGGGGGATTTATTATGGATATTAAAGCAAAGATCGAAGAGATCGTGGCGAAAGTGAAATCAGACAAGGATTTAGCCGCCAAATTCAAGGCGAACCCGCTTAAGACGGTCAAAGATCTTCTGGGAGTAGATATTCCGGATGAGCAAGTCAACGCAATTGTTGATGGCGTTAAAGCCAAAGTCAATCTGGATGAGGCAGAAGGGTTGCTCGGCAAAGTGAAGAAACTGTTCTAATTTTTCCGGTCTTAATGCTTGGGAGCAACAAAGGACAAAATTATTGTGCCGTCCTACCGCTGATCCGGGTTAACTCGCTCATTTTCTCTGCCAGCATTGAGGTGAGCTGACCCGGTTTCATGCGCCATTGCCAGTTACCCGAGAGAGTAGCCGGCACATTCATACGTGCTTCATTGCCAAGGCCGAGCAAATCC
>DUPE01000232.1 GCA_012838475.1 Clostridiaceae bacterium
GGTGGTTCGAATGCGCCTTTACTCCATGGAATTTTAATTCTTCCGGCATTTGGGCCGGAAATACTGCCGAGGGGACGGGCGCATACGAGGGAAAGCTCACCTTCTACCGCGAATTTGTTTTGCAAAGGCAAACGGATGGCTACTGGCACTGCATCGGGCTTGGAACGGGTGGATATTCTTTGCCAGAATAAAACGGCATTTCCACGAAGAACGAGGGACGGGAGCTTTGTATACCCTCCGCCGCTTTTGAAAACGGACGGGCTTTTGCTCATTCCCATTCACAAAACCCCGCCCGTTTTCCTGTCGCTTAAAACATGTGTGTCCATCATGCGACACCCACATTTTTCTCGCCAGCCGCGCCAGCAGGTATAACACACTACACCTTTGTTCCAAAGGTTGTGTGCCAAAGGGAGGCTTGCGCCCCCTTTGGAAACCCCTCGTTTTGTCGGACTGTGGCCACACTTCGCATTTCTGCTCATGCGCCCCATCCTCCAAAACCGCAAAAATGAAAGCGGATATCTGCCCACTAATCCGGCAGATATCCGCTTCTTTTTTGCACCTCCGTCCGCATACGCAGCCGGAGAAAATTGCCGCGCTTACCGTAAAAACGCAGCGGCAATTTATGGACAAAATTATCCTAAATAATTTTACTTGCTGGGTTGCATTCTTCACATAATCGGGTTATAATAGAAGCAACTCGTATAGGAGGTTTTGAAGATGAAAGAAGTGGGTAAACGAATAAAAGCCTTGCGTGAGGGTGTCGGCGTTTCACAGGTAAAGCTCGCCGAAGCTCTCGGCTCCACACAGTCCAGTATAAACAGACACGAAAACGGGCAGTCCACCCCGTCCGTAGAATTGTTCCGGCGCTATGCGGATTACTTCGATGTGTCTTTGGATTATCTCTTTGCCCGGACGGACAAGCCGCAAGGGGTAACATACGAGTTCAAACCAAAGGCAACGCCCGACAGAGAGGAAATGCGGCGCTTTATTGAGATGTGCTTTGATCCCGAATCTCCCATGAATGAGAAGCTAAAGGAAACTCTATTCTTGATGATGGAGGGTGAGAAATGAACGGCGTAATCTATGCCCGGTATTCCTCCGACAGTCAGCGGGAAGAAAGCATTGAAGGACAAATCCGCGAGTGCAAGGAGTATGCGGAGCGCAGCGGCATTACCATTGTCGGCACATATATTGATCGCGCCCTGTCCGCGAAAACAGATAACCGCCCGGAGTTCCAGCGCATGATAAAGGACAGCGCGAAGCGGCTATTTGAAGTCGTGCTTGTGTGGAAGCTCGACCGCTTTTCCCGTAATCGTTATGACAGCGCCATGAATAAGGCCACGCTTCGTAAGAATGGCGTGAAAGTCATATCGGCAAAAGAAAACATCTCCGAGGGGCCGGAGGGCATTATTCTTGAATCCATGCTTGAAGGGTATGCAGAGTTCTATTCCGCAGAGCTTTCCGAGAAGATACACAGAGGGCAAAAGGAAAACGCCTTGAAGGGCAGAAACAACGGCGGCGGCATCCCGCTTGGGTATCTGCTTGGTGATGAACAGAAGCTGGTTATCGATCCGCTGACTGCGCCGTTGGTGCAGGAGATTTTTACCCGATATGCCGAGGGTGAAACAGTACGCTCCATTGTGGAATCTCTGAACGAGCGAGGCTTGCAGACAAAGCGCAACAAGCCGTTCAGCATGGGCAGCTTCAATGCCCTTTTGCGAAACCGAAAATATATTGGCGAATATCAGTATCAGGATGTGATTATTCCCGGCGGAGTTCCCGCCATCATATCGGAAGAATTGTTTAATCGGGTACAAGCACGCATGGAGAAGAATAAGCGCACCCCGGCCAGCGCAAAGGCGACGGAAGAATACCTGTTGACAACAAAGCTGTTTTGCGGAGACTGCGAGCGCATGATGGTCGGCGAAAGCGGCACAAGCCGCACAGGGGCGACGCATTATTACTATAAATGCGGCAACGCAAAACGCAGAAAGGGCTGCAAGCGAAAAGCGGTCAAAAAGGATTGGATAGAACGCGCAGCCGTTGTACTGACTGTCAATCGGGTATTACAGGATGCGGAGATTGATAAGATTGCGGACAAGCTGATCGCTTTGCAGGACAGAGAAGATATTGCCCTCCCTGCTCTCCGGCAGCAACTTGAAGAAACGGAAAAGGCCATTGACAATCTGCTGACCGCCATACAGCAGGGCATCATTACGAAGTCAACAAAAATGCGCATGGACGACTTGGAGGCACAAAAGGAGGACTTGGAACTCAACATCTTGCAGGCAGAAATCAAAAAGCCGCGATACACCAAGCCGCAAGTCGTCGCATGGATAGGGCAATTCAAGTATGGCAATGTAAACAGCAAGGTGTATCAGAAACAGATGATAGATATTTTTATCAACTCAATCTATGCGTTTGACGACAGGCTCGTTTTCACCTACAACTTTCAAGGCGGCACACAGACGGTTTCCCTTGCCGACATTGAGGCCGCTTTTGGTTCGGATTTGGTTAGTTTGTCTCCACCATATGAGAACGCTAATTTTGATATCCACTGTATCAAAATTAGCGTTCTTTTTTTTGCCCAAAGGTGGCTTGAAATAAGGCTTTTCGCACCTTCCCATAAAAATAGCAACATCACATGAGTCCACCTATTACCCGATTTAGTATAGCATGAGCAGGAGGGATATAAATGGTTGGTCAAACAAAAATTGACTGTGATAAAAATCTCATCACACAGATTCTTGATAAAACTAAGAATCTGAACTGTGATCTATTCAAAAACCCATTATTTCTGGCAATGTCAGCTGTGTTCATTTTTTGAAAGCTACTGTTAATCTATATATGGGTGCAATCGTTTTACCGTTACTAATTTGTACACTCGTTGCATTTCTTTAGTTTCGTGTTGACACAGTTGCTATATGACCTGCGAAAGATGCGAGAAATACAGAAAGTGCGAAAAATGCGCAAAGAACGAAGCATTGTGTGAACGATGAGGGAAAAAACGGCTCTTTTATGCAGAATACGCTATAAAATATGCGGTGAACCACATATTCCCCTTTGAGGTTTCACACAATACTCAAGATGTTGCGCATTTGGGGTCATATTTCTGTTTTTTGTTCAAGCTGACAGTTCTAGTGTGGTTCTCGCAATATTGTGTTTGCTCATAGTATTATGTATAATTAGTCGCAAGTATGTTCTGCTATATAAGATTGGCCTGCGTTGGACCATGTACTGCTGGTAGACACTAAATTGCATGTGTACAGCAATCTCCGGTTAGTAGACATTAAGCCATATATACGCAGCATCTCAGGCTGGTAGTCATTAAGCTATGTAAGGTTGGGATAAATCATGACCACACTATCTGCAAGACTGACATTCTACATCCCCTATTCTGTATCATTGAAGGACAAAAGACAGGTCTGCCGTAGCCTCGTAGAAAAAACCCGAAATCGCTTTAACGTATCGATAGCAGAAGTTGACACACAGGATGCACACAAGACGCTAACCCTTGGGATTGCGGTAGTGTCTGGTGATACTGCCCACGCCCAGCGGTCGCTCAATCAGATTATCCGATTTATGGAGGAGCACGCTGAAGCAGAATTGATAGATATAGAAGAAGGGGCTTGAGATATAGATCCGGGAGTATGTAGGTTCGTTAGCTTGTATGTTCGGGAGTATGTAGGCATATGGTCATGTGGACATGTGGGTATATAGGCGTTTGAGGGTATCTGGTATGTGGGTATGTGAGGTTTATAATGAGTAAGATAAAGATATATAAAAACCCAAACTGCAAAAAGGTCAGGGGAAGCCATATATTAGAGGTCAGTTGTGCTTATTGCAAATGCTTCATTGCCAACTACCAAAAAGTCGGTGAAAGCAACTTCGTGAAAATGTATAACGACAGAATCATTGAAGGGTCAATCGATTTTTCGCAGTATCACGGCGCACTCTTTTGTCCTAACTGCGGTGAGCAAATTGCAACTAGATACATTACTAAGATGGATAAGAAAGAAGCTTACCGATTAATCCCGTCTGCGTTTCGAAAGAAGAAGAGATAGGTGCTTCCCTATTTAGAAATCTGTCTCTTTTTTTGTAGGATTATAAATAATATTGAATAATAATACTGTTGACATGAAACTGCGAAACATCAAAAAAAGATCGTTCAGGCGAACATCAACTCAAACTTGAAAAATCTATTTTGATGCTTGTGATGTTGTACCAAATACTTGGAAATACGTGATGTGTTTCATGCACTTGTATGATATAATGTAGTTAAAGTGGGTTGATTCTATTGTAGCTTTTGTTAGCTAATAGAACCTATTCTTGCACTTAGACTTTATTGAGGATGGTTGTACATGGCTCAAAGAAGAAAAAGAACGCTCTCGCTAAGAAGAAGTATCTTACTAATATTTGTTTTTTCTCTTATAGTCTCTGTTTGCTGTTCTGGTATTTTGGTCTTCAGGAATTGGATTTCTTCAGCTAAAAAGACGACAGAGCAAATTGCATCTGATATTAATGCGAATATCTACAGTCAAGTCAGAAGCTATATACAGACACCCCACCACATAAATGAGATTAATCACAAAGTTATAAAGAACGGTATGCTTGATCTGTCCGATGATAAGCAGAGGGATCGTTTTTTCGTTGAAATTCTTAGAGCGTACAGCGATGAAATCTATAGCTTTAGCTATGGCACCGTAAATGGTGAATACTATGGTGCACGCAGGAATGAAAAAGGCATTATTGAGATTATGAGAAATAATGCTTCTACCAACGGTAACTCCTGGTATTACACAGTTAATGAGGATTTGACAGCTGGTGAACTAGCTCTTCAGGCTGGGAAGTTCGATCCCCGGACTCGTGCATGGTATAAGATTGCCGTCGAGACGGGTGGGCCTGCGTTTTCACCTCTGTACAAACATTTCGTCATAGACGGTCTTGCAATGTCTGCAGCATGGCCTATATATAATGATTCTGGCGAACTTGAGGGCGTTCTTGGTTCCCACATGCTTCTATTTGATATCGGAAACTACCTAAATAGTGCTGTTGACAGGTACAACGGGATTGCTTTTATAATTGAAAAAGAGACAGGTCATTTAGTTGCAAACTCAATGGGATTTGCAAACTTCACAGTTCTAGAAGATGGTACTTTAGAAGCAAATGTAATAGAAAATATTGAAAACCCTGACTTTAGGGCTGCGTACGAACTGTATAAATCTGACCCCAATCACCAACAGTTTTTTCGAGGTTCCAACGACAACTATTTCATCAACTCAAGGGAAATCAACTTGAATGGTGTTGATTGGATCGTCGTTTCAGCAGTCCCCGAATCACTATTAATGTCGGATATATATACTAGTATGAGATGGGCTACTTTCATTGCCGCTTTATCTATTCTATTATCTATATTGATCTGTAATTTATTCATTGAAAAGTTTCTCAGACCAATGGTGAACTTGCTACAAGTCTCTGATGAGTTGGCTTCAGGCAATCTGTCTAAGAGAGTCGACGTTGTAAGAAATGATGAGATAGGGATAATATCTCAACGCTTCAATAGCGTTGCTGACCGAATGCAAGCGCACATCGAAAATCTTGAATCAATCGTGCAGGAGCGCACAAAAGAGTTGCAGAAAGCAAACCTCTCATTGGAGGAGAGCAGAGAGGATCTCCGCTTAATACTTGATTCTTCTGCAGAAGGTATATACGGTACCGATTTGGAAGGCAATTGTACCTTCTGTAACAGAAGTTGTGTCAGATTACTAGGATACAATGACCAGAATGAGTTGCTCGGAAAAAATATGCATGAGTTAATTCA
>DUPE01000206.1 GCA_012838475.1 Clostridiaceae bacterium
AAGTTATCAGTGAGGCCTGCGTGGGCGGGACCCTCTGCAGCCCGATCGTCTGCAGGGTGAAGCCCACACCCGATGACAAAACGCCTGAATACAAAAGCTGAGGTCCCGCTGCGATCACTGCTGCCCAAGTAGGACTCTCCAGTGTGAACATTGGCACCAGAGATATCAGGCCGACAACAAAGAATTGAGCAGAAGAGAGAAGTATGCCGTCAACCATAGGCGAATAGTGATTCAGAACTATAATATGAATAGCATAGAAAATTGCACAGAGAATCAGGAAGAAATCACCATGGGAGATGTGGAAACCACCTTTAATACTCAGCAGATAGAGGCCGACCAAAGCAAAAGAAACGCCTAACCAGTCAGATTTTTTGATCCTATGCCCCAGGAAAATACCGAAAATAGGAACAAGGACTACGTAGAGAGAAGTAATGAAGCCGGCTTTCCCCGTTGTGGTGAACTGAATCGCATATTGTTGGAAACTGCTGGCGAAGAAAAGTGCAATACCGGCAATTATTCCGCCGTACAGCTGAGGTTTGCGGTCATACCAGGGAAGATCCTCTATCGTATCCACTCCCTTAGCGGCAAGAATATCTGCCATGTCAGCTTTCTTGCTGATACCGAGTTTCCTCAGCATGGGAATTACCGGAAGCAGAACTGTGCCGCCCATCAGCATACGGACGCCATTGTATGTAAAGGGTCCGATATGTGCCATGCCTACACTCTGAGATACAAAGGATGCCCCCCATACTACGGCAGCAATGCTAAGCAAGAACAAATGCAGATAGGGCTTTTTTTCCTTTCCCGGACTGTCAGCTTTAGTATTCATTCCCAATCGCAAATCACTTTCTTATTCTATTCGCACCAGTATACCCAAGAATCGCCAACCCTGCCAAAGGATACGTTCTGATCGACAAACGAAGGGCCTGGACATGGCTCAAGAACTGCCGGTCATGACATAATCTACTCGGTCTGATCAGCAAGCCAAGGGCCTGAACGTTGCTCAAGGACTGCCCGCTCTACCAAAGGCAGATCAGCAAAAACTCTCTTGAGACTGCGCTTCGTACATTGACTTGTATATTCCATTCTCTGTTATGAGATCATCATGGCTACCCTGTTCGGCAATCCTGCCACGATCCAGGACAATTATCTGGTCGGCATGCTTTATTGTAGACAGGCGGTGGGCAATAATCAGCGTAGTGCGCCCCTGCTCTAATCTGTGCATTGCCTTTTGGATGACCGCTTCCGTTTCTGAGTCAATGCTCGATGTCGCCTCATCCAGCACCAAAATTCTAGGGTTATGTGCCAGAGCGCGAGCAAATGAAATCAGTTGACGCTCGCCGGACGAAAAACCCTGTCCTTTCTCAGTTACCTTGGTATCTATGCCATCCTCAAGACGGTCCAGAAGCAGATCGCCGCCCACTTCTCTTAACGCAGACTCGGCATCGGCACGACTGATATCCTCCCTGTTAAGGGTTATGTTGGATAAGATAGTGCCTGTAAAGAGAAAGGGATCTTGCAGCACGATTGCCATCTGTCTTCTGAAGCTCTCGCAGTCGAGGCTCTCTAAAGGGACCCCTTCAAAGAGAATTTTGCCCTTTTGCGGTTTGTAGAAGGCGAATAATAAATTC
>DUPE01000198.1 GCA_012838475.1 Clostridiaceae bacterium
GGATATTATTGACATTGAAGGTGTCGGATATTGGGAGCTCAAGTTCGGCAGCCTTATCCAGAATACCTGCTGCGAGTGGGTGAGTAGAGGACTTCTCAAGTGCAGCCATAAGGCTTAATACTTCCTCATCAGAATAGTTATCTGAATAGGAGTAAAAGGCATTGACGGTAAAATCTCCTTCTGTTAAAGTGCCGGTCTTATCCATCATAACGATGTCTACTTTTTGGGCTGCTTCCAGGGCCTGTCTTTTTTTTACCAAGAGCCCGTTTTGCGCGCCAAGTGAAGTTGATCTGGCTGTCACCAGTGGGACGGCCAGCCCGAGAGCATGTGGACAGGCAATGACAAATACTGTGACCATGCGCTCTACTGCGAGGCTAAGGTCAGTTATTACCAGCCAGACTGCAAAAGAGATTACACCCACGAACACTGCGACAAAGAATAACCACTTTGCTACTTTGTCGGAAAGAGTCTCAATATGAGATTTTTCACGCTGAGCGGTACTTACAAGCTCCATTACTTGCGCCAAAAAACCGGATTCTCCGGTGCCCGTTACCTTGATGGTGATGGTTCCGAGGCCATTTACTGAGCCTCCGATGACCTGATCGTGTAGATTCTTTGTAACTGCTTTAGCCTCTCCGGTCAGGAGGGATTCATTTACCGTGGTTTTGCCTTCGATGACAATGCCGTCAGTCGGTATCTTGTCTCCGGCACGTACAAGGATATGATCGCCGATCAGGACTTCTTTAAGATCGATATCTCCAGCGTTTCCGTGTTCATCTATGACCGTTGCTGTTCCCGGCAACAGTTCTGCCATTCGTTGTAAGGCATTTCCCGCACTCTCGATGGCATTGTTCTCTATCCAATGACCAAGAAGCATTATTAGGATTAGAGATGCCAATTCCCAGAAAAAATCCATCACATGGATTCTGCTATGCAAAATATTATTGGCGATAAAGGCGTAGAGGCTGTAGACATAGGAAGTTGTGATACCAAGTGATATCAGGGTCATCATCGCCGGGCTATGCGTCTGCAGCTCCATCTTGGCGCCTCTGAGAAAGGGCATGCCGCCATAAAAGAATAGCAAGGTTGCAAAGATGAGTACTAACCAGTCGGAGCCAGGGAAGCTGAATTGAAAAAAGAGAGTTCTGCCCATGAAGGGAGCTAGGAAGAGGATAGGAATTGCCAGAAAAAGTGAAACTAGAAATCTTTGCTTAATATTGCCCAGATGATGGGCATGTCCCAGACCGCTATGGTCGCCGTGATCGTGGGCATTGTCGTGTGTTGCGTGGTCCAGGTGGTGGTCGCCGTGATCGTGGGCATTATCGTGTTTTGTACGATCTTGATGATGGTCGCCGTGACTGTGGTTATTTCCAGTATTTATATTATCCTGTTTATGATCGTGATTATTGCTGGTTTTATTCATTTCAAATCCCCCAAAGCAGTTTCTTCGAGTTCATGTTCTTTATATCCCGGTATTGGTTTTTTCTGATTAAAGATCTATTCAATTGCCTGCTTGAATTTATGAATATTGGCCAAGCTCATTAAACGTCTCAGAGTAAGACGAAATGAAACATCTTTAACGGACAAATGACTAAGGTGCAATTCTCTTAGCAATAAAATTTCTCAAAGTTGGCATATGACTGTGTTCTACGTCTTTAGAAGTGTAGGTGAGTGTGACATCGCCATTATTAAGCAGCTCTTTGAGTTTGGCAATGAAAGTAGCTGCTTCATCATTATTTTCCAGCTCTCTTTGATAGGCTGCTGCGAAGTCAAGATACACAAGTTTGCCCTGATGGTAGCTTTGACGCAGCTTAGTACTGGGTGTGATGTCCTTTGCCCACTCTAGAATATTTAGCTCTTCTTTAGATTTGCCGCGGGGCCAGAGACGATCAACCAGCACTCTTTGGCGGTCAGATTCATCCAGATCGTATACTCTTTTGTAAATAATATCTGCCATACAAATAACCTCCTTTCTTTCCGGCAAATATTGTCGGAAGGAAGATAGTTATATAGTACATGAATCTTATCTATAGGCTTGAGTATCTCCCCTAATCAATAAGTTTCGTAACTTTTGCATGAAAATATGAGGTGCAATATCAAGTGATTGAGAGTGATGTTCGTCTTGCGGCACAAAAGTCGAAGCCGCGTGTTAGTCGACTTCGCTTGATCAGACATCTCTTGCGCATCAGTTCGAAACCGGCAAGACTACGACTGCCGGAATGACGACATAGTATATAGCCAGACAGTCGATTGGAAGGCGCTAATGTTGAGGATTTACACTTCGATCTTTAGGTCACCCGGTTTGATCAGACCTTTCTTGCGCATCAGTTCTGAGACCAGTAAGGCTACGATAGCGGGGATGACGACTGAGATAAGAATTAAGCCCAGACAGTCGATTGGAAGGCGCTAACTTTGAGAATTATACTTCAATTCTTAGGTCACCCGGTTTGATCAGACCTTTCTTGCGCATCAGTTCTGAGACCAGTAAGGCTACGATAGCGGGGATGACGACTGAGATAA
>DUPE01000204.1 GCA_012838475.1 Clostridiaceae bacterium
CGCCTAGAAGATATACAATGCCACAACTGGCACCTACACCGGCGGCGACTGCTCCGCACAGGGGTGATAGTCTGCCAAAACTGCCCTTGACATGAATTGCAATTAATTGCGCCAGAGTTTGTGCCCTCAGGTGCTCTTCTTCCCCTGACTTGAGCCACTCGGCAGCTGCCAGTACCGGGATTGTGACGGTGAGTCCCTGGTTACCGCTGCCGGAGTTTGCCATTACCGGCATAGGTACACCCGCCATACGCACATCAGTAGCAGCAGATGTCAGAACTGCGCAATAGAGCTCCAAGCCCAGCTCGGATAAATCGCTGGCACCCTTTAGAGCGGGGCTGACACCCAGACCATAGCCTTGTTGGAGACCTTCCCTTGCCACTGCACTGTTAAGTTCGATTGCTTGTCTGATTTTGTGGAGCTTCGATAAATCTACTGTTGTGGCGAAATCGTAAATAGAAGAAATATCATCAACACTGATGCTGTCTTTAAGATCGGTTGATAGTTCGGTATCATTCGTAAAGGTTATCTGACCGTCTTTTTCCAGCAGCATGATGAGATCGTGCTTATGCTCTATAACTGCCCTGCCGGAGTGGTCACCGGTACTTAGACGGACATCAATATACAAAGGCTGATCACCCTTATATATGTCTAAAGAGACATGTCCCTCGTCGCAAAGCGCCTTCGCCTTCACGACATCATCTTCACCTACGTGCCTTAGAACCTCCAAGGCCAGATCCGCGTTGCCGGCGATTGCACCCAGAGCTGCCGCCATCGCCACTCCCATTTCTTGAGTGCCGGGAATGTTGACCCCCATGGCGTTCTTGTAGATATTGACGCTGGCTGTGACTTCTAATGATTCAATAGCTCCTTTGCCGGCCTGCTTCCTTGCCAGTGCAGCAGCATAGGCCACCGCCTCCGGCTCTGTACAACCGACAGCTATCACCAGCTCCTCATTGAGTTGCTCCAAATAATCTATTTTACTCAAGTCCTCTTGTCGCATTAAAGAGCAAACAAGTACGTAGCTTCTCTATGCGTCCCCTTTCAAGATAATGTCGCATTCAATTATACGACATAAACAAAGGCGAAAATAGTTATGTCAGGATCATTGCTGGGAACGAATGCCTTTCAAGATCTCTTCGCCGTGGCCTGCAGGTTTCACGTTAGGGTACACTTTATCTATCTTGAGGTTCTCATCAATCAAGAAAGTAGTCCTGGCAACGCCAAAGTATTTTTTGCCAAACATCTTTTTTTCTACCCAGACTCCCATGGCCTTGATCAGCTGAAGTTCGGGATCAGAGAGTAAGGTAAAATTCAGCAGATATTTTTCTTTGAAGCGCTTGTGTGAGTCTACAGAGTCTTTGCTTACGCCAATTATCTGGTAGCCTTCTTTTTCCAATTCCTCTCTGGCATTTTCAAAGGAAACAGCTTCGTTTGTACAGCCGGGAGTATTATCCTTTGGATAGAAATATAGAATTGACTTGTGCCCTCTCAAGTCCTCACTGGTCACGGTATTCCCCGCATCATCTAATAATTCAAAATCTGGTAGTTTCTTTCCTGTCTCTATCATGCTTTCGGCTCCTTTTCATCTTCTTTTGCTCTAGCTAATGCCCTATTAGCAAAGCAAGGTACAACTTGTAACTCCTATATGCATGATAATTGTGCCTCTGCTTTTCTGTCGTAACCTAAGAAAAATAAAAGAGAGCAGGTTTTAATGCCTGCCCCTTGTAATTTTATCCGGCGTTGTCACTGTGCCAATTGACAATGTATTGCCTTAACTTGAATATTAATATATTACGGTATTTAGTAACAGCCTTCTTCGTTGGCGTTGCCACAAGGGGTTACATCAAAATTATCTAGGAGGCTCTGGATGGGATCGATGATTTCTGTCTGCGTGTCTTCGGCCTCACCTCTTAGTGCCGAATCAGTTTTGCCGCTGACAAAAATGAAAGGTACGAACATTCTTTCTTCCGGCGACATATTGATTAAATTCTGATTCTGTCGGATGCCGACAGAAGCTTTATTTACCATGGCTTCCAGAAGGAAGAGATTCTTCTCAATCAGGTCAATATTTTCCTGGGAGATATCGGCTTGTTTTGCGAGTTCTTTGAAGTAAACATCATCCCGTGCGGGAATCTCCACATCGCTTTCAGCAAAAACCAGACTCATGAAGTCTTTTATATTGTCGGGGGCAAATTCAGCTGCGCCTAAGACCCAGGATGCTGCACGTAAAGAATACCCTTCAGGGGAATATTGAGGTAAAAAATTCAGTACATGGAATTTTATCTCTATGGAGCCGCTGTCAATTTGTCCAAAGATAAAATCTTCGGTTGTCGTGTGGGCTCGCGTGCAATCTGGACAAAGAGCATCAGTGTACCATTCAAGTTTGACATTTTTTCTTCCGGTGAAATTTTTGGCGACGCCGCCTCTATAGACGACAAAGTCACCGTCATTGGAAATGTTCTCAAATTTTGGTCTGCCGTCTACATCAAGCAGACTATTTTCCTCGTGATCATTCATTCTGAAAATGAGAAAAGTAATAACGACTAGTAACAATAGAATTAGAATTGTCATGGTTAGTTGTAATGCTTTTTGCTTATTCATCCAGTACCTCTTCAATAATGTATACATTAAATTTTAAAGTGCTAAGGTCTGACGATCAAAAATTATTATGGTCATTATGGCTGTTGTTTAACGCTTTTGCCAGTCAAATTACTCTTTAAGAAAGAGATGGCTGAGAAGAGTATAAAAGCCAGAATATTGACGCAGACAATGGTCGCACCGGTCGGCAATGCCAGGGCATAAGAAGAGAATAATCCGATCAGGAAGCACAAGCCGGAGATGATAGCTGCCGTCAAGGTAACGGAGCGAAAGCTTTTCATCAGACGCATGGCTGTTAGAGCGGGGAAGATAATTAGGCTGGAAATCAGGAGGGCTCCCATAATACGCATTCCCAGTACGATTGTGACTGCAGATAAAACAGCCAGTAATGAGTTGTAAGCGCCTGCATTTACGCCCGTTGCTCTGGCGAAATTCTCATCGAAGGTTACAGCGAATATCTTATGATAGAAGAGGCTGTACAAAGTTAGCACGATCGCCGACAAAATCAAGCTAAGAACTACATCACTTTCGCTCATCGAGAGGATACTGCCGAACATATAATTATAGATGTCGGTATTAACGCCCGAGGTGACCGATATGAACAGTACTCCTGCTGCCATGGAACCGGTCGAGATCATGGCGATTGCGGCATCGCCCCGGATTTTTCCTGATTCGCTTATGCGAAGCAGTAGAAAAGCAGCCAGGATTACAACCGGCAGGGTTACTATCATGGGGCTGGCACCCAGTGCTGTGGCTATTGCCAAAGAGCCGAAGCCGACGTGCGACAGTCCGTCTCCGATCATCGAGTAACGCTTCAAAACCAAGCTTACACCGAGTAAGGAAGCGGAGAGCGAAACCGTCAGTCCCACCAGAAGCGCCCGGATCAGGAAGTCATATTTGAAAAAATCAACAATGAAGTTTGGCATAGGTCCCCCTTTTTATTTCCGGTCTGGCTTGGCCGGTCTTCCGGTTCGTCACGTAATTCGGTAATAGTTCTTTGACGGCAAATCTAGTATCTGTGATGCCATGCTTGTCGGTATCCGATGTGGCTAATTCTCAGCAACAACGCATTCGGTATGTCCCGCCAGTAAATAATGGGAGTATTCTGAGTCGATATAGTCTTCCCGGCTGCCATAAAAAAGCTGCTCGCCTTTGAGATGCAGAACATGGCTGGCATCTCTAAGCACGCAGTGGATATCGTGAGAGACAATAATTATTGTCATGTTGTCTTCTTTGTTCAGTTCTCTTATTAGCGCATAGAGCTCATGTGAGACCAACGGATCCAGGCCGGAGGCAGGTTCGTCCATGATCATCATTCTATCAGCTGCGCACAAAGCTCGAGCTAACAAAACCCTTTGTTGCTGCCCCCCTGAGAGGTCACGGTAACTCGACTGGCTTAGTTTAAGTATCCCCATTCGTTCCATCTGATTTTTTGCTCTCCGGCGATCTTGCTTGCTGTAGCGGGGAATAAAGGCCGTACGGTTTAAACAGCCGGACAGTACAACTTCTTTTACGCTGGCGGGAAAGCCTCTTTGCACCTGTGACTGTTGGGGGAGATAGCCTATATTCTTGTATTCCAGCCCCTGCCCCATGATAACTTGCCCGGACAAAGGCTTGATTAGATTAAGTAGCCCCTTGAGCAGGGTAGTCTTACCGGAACCGTTCTCTCCTACGATGGCCAGATAATCACCCTGGTTAATCGAGAAGTTAAGGTCTCCGACTACTCGTCGAGCATCATAGCCAAAAGACAGATCTTCGCAACGAATTAGACTGCTCTTCACATTCACCCTCAAACATTATTAGGACTACGCACCACTGGATATACCGTTCAGGTTGCACATCCTTATCCTCACAAAAAACACTTAATGTAAACTTTAATCAGGTCAGCTGGAGTTAAGGTATTGCACAATGTCCGGTACTTCTAATTAAGCGCCTTCAACACATTTTCCAAGTTCTTGTACATCAGGTCAAGATAAGATGTATTTTCATTTGCTTCTTCGACGGTAAGGTTATGGAGCGAATGGAGTTGTAGGATTTCTGCTCCCGTCGCTTCGGCCACTGTCCCCGCCAAGGCTTGATTGGACATTTCTATAGTGAAAATATAAGGGATTGCCTCATCCTTTACCTTGTTAATCAGGAACACTATTGTTGCAGGATTGGGCTCCGTCTCGGCGGCACACCCCGGGAAAGCAGCATAGTATTCCAATTCGTAAGCATCTGTCAGATAGCGGAATGGGAAGCGGTCGGCGAAAATCAACGTGTTTCGTTTGCTGTCTGCTATACCTTTGTGCCATTCGTTATCCAGCTCATGCAGTTCTTTGGCGAAGGCGTTATAATTGGTCCGGTATTCCTCAGCATTGTCCGTGTCGAGCTCTATCAACTTGTTTTGGATTGCTGCGCTGATTTTAATAGCGTTCTCGGGATCGGTCCAAATATGTTCGTCTAGCTCTAGTACATGATGATCGCCTGTGTGGTTGTTGCCATCGTTGTCATCACCATGGCCTACGCTATCATCGTGAACGTGGCTGTCATCGGCGTCATCGCCTGTGTGGTTATGATCATCAGCGGCATCGCCGGTGTGGTCGTGATCTTCCTGCATACCCTCCGTAGTCTCTTCAATCACGGTAGTAACATAATCCATCATTATCAAGGTGTTCTCAGACGAAATTTCACTGTCCTCGAGCAAGTTCCTAACCCAGTTGTCAGACGAACCGCCTCCGTAAATGAAGAGGTCGGCTTCCTTTATTGCAATGATATCCTGAGGAGTCGGTTCGAAGACATGGCTTTCCACACCGGGAAGGAGAAGTTGTCTGACTTCTACCAGGTCTTTTCCTACAATGCGGCTAAAATCAGCAGGTGGAAAATTGACAGTAATAATCTTAACTCTGCCTGCCGATGACGCATCAGGTGATGAATTGGAATATGTCTTTGAGCAGGCAGAAAGAAGGGCTAGCGCTAAGATGATTATGGTCAAGACCAAGGTGTAAGCTGGGTATTTCTTATTGTGCATTTCTCTCCTGTAGAGGTATTGTTGGGTACGGCTAGAGGCATTGCCGTAGTGCGGTGAATAATAGCGATTGAAGTAATTAACGGGCATACGAAAGACCGGTGTGAGCAAACGAGCAGATGGACTCTTGCCGTATGCGTCAGGGTTATTAACTATTATTGCAAGTAATCGGGTATGCCGTCTCCGTCTGCATCCAGCTCATAATCTGTTTCACCGAAGCCGGAACCGTAAATCTCGCGTGCTGTGATACGTTTACGGTCGCGCTCAGCCTCGACGATTTTCCCCAGAAACTGCCTAACCTTCTCAGAGCCCTTGATGTTCTTAAATTCTGCCGTTCTAGCTGTCTGATCCATAGTATGAATAGTGATTGAACCAACACGGAACAACTTTTGCCATAAGGTGCGCTTCAGTTTCAAGTCCAACACTCTATATAACAATACTTCTTCCGTATTAGTAGTGAATAAACCGGTGCGGATAATAAAGCGCGTAGGAGTGACCTCATAACGGGTAAACGAAATCGGCAAGCCCAGATATCGCTTCCGGTCTTTCCACAAGATCTGCTCTTTTTCGATATCTAATCGGTATTTTCTGCGAGCCATAGTTTTGTTCGGGAAAGAGTTTATGTCTTGATTCAGCGACTGCATCTCCGCCTGTGAAGATCTTAGGCGCTGCCGGATCATAATCTGCAAACTAACAGAAAATGCAGCGGTCAAGCCAAATTCTTTCGCCGTTCCTCCCTGTTTTTTTCTATTTTACCTGATTTTAGCATACAACGCAGTTAATGATTATTAGATGAAGGCGATATTCCAGGTAACATTCCCCTGAATAAGTGCAATTTGCGGTATCTTTGAGCTTTATTTTATTGACTTTACTTAATATGCGTGCTAAATTGACATTGTACTCTGTCAGGAATGCAAGCTCACGACCCTAAAGTAGTGACCTGTAAGTTTCTTGGGGTTGGGGGCTTTTTCTATGCAGGTGCAAAATTTTGAGGAGGTACCTCAGGTGAAAAACGGTACAATCAAATGGTTCAATGCAGAAAAAGGTTATGGATTTATCTCTGATGATGAAGGCGGCGACGATGTTTTCGTACATTTCTCCGCAATCCAGACCGAAGGCTTTAAGACGTTGTCCGAAGGTCAGCGTGTTACTTACGAAACTGAGCCGGATCCCCGGAACAGTGCTAAGACCAGAGCCGTCAACGTAACTCCGCTGTAAATCGATAACGGGCAAAGCCCGAGTTTTTACATACAGGAAGTTTTGCGTAAGACCGTCCCCAAGGGGCGGTCTTTTTGCGTTAAAAGTTCGCAAGTTTGTCGTATTTGTTTGTTTTCTCAAGTCTATAATACAGTGTCATATCGACAGATATGTCACACTGAACTGCTATAATCAGCGTTAGTGCAGATATATGGAGGTAAACACATGAAGACAAAATATAAAACAAGAAGGTTACTTACAACATTTGCCAGCTTTTTACTTGCTTTAGCGGTCCTATGTATTCCTGTTTTCTATGCCGGCCAGAAGGCTGACGCTTCTGCTGGAAATAATGAAGACCGTATAGTTGTACTTGGTTCCGGACTTAACAATTCACAAAGAATTGATACTTTGGAGCGTTTAGGTATAGACCCGGAAACCGGAATGACTTTATACACTGTAACTGGAAGTGATGCAGAACGATTTATTGATCAAAGCTTTGCGGACAGCGCCATGATCTCGTCTGTTATTGTCGAGTTTAAGGAAGAGGGTGCCGGTGTAAGTACTGAAATCGTTACGCCGGAAAACATTACTAAAGTCAAGACTTATCAGTACTCTAACGCCGCCATTACTGCAGGTATTTATGACTGTTTAATAACTGTCGGTTCGATCCGACCTGTTACCGGTAACTCAGCTTTGACAGGTGTGTATAAAGCTGCAGAAATTCAAGGCATAGAGCTTGATCAGGATAAGATGATTGCCGGAAATGAAGAACTTATCACCATAACTGTAATTGAAGATAATAACGCCAATAACGAGGACTTTGATTCAGAGGATTTTTCCAAAGCTCTAACTGAAATTAAAGCTCAGATCGCTGAACTGGTGAAAGAAGAAGGCAGCGATAATATCAATATTGAGCAGATAACTGTAATCATCAACAATGTCCTCAATAATTACAATATTAATATTTCCCAAGCAGACATTAACAGACTGGCAGGCACTTTGGAGAAATTTAAGAATACACTTAGTGCGGAAGATGTAAATAAGATCCTCGAACAGCTGCAGTCCTTTGGTGAAAAGACCTGGGGAATAGCCCTTGATTTTATCGAGTCAGCTAAAGAAGAGGGCTGGTGGGATCAGGTAGTTGATTTCTTTAGAAGAATAATCGAAGCAATAGTAGAGTTTTTCAAGGATCTGTTTAACTAAGATAACTCCTTCTACGCAACCTGGAGTAACGGATTATGTAAGCACCTGTCACCTTGAGGTTCTGGTGTTCTTCCTGTGTGCCTGGGCGCGATCTCACGTATCGCCTCCGTTGCCGTCAATATTCCGTATTCTTCCTGTGTGCCTGGGCACGATAGTTTAATACTATCGGCAGAAGCAACAGAGCAATGAGTATAGCGACTGTCCCAGCTAGAGAGATTCCCCACAGTAAGGCCAGACCATAGGCGATGAGGGCAATAATCCAGGCCGTGACCAGCTGGAAAATAATCATTATCCAGGTATCCCGCCAGTTGCCAAACTCGTTTCTGGCTGCGGTGACAGCTGCGGCGCAGGGAGTATAGATCAGCACATACACCAAAAAGGCAATAGCGGACGGCGTGGTAAACAGAGTGGCCAGGGTCGACCCAAGTGTCTCTACAGTTGCTCCGCTCATTACAGCTAACGTTGAGATAACAGCTTCCTTGGCTGTGAAACCGGAGATCAAGGCAGCAGGGATTCGCCAGTCGCTCAATCCCAGGGGTCTGAAAACAGGCGCAATGGCTGCGCCCAGCCAGGCGAGCAGGCTGTCATCTGAGGAAGAAACATAATTCAAACGCTGATCAAAGTGGCTCAAGAACCAGATAATTACAGTTACAGCCAGGATTATTGTGAATGCCCGGCGAAGGAAGTCTCCGATTTTCTGCCAGAGATTGCGGCCAACTGACAGCATAGAAGGGAAACGGTAAGTCGGAAGTTCCATAATAAAGGGTGCAGCTTCACTGGAATCCGGGCGTTGACGCAGGCTAAGACCCAGCAAAATAGCCAGATAGATCCCGAGCAAATATAACAGCACCATGACCAGTCCGGCATGATTAGGGAAAAACACGGAAGCTATCGCACCATAAATCGGGACCTTGGCGGAGCAAGACATAAAGGGGATCATAAAAATGGTTAAGCGGCGGTCGCGATTGCCGGGTAGTGTACGGGTAGCCATAATAGCAGGAACGGAACAGCCGAAACCCATTATTAAGGGTACAATTGCCGCTCCGGAGATGCCTAGTCGGCGCATCCAGCTATCCATAACAAAAGCAACTCGAGCCATATAGCCGCTGTCTTCCAGGATGCTCAGCATCAGATAGAGCAGCGCTATAAGGGGTAGGAAAGACAGCACCGAGCCAATACCGGCCAGTACCCCGTCTACTATCAGAGAGTGCAGAACGAAATTCAAACCGGTTGCAGACAAACTGCTGTCAATTCGTTCAGTCAGCCAACCCATGCCGTTTGCCAGCTGATCAGAGAGCCAGGTACCGGGTAAGCCAAAAGCCACCCAAAAAACCATGGCCATCAACAAAATAAAGATAGGAATCGCTGCAAAACGATTCGTAAGAATGTTGTCAAGGCGCTGAGTTAATAAGTTCTCGCCGGAGCCTTTGTGTATCCCGGCGGAGACCACTTCATCAATAAAGCAATAACGCATGTTAGCCAGCGCGGCCAGATTATCAGTTTGGAGTTCCTCTTCCATCAAGACAATAATATGTTCAATCGCTTCAAGTTCATTATCACCAAGGTTCAACCGTTCCTGAATTAAAGGATCTCGTTCAGCCAGTTTAGTAGCAGCATATCGTGATGCTAATCCCGCAGCGGCTGCCCGTTCCTCCGTCAACGACATTATGGCGTGGATCGCTCGGTGGGCAGGCCCTGAACAAAGATCAAGCCTGGCAGGTTTTTGCCCTGTCTTTGCTACCCGGACAGTTTCGTCGATCAATTCACGAATTCCTTCATTCTTGGAGGCTGTGATTGGAATCAGCGGCACCCCCAGACGTTTGGTGAGTTCTTCGATATGAACATGACTGCCTTGCAGACGTATCTCGTCCATCATATTGAGTGCGATAACCATAGGGATGTTCATTTCAATTAACTGAATGCAAAGATAGAGGGATCGCTCTATTTGAGTTGTGTCAATAACACTTAAGATGACATCCGGTTTCTCATCCACCAAATAATCTCTTGTGACCACTTCTTCTGCGGAGTAAGGAGAGAGGGAGTAAATGCCGGGCAGGTCGACAACAGTGAAATCGGGATGACCTCTCAAGGGAGCTTCCTTTTTGCTTACGGTAACGCCGGGGAAGTTTCCCACTTTTTGATTGCTGCCGGTCATTTGATTGAAAACAGTGGTTTTACCGCTGTTCTGATTTCCAAGCAGAGCTACTATCAAAGGGCACCTCTTTTTCTTGCACGTCTGCCGCCTCTGCGCATACGACCTCTTTCCTGCCGGGGAGCGCGGCTGCATCGGTAACAATCACCACAGGGACTGCCTGTTGTGCTGACTCCATCAACCTCGATAAAGGCAGCGTCTTCCTTGCGAAGGCTCAGTACGTAGGAACGAATCCTTATGCAAAGCGGATCGCCGCTGGGAGCAGGATTTCCCATCAGCAGGGATGTTCCCGGAGTCAGGCCCATGTCAAGTAAACGACGACGCAGAGCGCCTTCGCCTCTGACTTCAACAATATTGGCTTGCTGCCCCGGCGATAATTCTGCAAGTGTCATAGATCCTCCTCTGATACAGGTTAGCTACGTATAACCTCAATGATAATTATAACATCTGCGGAACCGGAACAACTGCTTGCATTGCGCTGGGCTCGAAAAATTATTTCGGGAACGCTTGTATCTTTTCAGGTGTCAGCTTTCCCATATTATATATGAGAATGCTGTAAGAAAATTCTCAATTGACAGCAGGATATTATCAGCACTAAATCGCCATTGCGATACAAAATAGAAAGATAAATAGAATAGGAGATTATTTATGTCAGAGAAGAATAACCGCGCAGAGGTGTTAAAGAACATTTTACACAAACTAAATGAAGGCGCTACCGTCGAAGATGTCACAGAAGAATTCAGGGCGACCTTCGAGGGCGTTGACGCCAGGGAAATTGCTGCCGCTGAGGCGGAACTTATCAAGGCCGGTATGCCTGTTGAAGAAATTCAAAATCTCTGTAATGTGCATGCTGCTGTCGTGGAAGGCAATGTTAATGTAATCGCTGTTGATCCTGTGATGGGACATCCTTTGACAGTTTTTTATAATGAAAATGATGGGCTTGAGAAATTTCTGAACGGTGAATATGCTGCCGCAAAGGAGAAATTTCTAGCTTCAGAAGACAATGTGAGTTATGTGCGAGTTCTCAAAGAGCTGCTGAATATTGACAAGCATTATAGCCGTAAAGAACATCTCTTCTTCCCCTACTTGGAAAGAGGCGGTATTACCGCTCCGCCCAAGGTCATGTGGGGCAAAGATGATGAGATCCGCGAGCTTATCAAATCCTCATTGGCAAAAGCTGAAGCAGGCGAAAAGGATGGAGATCTTTTTGCAAAGATGGAATCAGAAGTTCGCGGTATGATCATGAAGGAGAATGAAATTCTTAAGCCGCTTCTGCTGGATAATATCACAGATGAAGATTGGAAAGTAGTGGCTCAGGAGAGCTGGCAATTTGGCTATGCCTTTGCTTCTGATATTGAAGGCTCCAGCCCCTCAGACGTGGCGACCTGGCTTAAGGGAGAAGGAGAGGCACAAAGTCAGAGCACCGGAGGCAACGATGTTGAACTGCCCAGTGGCTATTTCAATGCTCATGAGCTGGAAGCATTGCTAAACGCCATCCCCTACGACATAACTTATGTAAATGCCGATGACAAAGTACAGTACTTTAGTGAAGGCAAGCATCGTGTTTTCCCCCGCACCAGAACTATCATTGGGCGCGAGGTCAAAGATTGTCATCCACCAAAGAGCCTGCACCGGGTCGACTCTATTGTAAAAGACTTTAAGTCAGGCAAGAAGGATGAAGAGCATTTCTGGATTCAGAAAGATGGCTTGTTTATTCTGATCCGCTATTATGCCGTTCGCGATGCGGAGGGAACGTATCTGGGAGTAGTAGAAGTTACTGAAGAGATTTCTGAATTGAGAAGCCTGGAAGGCAGCAAGACACTACTGTCTGAAGAGCTTTAAAAGTTTCTGCGTAAATCTCTTTGAGTGAACTATGGCTGCTGCTGCATAAGTCTTTTCTAGAGAGCTTTAACAGCTGCTACGTAAGACGTTTCGAGTAAATATTTAATTAAAATATTTATTGAAGACGCTTAATGCTGAATTCGCATATTGCGCCTGTTTCGTGTAGTGCGCCCTGGTTCGTGCAGTGTTCTCTGGTTCGTGCAGTGTTCTCTGGTTCGGGGAGTGTGGCCTGTTTCGCATAGTGTGCCCTAACTATTATAGTGTCGCCTATTCCGATTAGTGCGCTCCAGGTTGATTTAGAATAGCCCAAGTAAAAGATGTTATCTGCTGAAATGGAACAATAAAGTTTTAGTTTTAAGACAAAATTAAGCTTAGCTACGGCTAAGCTTAATTTTTTAGGGAGAGAACCGATTCAATCCTTATATACAAACATCTCTTAGGTCCCTGCTTTTCGGGATCCCCCCGGATGCTTTCCAAATGAACATGGCCGGATGTTTAGATCTTAGCTTTTCGGGATCCCCCCGGATGCTTTCCAAATGAACATGGCCGGATGTTTAGATCTTAGCTTTTCGGGATCCCCCCGGATGCTTTCCAAATAAACATGGCCGGATGTTTAGATCTTAGCTTTTCGGGATCCCCCCGGATGCTTTCCAAATGCAACATAGCCGGATGTTTAGATCTTTGCTGGCCGGGATCCCTGCAGACAGCACCAAGTCCATGATAATGCTTCAGCTAACAGACGATAGCAAACGTTTCTCATTAATCTCCGGAGTGCGGAGTCTAGTCAAACCACTTTCCTTTTATGAGATCTTTCGCATCACTTGTCAGTGGAATCAAATCGCTTCTGTCGAGATAGGAAATATCAAATTTTCGATTCAGAGCTGCAAAATGCTTTACACCGAAATCAATTTTATTCAAGAAAGAGAACACCCCCACAGCCCCTAAAGAAAAATTACTTGCCTCTTTACCGTATATTGATCTCAAATCGGCCAGATCATAGAATAATTCATCGACTGTATCTCCATATTTCCTCATATTCTTTGGGATGTCACCATTCTTTATTCTATCGCCAATATTCTTTCCGGTCATCGCTGCTGTCATAGCTGCACGGCATAAACCAACGGCGGTAATGTTTTGATTGCCGAAGGCCAGAGCTTTAAAAACATGATCTTCCGAACTAAATCCGCCTGTCATTGTTATAGCAGGGATATAACGATCCTCAGATTTGAGTTTCTCGACAAATTGGCAAACAACTTCTTCCAGTAGTATTGTTGGTAGACTCCATTCGTTCATCATCTTGCAAGGACTGTACCCGCTTCCTCCGCCGGCACCATCGAAGGTGATCATGTCAACCTGTGCATCGCTGGCCATTTTGATCACCCTTTCTAAATCAGTCTTATCAAAGCCCGCCATTTTGAAATAAAAATTCTTGATGCCCATTTCTCTCAGGTACTCTATCCTGTCAATCAAGTACTCCTCTTCCCACATTGGCAAACGAGTATAAATGTAGAAGTTCGGACAAATTCCTTCTTCATCTTTTTTAATAATCTCCGGGCTCAGAGGGTCGGGGAGTACTAACATACCTATCTCTTGTTTTTCCAAGGCTTCCTGACGATTTTGCAGCTTGCGAACCGGCTGAGTGCCCTTGGCGCTTTGTCCAAATTTAAACTCCAAAGCTTCTAAATTATGCTCTTTAATCGCATATTCCGGGATACCCAGCAGATCATCTTCTACATTACATTGCAAGACAATCTGCCCATATCCTCGATCATACTTTCGAAAAGCATCCAGCATGGTTCCTAAAGCAGGAAACTCAATCACTTTTTTGTTTTCAATTACTAGATTAGGATCCTTATCTCTGGCCTCTTCACCAATCACGCAAGTTACGCCCGCCATGGCGGCTCCACCAAAATAATCTTGCCAGTTTAGTTTAATCAGAGCAGGCAAAATAATTGGCATCGCTAGCTTGACAGGATTAAACTTGCCGTATTCTCTTGATAGATTTACATTGTAAATTGTTGCGGCTTCATAATCGGCATCAGCGCCAATGGCTCCAAAAACGCGTCCGTTTATATTAAAGTGCGAGAAGTCTACTGGATAATCCTTTTCTGATGCGACTTGATTGTTCCCGGTATTGGTGGGGTAGACAGTTTGCTTACCTAAGACAGACGTCAAGGCAATCTCGCATGTGCCCTCACATTCCTCGGTGCAAAATGAACACATGCCTGACTGTGGTGAAATATGTTTGCACCTGAGAAATGTGTCATTGAATGCGGACGATAGTTTTGGCTGATAAGTCATAGTGAGCCCCCTGCTCTGTAATTTTTTGTTCAGTATTTACATCAAAATGATTCGATGCAGTCATGCAAATTTGATGGTATTTCATTCACCACATTCTTCATGATGCATATGTTCGTGACAAACAGTACCTGCGGATATTAAGGACCCTTGCATGTACTCTTCAACTGCTGCCTTTGCATTACCTTTTGCACCGACAATGACTTCAATGTTCTTTTCGTTGAAGATATCGATTGCCCCGCCTCCCATGCCTCCGGAAATGATTACATCCACTCGCATGTCGTCCAGAAAACAGGGCAGAAATCCCGGCTTGTGCCCAGGATTAGAAACCACTTCTTCTTTTAAAATCCGGGTACCTTCGGTGTCAAAAATTATAAAATCCTCACAATGACCGAAGTGTTCTGTCACTTCCCCCGCATCACTGGCTACTGCAATTCTTAACATCTCCTTTCACCTAACCCTTTCTATGCGATCGGCCAAATCATTAAGCCAGTCTCCATCAATCGCTTCAATCGTTCCCCGATCGCAGGCAGCGGAAATATCCGGTACGATCGGAATTTTGGCCAATATTTCCAGCCTGTACTCAGCGGCTATATCATCAATATGACTGTCTCCAAAAATCTTATATACTTTGTCATTATCAGGGCATCTGAAGTAGGACATATTCTCTACCAAACCAATGATTGGGATCCCCATCTTAGTTGCCATCTTAACCGCCTTCGAAACAACCATTGAAACCAGTTCCTGCGGCGATGTCACCACAATAATCCCATCCACGACAATCGATTGAAACACTGTAAGGGGTACATCGCCGGTTCCAGGCGGCATATCTATAAACATGAAATCTACATCGCCCCAGACAACGTCTGTCCAAAATTGCTTAACGACATTCGCAACTAAAGGTCCCCGCCACACAACCGGGTCAGTCTCGTTTTCCAGCAACAGATTTATCGACATAACTTTTATGCCGTTTTCTGTTTGTACAGGATACAGATTCGCATCGTAGCCGACAGCTTTTTCTTTGATGCCAAAAGCTTTGGGTATAGAGGGTCCGGTAATGTCTGCATCCATAATCGCTGTTTGATGGCCTTTTCTGTTCATCGCCACAGCCAGCAGGGAAGTGACCAGAGATTTACCTACTCCGCCTTTGCCACTGATAATCCCGATGACTTTCTTCACCCGGCTTAGCTCGTTTAGCTTAACTGCAAATTTGTTCTCTTCGTTTAGCGTTGACATGTCTTTCGTTTTCCTCCTAAATTTCTAATTGCCTGCCCGCTGACATATGTCAAGGCGTTCAGCCAAAATAGTCTTGATTTGATATCACACTGCATTCAGTAAAAAGAAGGTCCAGAACTGACTGATAAATTGATCGTACCGCTGTACTTGCTGCGCAATCAATGTCTACAATTGTCTGTCCATCATTAAGAGCTTTGACTGCTGCCGAATCAAAGGGGATTCGACCAATGGCCGGCAGATTCTGAACTCGACAAAAGGATTCTATTTCTTTGGTAATCTCAATGTTCACATCGAATTTGTTGATGCAAACTGCAATCTTCAGGCCAAACATTCTTGCTGTCCGGATAATGCGTTCCATATCACTAAACCCTGACACAGAAGGTTCTGCGACGATTAACACCATGTCGACGCCATTGAGGGAAGCAATGACCGGACAGCCGATACCCGGAGAGCCGTCAATTATTGCCAGTTCGCTATCTATCTCCGGTGCCAACATCGCTTGTTTTACCGCAGTGACCAACAGACCTGAATTACCGCTGCCTATTTTGAGTTTTGCTGTTGAAAAGACCTTAGCCGTCTCTGAATATAAAGCTAGTTCTCCGGCAATATGCGGCTTCATCTTTATGGCATCTGCCGGACATATATACTTACAGACCCCGCATCCTTCACAGTCATAGGGATTAACCTCATAAAACTCACCTGCATTGATGGCAGCAAAGCGGCAATGCACTCTACACAAATCACAATTGATACATTGCTCGCGTTCGATGACAGCTTTGGCAAGACCATAATAGTCCGTTGTTAGCGGCGCACTGACCCAGTCCATAATCAGATGCAGATTGGGTGCATCAACATCACAATCCGCATAGGCTTTGGCCTCTGAAAGTTTTATAAACGCGCTGGCCACCGTCGTCTTCCCGGTTCCGCCCTTGCCGCTAAGAATGAGGAGTTGTTTCATGAGTCGCCTCCTCAATGATTGTGTTAAGCAATTTAGAAAATAACACGCGATATTTTTCGTTTACCTTTACTGCAATCTGACCTTTTGAACTCAAATGTGCTAACTCCTCATCATACGGAATCCTTGCCAAAATCTTTATCTGATTGTCC
>DUPE01000240.1 GCA_012838475.1 Clostridiaceae bacterium
AGAGTAATAGGCCTGCCGGGGGAACGAATTGAAATAAAAGATGGCCACGTATATATTAATGGCCTGCTGTTGTCAGAGGAATATCTCGCCCCCGGAGTGACAACATCTGTATTTACGGCGATATTTCAGGATGTGCTTCTAGGCGCGGATGAGTATTACGTTCTGGGCGACAACCGCCCTTATAGTCAGGATAGCCGTTTTTTTGGACCGGTTAATAAGAAGGATATTACGGGTGAAATACTGATCCGCTTTTACCCCTTCAGCCGCTTTGGCATACCATAAAATATAGATTAGAGGAGCAATTGATGACGAAACAGAGGCAAAATGTAAGAAATTTTTGCATTATTGCTCATATTGATCATGGCAAATCTACACTGTCTGACCGCTTGATCGAGCATACGGGTGTATTGACGAGCCGCGAAATGCAAAGTCAGGTGTTGGATAGCATGGACCTGGAGAGAGAGCGCGGTATCACAATAAAGGCTCAGGCGGTCAGGATGAATTACAAAGCTCTCGATGGTACAACATATATCCTGAATCTAATTGATACGCCGGGTCACGTTGACTTTAATTATGAGGTGTCTCGCTCGCTGGCAGCGTGTGACGGTGCGATTCTTGTTGTAGATGCTGCGCAGGGGATTGAAGCTCAAACCCTCGCTAACGCCTATCTGGCCATCGACGCCAATCTGGAGATTTTGCCTGTTATCAACAAGATAGACCTGCCGGCTGCCCGACCGGAGGAAATCAAGCAGGAGATCGAAGATGTGATTGGACTGGATGCCTCGTCTATTCCTTTAATATCCGCTAAGGAAGATATTGGCATAGAAGAAGTCCTAAAACAAATCGTCGAAAAGCTGCCTGCACCTGCAGGCGATGAAGACGCACCTCTGCAAGCGCTGATCTTCGATTCGCAGTATGACACCTACAAAGGCGTTATTGTGCATGTGAATGTACGCCACGGTAAGGTCGGGACAGGTGATGAGATTGTGATGATGAACACGCAGAAAAAATTCACAGTCACAGAGCTTGGCTATTTTCATCCCGGTTCATACCGTGAAGCTAAGGAACTGGTGGCGGGAGACGTGGGCTATATTGTGGCCAGCATTAAGAACGTCAGAGACACGGCAGTGGGTGACACCGTCACGCACAGGGCCAACCCCGCAAAAGAACCTTTACCCGGTTATCAACCTGTTCAACAGATGGTGTTTTGTGGCATGTATCCTGTAGATGGTGCCGATTATTCCGCTCTTCGTGATGCCCTGGAAAAAGTTCAGTTGAATGATGCTGCGCTCTCCTTTGAGGCAGAAACATCAGTTGCGTTAGGCTTTGGTTTCCGCTGTGGCTTCCTTGGCCTGCTGCACTATGAAATCATTCAAGAACGGTTGGAGAGAGAGTTTGATCTCGATCTAATCTCCACAGCGCCTTCGGTCGAATACCATATCCGGTTGAAGGACGGAACGATTCTAGAGCTCGACAATCCAACCGACATGCCCGACGTAGAGCGAATAGAAGCTATAGAAGAGCCGATAGTCAGAGCTGCAATCATGACACCAACAGAATATATTGGCAATATTATGAGCCTTTGTCAGGAGAGACGAGGCATCTATATAACAACAGAGTATCTGGATAAACACAGGGCCAATCTGATCTATGATATGCCTCTAAATGAAATAATCTATGACTTCTTTGATGCATTGAAGTCGCGTTCCCGTGGTTATGCCTCGTTGGATTATGACTTTAAGGAATACGCTGCTTCTGATCTTGTAAAGCTGGACATTTTAATCAATAACGAAACGGTCGACGCTTTGACTTTTATCGTTCATAGAGATCATTCCTATGCGCGCGGGCGCCGCATAACGGAGAAATTGAGAGAGAACATACCCAGACACCAGTTTGAAGTGCCTGTTCAGGCGTCGATAGGCGGCAAAATTATTGCTCGTGAAACCGTACGCGCTTATCGCAAGGATGTAACTGCAAAGTGCTATGGTGGAGACATCAGCCGCAAAAAGAAACTTCTCGAGAAGCAGAAAGAAGGCAAGAAGCGTATGCGGCATATTGGCTCGGTAGAAGTACCTCAGGAAGCCTTCCTAAGTGTTCTCAAGCTCGACGAATAATCTCTTAATTAAGCTGTTATAAAAAAGTGCCTGCCGGGTTTAAGAATTCCGGTAGGCTGAATAAGTTGCTTAACGTCTGCACCTTGGATCCAATTAGTAACATAAGGCCCGTATTTAATTGTGCTTTGCCAAACTTTAAAATTTAATTCACAATGTCTTACATTATCGTTTTGCGTCGCCGGCGATTATGCCTGATAGTTTATTCCGTAGTTCAAGCAGTGTAACTTACTGCCTATCCCCGAATTATCGCCTGACGTTTATTACAGAAATGAGGTATTAAGTTATTATGCTCAAACTTAATAAAAGACATGTCACTATCCTGGCCATATTACTGTCACTATCCGTAGTATTACTGTCCGCAGGCTGTTCACAGACTGAAACTGCAGAATCCACAACTACAGACGCATTAACCACAACTACGGACGCAATAACAACTGCATCTGACACTGAAACGAAGATCGAAGAAGAAACCACAGCTACAACGGTGAAAACTGACGATTCAACCTCTACAGAGACAGCTGAGCCGACGGAATCGACCAATGATCCTCAGTGGATTTTTGAGTCTACTGATCTGGCTGGCGATAAGGTAAACCACAGTTATCTGGCGGAGAATAAAGTTACTTTAGTCAATGTCTGGGCGACCAACTGCCCCAATTGTGTTGCAGAGATGCCGGACTTGGCGCAAGTTGCTAAAGAATATGCTGATAAAGGCGTCGGTTTTCTAGGGATAGTCAGTGACATTTATGAAAATGAACCCGATGAAATAATTGTATCAATCGCTGGAGATATCGTTGCTGACTCGGGGATAGAGTTCAGCAATGTTATGGCCAGTGATTCCATCATAGCTTCAATCTTGGCGGGTATATACGCTGTACCCACAACATTCTTTACAGACAGTGAAGGCCGTATTATAGGCGAACTGGTAGTTGGAGCAATGTCCTTGCAGCAGATGAAGGACAATATCGAGATCGCACTGGCTGAAGTTGATTAATGCAATATACCCGGTAAAATTGATCTCATAATATGAATTGATTTAAGATTCGCTATGATTAGATAAAAAACCGGCAATGCCCTTGCCGGTTTTTTTGTGCTGTCTAACCAGAAAAACTCTGTACTACAAACAATTCTTGTCGACAAATCTAGTTGACAGCCTGGCCGGCTGATGTATAATTACTCAATAATATGCATGGATATTAATTTATTACGTGAGTAATACTGGACATAGTGACGAGATCCAGTGTACAAGGTTTAGATTCCATCAAAACTGAGAGAGGCGATAGAGGAGCATATATGCATTTTGATTTACCGGCATTGACATCCATAATGATTGATTTTTCCCGTATGACCAAATGGATACCCACTTTTCTGGAAGGAGTCGGGGTTACTGTTACGCTCTCATTAATAACCGTTTCTTTAGGGTCTTTGCTGGGATTGTTTGTGGTCTTGCTGCGCAGATCACATCTGCAGTGGCTGTCTCTGCTGGCAAAAATATATACCTTATTTATAAGGGGTACACCATTACTCTTACAACTCTACATCTGGTTATACGGATTGCCCAAAATCGGCATCACAATTCCTGCCTTGCCAATTTCCAGTTCTCTTTTTGGCACACGAGAGTTTAGTACTGCAATTGTAGCTTTGGGTATTAATTCCAGTGCCTATGTGGCGGAAATTCTACGCGGAGGCTTGGAGGCGATTGATAAAGGGCAGACTGAAGCGGCTAGATCTTTGGGCTTATCGAGCAAACAGACAATGCAGCATATCATCATCCCGCAAGCGGTACGGGTAGTGTTGCCGGGTCTGGGTAATGAATTCATCCAGATGATAAAAGAGAGTTCGATTGTTTCCACGGTGGGGATTTTTGATGTCATGTATACCAGCAATATTGTCAAGGCGGCAACATTCGCAGTGTTCGAGCCCTTAATCATTGTTGCTGCCATCTATTTGACTCTTACATCAGTGCTAACCTTTTTGCAACGAAAACTGGAAAGGAAATTAAATGTCGATCTTAAGGGTAGTTAATCTGTCAAAGAAGCTAGGCGATCTGCAAGTGCTGAAGGAAATCAATCTTGAGATCGAATCTGGTGAAGTGGTAGCAATCATAGGACCTTCAGGTTCAGGTAAGTCCACCTTGCTGCGCTGCCTTAATTCTTTAGAAGTGCCCGATTCGGGTACAGTATATTTTTACGATACTGAAGTGAATGCTAAGAAGCAGACAGAGGCTGAGTTGAACGCAGTACGTCAGAATATCGGCATGGTCTTTCAACACTTTAATCTCTTTCCACATCTTTCCGTCCTGGAAAATGTTTCTATAGCTCCCCGCCTTGCTCTGGGACAGCCAAAAGAGGCGGCAGAAAAGCAGGCCTTGGAATTGCTGGAGCGGGTAGGCCTGCAAGACAAAGTATCCGCTTATCCGGAAAAGTTGTCCGGAGGCCAAAAACAGAGGGTAGCGATTGCCCGTGCTTTGGCAATGAAGCCGGAAGTAATGCTTTTTGATGAACCTACTTCCGCCCTGGATCCTGAGATGATTAAGGAAGTTCTGATGGTTATAGCGGATCTTGCCAATAGTGGTTTAACAACGATATTGGTAACACATGAAATGGGTTTCGCTAAGGAGATTTCTAACAGGATTGTCTTCCTTGATGAAGGCAGGATTATGGAAGATGCGCCTCCTGAGCAGTTTTTTAATCATACGAAAAATGAAAGAGCTAAGATCTTCCTCAGCAAAATTATGTAAGTTTAATGCGCAACACGCGCGGAATGGAGAAAAAATGAAAAAACCGGTTTTAGTAAAAGTGCTTTTAATTCTGTCTGTCATATCAGTCCTTATGATGGCTCTATCATCCTGTGGGACTTCCAGTAACGGAGATAAATTGGCAGAGATTAAGAAAAAGGGCTATATTTCTGTCGGGACCTCACCGGACTTCCCGCCAAATGAGTTTTATGTTCTGGACGAGAACAACCAAAAGCAGATTGTAGGTAGTGATATTGAACTGGCTAAGGCAATTGCCGAAAAAATTGGCGTCAAACTGGAAATCAAGGCGACTGATTTTGACGGTGTCTTGGCTAATATACAAGCCGGCCAGATTGACATGGGTATATCCGGATTCGCTGCCACAGAAGCCAGAAAACAAGTTATGCAATTTTCGACAGGTTATCAGCGTTCATCTTCAGCAGGATATCAAGGCATATTGACCACTAAGGATAACGCAGACATATACGCTGATCTTGATTCTTTTAAGGATGCGGAGCCTGTTTTAGGTGCTCAGCGTGCATCGATTCAATATGAAATGGCTTTGAAGCTGACTGTAGACAGCAATATCAAACAGTTGGGTACTATTGATGCACTGGCTTTGGCCCTGGACGCCGGAGATCTTGATGCTGTAATAGTCGCATCTGAATCCGCTGAGCCACTGTTGCAGACCTTCACTGATTTTGTTATTTTGCCTAAGAGCGGGTTTGATCTTGACCCTGAAGGTATGTATTCGACCAATGTAATCGGCTTTCCTCTGGGTGAAGAGTATCAATCACTAATAGAGCTGTGTGATGAGGTGATAGAAGAATCGCGCGCTGCCGGTCTCTTGGAACAATGGGTAGAAGAAGCCAAAGAACTGAGAGATCTGCAGACGGAATAGTCACAATTTTTTGGCTTTGCGCACTAGCTTATATGGGCAAGATATATTAGAGAGGATCATATGGAAAATAAATTATCTACTGAGAATGATATGCGGGAACAAATTAAGGCAGCAGTGAAGAATAATGCCTTGTCTGTAGAGTCTCTGGTCAAGCTGCTTTATGAGAATCCTGAGATTGGCGGTGAGGAAGTATTTGCCCATGAGCTTCTCACAAATTGGCTGACTGAAAATGGTTTTACTGTGACCGGAAATTTTGTCATGCCTACCGGTTTTCTGGCTGAGTATGGCATTAAAAATTCCGGTCCGACCATAGCTTTCCCTGCGGAATATGACGCTCTGCCTGATATTGGTCATGGCTGCGGGCATAATTTGTTTGGCGGTATCAGTATTTTAGCGGCTAAAGCTATGCAAGCCGTGGTGGACGAGATAGGCGGCCGGATACTGGTGATGGGCACTCCTGCAGAGGAAAATTTTGGCGGCAAGATCAAAATGACGGCGATGGGCGCCTTCGACAATGTCGACGCGGCATTGATGATTCATCCGGGCAACAAGAACGGTCTGGGCGGTGCCACACTTGCAATAAACCCGGTCAAGTTTGAGTTTTTTGGCAGGAACGCACATAGCTGCAGAGCATATGAAGGCGCTTCAGCACTTGATGCGGCTGTCCTTACTTATACATCCATAAATTTACAAAGGCAGTTTATAAGAGAGAACTGCTACATTCACGGTGTAATTAAGGAGGGTGGGA
>DUPE01000220.1 GCA_012838475.1 Clostridiaceae bacterium
CGCCTAATTGGTTGCCCGGTGCTGTGTATTATCAGATTTTCCCCGACCGCTTTAACAGAGGCAAGGATTTTGATCTGAAGAGATTGCAAAATCTCTGCAATTATCCTGAACGTATCTGCCATCCGGACTGGGATGAGCCGGTGGACTTCAAGGGTACACCGGAGACAGGATATATAGCCTGCGATTTTTTTGGCGGCAGTCTGACGGGAATAATTGAGAAGCTCCCCTATCTGCAAGACTTTGGCGTAGATGCCATATATCTGAATCCTGTATTTAGAGCGCGTTCCAATCATCGTTATGATACCGGTGACTACGAAGAGATCGACCCGATATTAGGCGACAATCAAGATATGAAGGCGCTTTGCAGGGAAGCAAAGGAACATGGTATCCGTATAATTCTGGATGGCGTCTTCAGTCATACAGGAGCGGACAGTCGCTATTTCAATCTTTTGGAGCGATATGAGGAGACCGGTGCAGTTCAAGCTGCCAAAGAAGGTATCTATTCGCCTTACAGCAGCTGGTATGATATCAGTCTGCTTGACGGTGAATTAGTTTATGATTCCTGGTGGGGCTTCGAAGAATTGCCTAATGTCAAAGAACAGGATTTAAGCTATCAAGAATATATAACGGGCGAAGAAGGGGTCTTGAAGAAATGGCTTGATCTGGGCGTGTCAGGGTGGCGTCTGGATGTGTCGGATGAGCTGCCGGACAGCTTTATTCGCGCCTTGAGAAGCAGAGTATCCCGTGAGAAGCCGGACGCCGTTATCTTAGGTGAAGTATGGGAAGAAGCTTGTTCAAAGCACAGTTATGGCAGTTACCGCGACTTCATCTTCGGACGCACTCATCATCAGGTGATGGGTTATCCTTTCCGTAAGGCTCTTTTATCATTTTTACGAGGTGACTATGATGCTTCGGCTATGCTCCAAGATTTAGAGAGAGTTCGTGAGAATTATCCGCTGCCGGCCTTTTATGCCAATCTCAATTTAATTTCCAGCCACGATACAAAGAGAGCGATTACGGTTTTGGCAGGGCAGGACGAGCCGCCCAGCCGTGAAGCGCAAAGTAAGATCAGGCTGGATGCGGCACAAAGACAAAAAGGCGAAAAATTACTGCGACTTGCTGCCTTTTTCCAAGTATGTTATCCCGGCGCCATCTCAATCTATTATGGTGACGAGAGAGCCCTGGAAGGATATAGCGACCCCTTTAACCGAGCAACTTTCCCCTGGGATCAGCCTGAGCCGGATCTAACTAAAGAACTGCGCGGGCTGGCCCGGCTACGCAATATGCCCGTACTGCGTACCGGCTTCTATGAACCGCTGTTGGCAGAGGGTGATTTGTTCGTCTTTGCTCGTTTCTTAATTGAGGGCGAAGACGCCTTTGGGGACGTCCAGGAAGAAAACACAGTTCTTTGCTTTATTAATCGGGGATCCGGGGAGGCTACTGTTGATCTGCAAGCTCTGGTGAAGGGATTTGCTGTCAGAGCAAAAGAGGATTGTTCGCGGCAAGAGATGGTTGTGGCAGAGATTCTTAAAGCTGCAGCGGACAATATGGCGCAAACCGGAGGTGTACTTAATCTCGCTCCTCAGACAGGTTTGCTGTCTGTTGATGGCAACCTCGAGCTAGCAGTATAGAAGCAGACAGTATTTTGAATCATCGCTCAGACAAGCTTTTGAGCAGACAGGCTTTGATGCCCGGAATAGTCTGTCAAGATCCCGACCGTTACGAATGATTTTGTAAGATGTCTATAATATTGCTAAGGAAACGTAGATACTCAAACTACATGCTTACATTGTCGTTTGTTGTTTTTGTTCAATAAACTGTTTCGACTACGACAATATTATTCAAGGAGGAATATATGACATCTTTAAAAGGTAATTTAATGTTTGGTCAGTCAGGGGGCCCTACTGCCGTCATAAATTCCAGCGCTGCTGGAGTGTTTGAGGAGGCGTTAAAGCACCCGGATGTAATCGGCAAGGTATACGGTGCGGCTCATGGCATCGTTGGAGTTATGAATGAAGATTTTTACGATATCGGACAAGAGGATGCAAATGAGCTCAAGCTAATGCAGGGCACGCCATCTTCTCTATTAGGCAGTGTCCGTTACAAGCTGTCAGACCCGGATAAAGATGATTCCGATTATAAGAAACTCCTGGATATTTTTCGTAAATACGATATCCGTTATTTTCTCTATAATGGCGGCAATGATTCCATGGATACCTGCGACAAGGTCTCTAAATATCTCGATAAAGTTGGTTATGATTGCCGCGTTGTAGGTGTGCCCAAAACAATTGACAATGACCTGGTTGGTACTGATCATTGCCCGGGCTTTGGCTCAGCAGCTAAGTTCGTTTCTACGATGACGATGGAGGTTTTCCTGGACTCGCGCGTCTATTACGACGGCATGATTGTTGTAATCGAGATTATGGGCAGACACGCCGGCTGGCTTACCGCCTCAGCCGCTTTGGCCTCTTGCAAAGGCTATGGTCCTGACCTGATCTATCTGCCGGAGAGTGACTTTGATCCGGAGCGTATGATGGACGATGTCTCCACAACTCTGCAGAAGAATAAGAATGTGATGATTGCAGTGTCTGAAGGCGTTAAGACGAAGGACGGCCTTTTTATCCCGGAATTGGTCGGCGAAGTAAAAACTGACGCCTTCGGCCACAAACAATTGGGCGGGACTGCCATGGTGTTATCGGAGTATCTGGCGAGAGAGTTTGGCATCAAGACGAGAGCGATTGAGCTGTCACTGCTGCAGCGCTGCGCGGCACACCTGGCATCTGGAGTTGATGTCGAGGAAGCATATCAAGCCGGGGCCGAATCTGTGAAAGCCGCGATGGCAGGAGCATCTGATGTAATGCTGGGTTTCAGACGCAAAGACGGCCCTTATGCCATTGACATGGTGACCGTAGCTCTCGAAGAGGTCAAGAATTTTGAGAAGAAAGTACCGCGCGAATGGATCAATGAGGCCGGCAACGGGCTCAAACAGGAGTACATTGACTATGCAATGCCTTTGATTCAAGGGGCTTCCAAACAAGCTGTGGAAGACGGTTTGCCGCGCTTTGCCCGCCTGAAGAAAGTGCAGGCCGGCAGAAAGTAACAGTCAGGTCTTTGTCCGGACAAGGAGCCGATGTGCCCGTCCATGTTTGAGTTTGGGATGTGGCGGTCGTGAGGTTATAATAGACGAATAATACGGAAGGCAGTTTCGGTGCCTCTGCACTTTGGAAGCGCTAAACGGACTGACTATATATGTGGAGGACATATGTTAATACTGAACGAAAAAGATATGAGGCGAGTGATTTCCTGGCCGAGAGTTATCGATACCGTTGAAGAGGCGTACCTGATCCATAGTTCGGGGGAGTATCATATGCCGGATAGATTTACGGTTGTGCGTGGCAAGGACACTATCCTTTATATGCCTTGTTTTACTAAAGAGATGTTTGGCACAAAGTTTTTAACACTTTACTTGAATAACCCTCAGAAGGGCTACCCCTATCTGGACGGTTTAATGCTGCTGAATGATATAGAAACAGGCAAGACCCTGTCTATCCTTGATGGTCGTTATCTGACCGGTGTCCGTACCGGGGCGGTTGGCGGAGCCGGTGTGCGTCATCTCTCCCGTAAGGATGTCCGCTCAGCAGGAGTTGTAGGTGCAGGCCAACAAGGCTTCTTCCAGGCTATATATGCCGCCAATGCGCGTGATCTGGACTACCTATATCTTTATGACAGCAACCCGGAAAAAGACTGGCAGAGATATATTGAGAACCTGCACTCTGAGGTCGGCACAAAAATTGAAATCGCAGTCAGCGAGAGTATTGAGGATTTGGTCGACAAATCTGAAGTAATTATCACGACTACGCCGGCGGACTGTCCGGTATTGCCCAATGACATTGATTTGCTGCGAGGAAAGTGTATTATCGCCATCGGCTCCTATAAACATGAAATGCGCGAAATACCGGACTGCATCTGGCAGCTGGTAGACAATGTCTATATTGAACTGGAATTTGCTCTGGAAGAAACGGGAGATCTTTATTACCCGCTGCAGCAAGGACTCTTTAGCAAAGATCAGGTTCGCTTCATAGGCGACTTGATAAAAGAAAAAGATCACCCTCTGCCCAAGAAGGGCGAGACCACCTACTTCAAGTCTGTAGGCATGGGACTTTTGGATTTGGTTGTGGCGCAACGACTGTATGAACAAGCTTTGAAGCAGGGGATAGGGCAGCAGATCGAATTCTGATTGGCATGAATGAGGTGCATCCGAGATGAAGACGTGGCAAATAATTTTATTGACTGTTTTGGTCACCTTATTGATCGTTGGTGCTGTCTTGTATCTGAATAAAGACAAGTTTTTGTCGGATGCTTCGGGCAGTAAGCCGCTTTCCAGATATATTCCGGATATTAGCGTGATAGAGGCAGGTACCCTGCTGATAGATTACTATGAAACGACAACCGCTATTGTGACAGAACCAGGCAGTTCGGCAGCTAACGATTCTTTCGAGATTACTCTTTCTGCCCATTCCGATACGGAAATTTTGCTGGACATCTACACACGTGCTCATGAGGAAGCAGAAGAAGAACACAGATCGTACTTTGTACCTCTTACATCGCTGAGCGGTGCTTATAAGATCATTGATCAATACGACATGAAGAACTGGCACAAAGCTAAAGATACCGGCGGAACCGGAAGGTACCATGTCTGCAAATATTTCCAGAACGGAGAGCTCATCCGGGTAAGCTCCGATCAGATGCCCGCTGACGGCACAGAAGCGTTCGCAGAGCTGAAGTCTTTTCTTTTAGCCTTAATCAGCGACAAATCAAATTAACATATTCTGCGACATTGTTGATAATACTATATTAATAAAATATATTTTGGATAGTTGTCATTGTATCCGTGACGGAGTCCTTTTTGATGCGGTCGTCGGGAATCTAACCCACACGTTACTACCACATACTAAAGCCTTAGTACAAGTGCATCCTGGGACTGTCAACCCTTAGCCTTCAGTTGCCGTGGATTGCCAATTTCATGAGCTTCAATTGAGAGTCTTGGTCATGCAAATACGTAAAAATATAGATTATAGAAATATTATATTGGTCATTATTGACGATTTTTTGTCAAATTAATACAATCTAAACAGTGGTCAATGTTGAGTTAAGGTTTTACGCAGAGCGCATTGCTTGCCACTACAAATGAAAGCATTTCTGACCCGGATATTAATGCTGAAGGTGTGAGACTATCTGTTGAACCTTATACAGAGAGCATTACATCAGTCGCTATTCA
>DUPE01000089.1 GCA_012838475.1 Clostridiaceae bacterium
AACCTACCTCTGCCTTAGATCCTGAGCTTACCGGTGAAGTGCTCAAGGTCATTAAGAGCCTGGCAGAACAGAACTGTACAATGATTATTGTGACTCATGAGATGGCCTTTGCCAGAGATGTAGCTGACCGGATTATATTCATGGATGAGGGTGTGATTGTTGAGCAGGGTCCCCCTGAGTTGGTTTTCGTCAATCCTAAAGAAGAGAGAACTAAACAGTTTTTGACACGGTATAAGGAGGATAATGATTATAAGGAAATACAACTCTAGCATTGTCCGGGTCTCTACCGGTCTAGCATTGTCCGGGTCTCTACCAATCTAGCATTGTCCGGGTCTCTACCGGTCTAGCATTGTCCGGGTCTCTACCTGGTGACTCGGTAACGACTGTGATTTTCACCTAATAACAAATAGTATACAGTGTTTGTATTGACTGATTAGTTGCCAACTTATGGCAGGTTTTCGCCTCTGCAGCTCTCTCTGACACCTATGTGATTAACATAACGGCGACTTGCCTCAGGCTCGGAGTAAACTTACAAAGAAAGAGGATAGTATGACTAAGATGCCGGTTTTATTCGTTGGACATGGTTCCCCCATGAATGCCATTGAAGACAACATTTACACAAGAACCTGGCAAGATATTGCCGAGGAAATCCCTAAACCGGAAGTGATTGTCTCTGTCTCTGCCCATTGGTTCACGAGAGGCACTAAAATCATGAACGAAGCAGAGCCGAAGACGATTTATGATATGTACGGTTTCCCCGATGAGCTATATGAGATCGTCTACAACTCCCCGGGTTCACCTGAATTTGCAGAGAGAGCAAGACAGCTGATCTCGAGGGTAAGCGTCTTCGACAACTCATGGGGAATTGATCATGGCACCTGGTCAGTATTGGTACATATGTATCCAAAGAGGGATATTCCGGTTTTCCAAATAAGTGTTGATGCCAATGCACCCGCGGCAGACCACTATGAGATTGGACGGGCGCTAAAATCTTTGCGAGAAAAGGGTGCGCTTATTCTCGGTTCCGGTAATATAACTCATAATTTAAGATTGGTTAGTTGGAATATGAAGAATCAAGGCTTTGATTGGGCCATGGAGTTCGATGATTTTATTGGACAAAATATTTATGACAATAACCACCAAAATATCTTGAGATACAGGGAACTCAGCAAAGCAGCCAATCTAGCAGTGCCAACAACAGATCATTTTTTTCCTTTGCTGTATCCACTGGGAGCGTCAGATGCAGAAGATAAGATTACCGTCTTTAATAAATCCGGTGAACTGGGATCACTAACTATGACAGGTTATCTCTGGGAATAATTGATGAAGTCCAGGAAGTCGGCAAAAAATGGTGCTGCCACATGCTCGTAATCATGACTGACAGGCAGATAGAAATAGTAATCACTCACATGAACTTGCCCTGGGGCGTCGACGCTATTGGTGTCGTTCCAGGTTAGATCGACTGTGACGGGTGTGCTCCCATCACAGGGATAGATCACATTCCAGGCATGGCTTGTAGTATCGTCCTCATTGCCATATACCCAAGCAGCATTTATGCCTGCGTATTGAGCTATTAGGGCGAATCCTCTGGCATATCCTCCGCATACGGCGGTATAGTCTGGAGCTGCCAGGGCGTTGTACGCTTCTTGATAGGCATCGTAGTGTTTCATTTGCATCAGGCTGTCCAAATCATGTCCCAACGGAGCATACGTAATCCTTTTGCCGATGAAGTCGTGGATTCCTCTGGCATATTCCTTTTCGCTCTCATAATCGGTGAACCCTTCTTTCGGAACGGGATTCTCTAGGATATAGGCGATTGCCGCTCTGCGTGCTTCCAGATCATATTCAGGGTTTAGATAAGTTAATTTGACTTTCGAATGTAATTTATTGCCTTCTCCCGCATCCACGGAATAATTATCAATAACATCGTAGGCACTGAACAGATAATAGGACATCGCTGTTTGACAGGCAAGATCGACTGCCACATAACCATCTCCTTCAGAGGCAGCGAGATCTTTTCTAAGATAGAATTCAAACTCAAAGCAATTGTTCAAGAATTTATGCAAAATGTATTTAGTTAGGTCGTCTTGATTTACGAAGATCGGCATAGCAGGATATTTGAGATCCCTCAGTCCCAGCACATCCGGATGCAGTGCGAGCTCTTCTTCTGTAGGCTCCATAAATTCAGTTGCTGCAGTTGTTTTTGCTGGTGATGTGCTTGATGGCGAAGTCGCTTCGTTGGTACTCGTTTGGTCGGGGTGGCTGTTGATTTCTGCGCTGACAGTTATGTCTATCTGTTCTTCTCCGCCACTATTCGCTCCTGGTTCTGTGGATACCATTACCTGCTCAATGGATGCCGTTGCGTGTTCTGCAGATTCTGTTGCCGGTTCAGTGGAGGCGTCTGCGGGTTGATCCTTGGCTGCATTGACAAATATGAAGGACAAGGCGATATATGCAATCACCGCCAGTAAAGCGACACCCAAAATGATGATTAAAGGAGCAACCAATTTCTTGTTATTGCTGCGACGGCAATAAAAGACAAAGTAAATAATACCTGTAATCAATAACACTAATACAGCTATTGCCAAGCCCAAAGGCATACTTGCTCCTCCTAATGTCTCATACATTTGTATTATAGTTTTATCTGAAACTATTGAACAGCACAAACAGAGCATATGGCAGTTAATTCCAGAGCTTGGATCCGCAAGCAGCAGCTTGCCGTTAGCAAGCAAATGGAAATTGTTGCTGGCAAATGTAAACAATTTCCTCAGAGAAGTAGATGATGCGGTCATCGAGGTAGTAGCCTATGCAGAAGCTGT
>DUPE01000151.1 GCA_012838475.1 Clostridiaceae bacterium
TATCTTCTATGCCGTCATTGGCAAGTACTATTTTCATTTCATGGCTCCAATCCAAGTATGTCTTCAATATTAGCCAGGAGATCCAGGAGATCAGCCTCCGTGCATTCCGCCATGGTGGCGATACGGAAGGTGATGTCCTTGTATTTGCCATATCCATTGCTGATAGTATAGCCACGCTCGCCCAGCTTCTTATTGAGATCGGCAAAATCAAAGCCGATAGTATTATTAATGCAAGTCACCGTGTTGGAACGACAATCAGGAGCTGCAAAGAGAGAGAAATGCTTCTCTGCCCACGCTCTGAGCATATCTGCCAGCTTTGCGTGACGGGCAAAACGATTCTCAATACCTTCCTGATTGACAATCTTGTCCAGTTGGTAATCCAGCGCAAACATATGCGACAAAGATGGCGTGGAAGGGTACTGATAATTTTTTATTACCGCGTCATAGAGCTTTACGATATCGAGATAGAAACCTCTGAACTCGTTTTGTTTGGCAGCTTCATAAGCGCGTTCAGAGACACTGCACAAAGACAACCCCGGAGGGAGACCCAGACACTTCTGAGTTGAGGTGATACAGATATCAACACCCCAGTTATCCACTTCAATTTTTGCGCCGCCCAGCGACGATACAGCATCAACCAAAAGTAGCACGCCGTCATACTTCTTGACGACTTCGCCAATCTCTTTTACCGGGTTCATAATCCCCGATGAGGTTTCATTGTGCTGCACGGTCACAACATCGTACTTGCCGGTCTGTAAAGCTTCCTCAACCATTGCAGGTGTAGTGGGTTGTCCGGGCTCTGATGTGAACTTATCCGCAGCAATGTTGTTATACTGCGCGATCTCGTACCAGCGGTCGCCAAAGGAGCCGACGGAGAACACAGCAGCTCTCTTCCTCGTACAACCGCGGATAGCAGCTTCCATCAGGCCCGTGCCTGACGATGTAGAGAGAACCATGGTACTCTCTGTGAACATCAATTTCTGCAGGTTTTCCGAGATGCTTTTCTGAAGATTGGTTGCGTCTTTTGAACGATGACCAATCATCGGTGTTGCCATCTTGGCTAGTACGTCCGGAGCAACTTCAACCGGCCCGGGAATAAATAGCTTCTTGTGCATACGGCCTCCTTGTATATTTTTGTCTGCCCAGCCTTAAGGCTAAAGCAGCATATAATTTTTTGCCCCTCTTTAAGCCGGCAAAAAATTTAAAGTTCATTCTATCAGTGGGATTGCGATCCCTCAAGGGGACACAAGCATTTTTATGCATTAAACGCTAATATTAATGCTAATACTTAGTATTTTCTAACATAATAGCAAGCGAAAGCTGTACTCAATCACAGACTTTTCCGACTGCCAGAGGGCCTTTTGCGGCCAGAGCAGTTTAGCGGACGATGTCTAGCGCGAAAGATATTTAGTTGCTACAGCGAAGACGCCTAGATCCTGGTTCCGTCACAGGTACCCCCGAACCTGATCGCCTCCGCCCATAAGAATTATAACTGAGTGGATTGGAAATTATTGTTAGGTAATTATTGTATTGAATTGTTGCCCATAAGCTTACTTTAAGAATTGACTATTCGATTCAATGACATCAGTATCTTTATCACAGACTATTTAATGACAAGGGAACTTATTTGACTGCACTGACGTCTAATTATTAAGTGGCAGATAGTAGCAGCGTAGAACCAAAGACCAACGTGGATCTGCCAAACGAAAAAGAACAGCACCACCGAACGACGGAACATGCCGGCGAATACAAATATTGAGAGGATATCAAAATGAAAAAATCTCTAAAACAATTTACAGCTGCTCTTGCCCTGCTGCTGGTAATATCAATACTGGCAGTCAGCTGCAGTGCCCCCGCTAACGGCGGAGATAAGACCAAAATAACTGATGGCAACATTGAGACTCAGTCTCCGAACAACGGAGATGAAGTAATCAAGTTTGAGGAACTGACCCCTGACTTTGATTCTTCCGGAGCCAAGGCCGACCCGGCTGTACAGGATGCTTACAAGAAGCTGGGCGACTCTGTCCGACAAAGCGGTAACAAGATCATAACTGAGATAGATGAAGATGACTTCGTCTTCTCTCCCCTGTCCTTTTATCTGGCTTTCGCAACTCTTTACAATGGCGCCAATGGCGAAGGCGCTGAAGAATTAAAACAGCTGCTCATAGACTCAAGCGATCTGGATCAGGAGATGCTGAACAAGGCCTGCGGACTTCTGATTAGAGAGCTAACCAGCAACGAAGATTTTAAAGTGGAAGTCAACACCTTGCTGGCAGGCAGAATAGAATATGAATTCGCAGCCGACTTCCTGCAGGCGGCTGCTGACTACTATGAGGCCGTTGGCGTCAAGATGGACTTCTCCAGCCCGGAAGCCCTCGCAGCCCTCAACGAATGGACCAAGGAAAAGACCAAAGGTCTTATCGACCCTCTTTTCCCCTTAGACTATCAATTTGACGATCTGACAGCCATGGTTCTGATCAATACCGTCTATCTGCTGGGGAAATGGGAAGTGCCCTTTGACCCCAACCTAACTTTCGACCAGACCTTCAACGGCCTGGACGGATCATCCGAGGTCAAAATGATGAATGACCACTACATGATGGATTACGCCGAGACCGATGATTACCGGATGGTTTCTTTGGAATACAAGGGCGGAGCGAGGATGAATCTCTATTTGCCGGCAGATGGAGTCACGCCTAAGGACATCTTGCTTACGGGCAAAGAAGACACTCCTGAGAAAACGGATGTGCAGCTGACCTTGCCCAGGTTTGAAATGGAAAGCAACATCGGACTAATGGACATGCTGGGGAAACTTACTCCGAGCATCTTGGTACCGGAGAGCCTGCAGGAGGTTATGACCATTGGCGGCCAGCCGGTTACTGACCTATTCGTCAGCGACAGCTTCCAGAAGACTAAAGTCATAGTTGATGAAGAAGGTACTGAGGCTGCCGCGGCAATAGTCGCTGAAGCTCCCTCAGCCTCACCTGACAATCCAGTCATAATGATATTTGACCGTCCCTTTGCCTGGGAGATCGTATATGATAATGTCCCGCTCTTCAGCGGTGTAGTCAGCAATCTGCCCTAGAACACCAAAAAATTCGCAGTTGTTTTGCTCCTACCCTCAACAAGCAGAGTTGTCAATGTCAGCTCTGCTTGTTGCTGTGAGCGAGAAATTTTCCCCATCAGTTCTTACAATTGAATACTAAAAAATTCATGGATTTTGGTCTTCCTTTCTGGCACATATAACAAGTTAAGGGAAAAATCATAGCGGATTTGCACAAAAACAATTGAGGAAAATAGTTTACATGGCTATAATATGTACGTGCAATCCGATTTCATTGGAGTTTGTACTTTTCTGATCTGTTTATAATTAGTAATACCGCAAAGACAATCTCATGGTCTTTGTGAGAATAATTGATGGAGGTTTTTTTAATGAGAGGTTGGCAGTTTACCAAAACATTTGAACCGATCGTATTGATCGAAAAAGAAGATCCCAAGGCAATACCCGGTCATGTGGTAATTGACATTAAAGCAGCAGGTCTTTGTCACTCAGACGTTGCGGCCATGAATGATCCGGGCTGGATGCCCCTATTCCCGAATGGACCGGTATTGTTTGGTCATGAGTTTGCCGGTGAAGTCATTGAAGTCGGTGAAGGCGTAACTAATGTGAAGGTTGGAGACCGTGTCGGTGTCAATCCTTTAGATCGCGCTACAGGCCAAGCTGCAGGTTATCACTATGACGGCGGTTATGCAGAAAAAGTGCGTGTTCCCGCTCATCAGTGCGTTATCATCCCTGAGGGAGTCTCCTATGTCGAAGGCGCCGCTGCAACTGATGCCGGTCTTACTTCTTATCGTGCCCTGTTCACGATCGGAGAAGCCAAGGAAGGTACAAAGCTCGGTATCGTAGGCGTAGGCGGTCTCGGCCAGTTCGCCGTGATGATGGCGAATATTAAGGGCTGTGAAGTATACGGCGTTGACACCTCAGCAGAAGCTCGTGAACTGGCTAAAGAGATCGGCTGTAAGGAAGTCTTTGAGAATGTCAAAGATATGGCGCATATAGGCTGTGATGTCATAGTAGACTTTGCCGGTTATGGCGACACAACTACCGACTCTCTCGCAGCAGTAGCTCCTCGCGGCACAGTAGTAGTTGTCGGTATGGGCATTCTTGAGACCAAGGTAAATACCTATGATCTGATTACCAAAGAGCAGCGTCTCCTTGGCAGCAACGGCGGTACGGTAGAAGATCTCCAAGGTGTATATGATTGTTTCGCCACCGGGAAGATGAAGCCTCTATTAGAGACCATCCCCTTTGAGAAGATTGACGAGGGTCTGGAAAGACTGAAAAGACATGAAGTCAAAGGCCGCCTGGTTGCAGTTTTCGACGAAGACTAATTCCTAATCTGCTTTAATCAAATTCTGTCTATATTGGGCCCCGTTCAACTTATTGAGCGGGGTCTTGTCTTTAGCGTCTTGGTTCTTCATGATCATTGTCCGTTTCTTCTTTGTACTACCTAATCCACACTCTTAAGATCAGATTTAAGAAAATCTCTGCGCTTTTATTAAAGCTTTCTTGCGATGCAGGCGCTTATGTCTTAGTACAGCCGCCATCCCTTACTTCAACGGTTATCATCACACTTTTGGGTTCGTGTTACAGCAATAAACGGTCTGACTATACCTGTGTATTAGGTCTGTTTAGTTACCTGTTGTATTATCCTTTGACCACTGCCCGGCAAATGGGTATTCTTAGGGAAGTTATTTTTTTAACGAAGAAGCTGCTCACAAGCAGCTATTTGAGACGGAAGCAATAATTCCTATAGATTTGTCGGAGGTAGTTCAATGAAAAAAGTCTATACAGGTAAGACCAAGGACGTCTACGATCTTGAGAACGGCGATTATTTACTGCAGTTTAAGGACACTGTCACAGGCAGTGACGGCGTTTTTGACCCCGGGGCAAATACGGTCGGCTTGACAATTGATGGCATGGGGCAGCTCAATCTGGCTGTCAGCACAATGTTTTTTGAGCTCCTTGCAGAGCAAGGCATCGCCACTCACTTTATCTCATCGGATCAGGCAAAGGGACAAATGACAATTGTACCAACTACCGCCTTTGGTCAGGGTGTTGAGGTTATTTGCAGATATCGCGCGGTAGGCAGCTTCCTGCGCCGATACGGCAAGTATGTGCAAGAAGGTGACCTGCTCGACGCCTATGTCGAAGTTACTTTAAAAGATGACGACCGAGATGATCCTTTGATTACCGCAGAAGGTCTGGCAGCGCTGAACATCATGGATAATGACCGCTTCAATGAGCTGGTTGAACTGACACAAAAGATAACCAAAGCAGTCTCTGACAAAATAGAGAGCAAAGGCATGGAGCTCTACGATATCAAATTTGAGTTTGGGTTATCCCCGCAAAACGAATTGTTACTGATAGATGAGATTTCCTCCGGCAATATGCGCGTATACAAGGACGGTGCCTCTGTCAAGCCTGAGGAGTTGTCCAGGATTTTACTGGAAGGTACCGACTATTAATTATAGCCAATAATTATTATCAAAGGCGGCATTAGATCGCCGCTAATTCCTATGGGGAGGATATAAGATGCGTTTATCCAGGGATTATTTCTTTACATTGAGAGAAGACAAAAGCGATGAGGAGTCAGAGAGCTCGAATCTGTTGGTGCGGGCAGGCATGGTCAAAAAATCTTCTGCCGGACACTATATGATGCTGCCCTTAGGCCTTAAGGCTATCCGAAATTGCGAGCGCATTGTGCGTGAGGAGATGAATGCCATTGACTCCTCAGAAGTCGTGATGCCTTCCATGATCCCCGAAGAAGTATATATTGACTCAGGCAGACGTGAAACATTCGGCAAAAGCATGTTTTCTTTGTGTGATCGCAACGGCAGACCCTATGTACTGGGGCCAACTCATGAAGAGCTGTTCGCCTCGGCGGCCAGAATGAAGATCAAATCCTACAAGGATCTTCCCTTCAGTCTTTATCAGTTCCAGACCAAATTCCGTGATGAACCGCGTCCTCGTTTCGGCCTCATCAGGGTACGAGAATTCACCATGAAAGACGCCTATACCTTTGACCGCGACCTCGAAGGACTCGATGTGGCTTACGGCAAAATGTTTCAGGCATACAAAAACATCTTTGACCGCATGCACCTGGATTATGTCATTGTTACAGCTGATACAGGTGTCATGGGAGGCCTTCTCTCGGAGGAATTCCAGGCCCTGTCGCCGATTGGTGAAGATATTTTGGTCATAGACGAAGAGAACGATTACGCCGCCAATATTGAAGTTACCCCTTGTCCTCTGTTAGGCGAGCCTGATACAGAAGAAAAGAAACCATACGAAAAAGTTTTTACTCCGGAGGCGCGTACAATTGAGGACGTCACTGTCCATCTGGGCATGCCTGTCAAGAAATTTGTCAAGACTATGATCTACAATGTCGACGGTAATCTGGTAGCTGTCTGCGTACGCGGTGACCGCGATGTCAACGAAACCAAACTGCGTAAGCTGATCGGCGGCTTTGAAAGCCAGCTCGCCACAGCCGCTGAGGTCCGGGAAGCAACCGGGGCCCCTATCGGGTTCGCCGGTCCAATCGGCATCAATGTCCCTGTCTACCTGGATCAGGAGATCAGCCTGATGAGAAACTTTATTACCGGAGCAAATGAAGGCGACTATCACTTCATCAA
>DUPE01000006.1 GCA_012838475.1 Clostridiaceae bacterium
GCACCTGTAACATCGACAATATGCTGGACTTGCGGAGGTTTGAAGCTAAGCCGGGTTCCCAGTTGATTGGCATAGAGGCTGGGTTTGGCTCCCCGGGTGATGACTACGTTCTTCACTCCGGTCTCCAGCCAGAGTGTTGCTAAGCAGTCAAGATCCTCTTCGTTTTTGACTTTCCTGTTAAAAAAGGTCTCCGATTCATCCTGATTGACAATCAGCCAGGTCAGGCTGCTCAATTCTTCGGGCAGACGATTCATCTTGGGGCCGCTGACCGGAATAATAAACAAATCAATATTAAATTGTTTGGCCAAAGCAAGGATATAGACAATGGTTTCAGTGGGGAGATTCAAGTCCGCTATAAGTAGCCTCGCGGAAGCCAGAACGTTCTCGTATTCTTTAATCCAGGCGAGATTCATCTCTTCGTTGATCTGCATATCGGCCAACCCCAGCTGCATTTCACCTTCAGGATCCAGGACGGCATTGTAAGCACAGGTAGAGAAGCCTTCGATTTGCCTTACAAAGCTCATGTCAATAAGGTTTTGTGATTCTTCTTTGAGATAATTAAAGTCTTGATCAAAGCCACCCAGAGACAAAAGCCCTACATCTACCTGCATCCTGCCCAGATTCTCTGCGATATTGCGAGCGACTCCACCTACGCTGAGGGAGGAGGTGGCAGGGTTACTGGTTTTCCAGACGATGTCTGCGAGAAGATCAAACTTGCGATCGACGCTCATGGCTCCCAGACAGTAGACACCTGAGGAGTTTGGCGTTTTGGTCAGATTCTGCGTATCATTCACCGGCATGCTCTACCTCTAAGTAATGTCAAGATCACCATCATGAAAATCCTATGTAGCATGATTTATCCAATCGGCGGCTGGGCGGTCAAGAGGATAAGTCTCACTATAAAAAGATTTGATACCATTATGTTGTAATTACTATAAGCGACCAAGTGAGAGATTTGCTTTGCAAAATGGTGCAAACCGGCTGTTAATCAGGGATCTCAGCAATTTTCTCTTTGATCATCTCTTCGGTTAGCAGGGGATTAGCCAGGCCGGAGGTTGCCTTCATTACTTGTCCGATGATCGCCTTGATAGCTATTTCTTTGCCCTTCTTGTAATCTACTACAGCCCTCTCGTTATTGGCGATGGCTGTATTAATCAGATCTTCCAGGGCGGAACGATCATTGATCTGAGCCAGATTATTTTCTTTAACGTAGGCGCCGGGATCCAGTTCCCCGGTTTCGGTCAACATGAGCTTGAAAATCTTGCGTCCGGTATTGCTGTTAATCTCCTCTTTGCCCAGTAAGTCTGCCAGGTCAGCCAGTTGCCGGGGTAAAAGCGAAATCTCACCTTCTTCTTCCAGCCCGGGCAAAAGATCGGCGATGATCAGATTAGCTGCCAGCTTGGGGTAAGAGGTTTTGTCTGCTGCCTTTTCAAAGAAGTCGGCCACGCGAATGTCATTGGTGAGCAGGTCTGCATCATAATGCGATAAGTCCCAGCGCTTGACATAAGCAGCCATGCGCACATCAGGCAACTCGGGGATTTCGGCTTTGATCTGTTCTACTTGCGAAGGCTTAATAGCTATCGGTACCAGATCAGGATCAGGGAAATAGCGGTAATCCATAGCGTCTTCCTTGCTGCGCAGAGGAGAGGAGGTATTATTGACTGAGTCAAAACGTCTGGTCTCCTGATCGATTTCGCCGCCGGACTCGAGTATTTCGACTTGTCTTTTGAACTCGTGTTCAATCGCCTTAACCACAAAATTGAAGGAGTTGATGTTCTTCATCTCGGTTCTGGTGCCTAGTTTCTCAGAGCCTGTCGTTCTGACTGAGAGATTGACGTCGCAGCGCATAGAGCCGCGATCCATGCGACCGTCCGAGACGCCTGTGTATTGAACCAGAGCACGGATCTTGCGCAGGAAAGCGTCGGCTTCGGCAGCAGAACGGATATCAGGTTCTGTAACAATCTCGATCAGAGGTACGCCGGCACGGTTTAAATCTACCAGAGTGCCTTCGCCCTCCAGATGAACCAGTTTGCCCGCGTCTGCCTCGATATGGATATGGTTGAGGCGGATACGCCTTTTGCCGTCCGCTGTCTCGACATCTATATGACCGCCCAGACAAAGAGGATGCTTTCCCTGTGTGATCTGGTAAGCTGAGGGCAGATCCGGATAAAAGTAGTTCTTACGCTCAAGCTGTGAATAGGGAGCGATCTCAGAGTTGCAGGCCAGCCCGGCTTTGATGGCGTAATCGATTACCTGCCGGTTCAAGACGGGCAGAGCTCCCGGCATGGCGATACAGACGGGGCAGATATTTGTGTTAGGTGCGGCGCCGAACTCGTTCTTACAGTGACAGAAGATTTTTTTCTCTGTCATAAGTTCAACATGGACTTCCAGCCCGATTACTGCTTCATACTTGCTCATGAACCCTTCTCCTCACTATTTAGCGCCATTACGGCTTCACCCGCCTGGTAAAGTAACGGCTCGCTGAAGGAACTGCCGATCAACTGCAGTCCGATGGGCATACCTTCAACCTGATAGCCGCTGGGCAATGACAACGCAGGCAGTCCGGCCAGCGGAGCCAGCACAACAGAGAAGCTCTCCTTGTAGCGTTCGACAGGGGACTTAGTAGTTCCCAGCTTGGGGGCGATATCTGCGGTGACCGGCGCCAGGATCAGGTCTGCCTGCTCAAGCGCCTTCGCCATTTCACGGGCGATATAGGTTCTTACCTTCTGGGCTTTGACATAGAACGCGTCGTAGAATGAAGAGCTAAGAGCGAAAGTGCCCAGCATGATGCGGCGCTTTGCCTCCTTGCCCAGACCTTCGCTGCGGCTGTTGTAATAGATGTCTTCCAGAGTCTCATAGTTCTTGCTGCGATAACCGTAATGGATGCCGTCAAAGCGTCCCAGATTTGAGGAGACTTCCGCAGAGGTCAGGAGATAGTAAGCGGGCAGGGCGGCTTCGAGATTTCCTGTGCGCAGAGTTACAATCTTTGCACCCTGGCTTTCCAGATTAGCTACGACTTTAAGGATGGCGTTCTTAATTTCCGGTCTGACTTTGGTTTCCAGATGATCAAGCGGCAAGCCGATCTTAAGCCCCTCAACTCCACGCCCCAGTCTTGCGGAGAAGTCCGGCAGGGGGTGATTATGCGAGACGCTGTCCTGGGGGTCATGCCCGGCGATCGCCTGCAGAACCAGAGCATTGTCCTGGACTGTCCTGGTCAGAGGTCCTACCTGATCCATTGAAGAAGTCATTGCGATTACGCCGTAACGGGAGACCAGGCTGTAGCTGGGTCTCATGCCGACAATCCCGCAATAAGCTGCCGGCTGACAGATAGAGCCGCCGGTGTCCGAGCCAAGAGCGAAAGGTGCTTCACCTGCAGCCACAGCTGCCGCGGAGCCGCCTGAGCTGCCACCGGGCGCTCTGGATGTGTCGAGAGGATTCTTGGTCGGGCCATAGAAGGAGCTCTCAGTAGTGGAGCCCATGGCAAATTCATCCAAATTTGTCTTACCCAGCAAAACCGTCTTCTGCTCTTTCAGTTTTTTCCGGACAGTAGCGTCGTAAGGGGGAATAAAATTGGCAAGAGTTTTGGAGCCTCCGCTGGTGAGAATTCCTTTGGTTAAGATATTGTCCTTTAGTGCGAAGGGAATCCCTGCCAGAATCGGTAGCTCTTGCCCCTCAGCCAGGGCCTTGTCGCAGGAGCTGGCTTCGTCCAGAGCCACTTTAGAAGTGACTGTTATCAGGGCATTTATCTCGGGTTCTTTAGCCTCTATCTCTGATAAAAAATGCCCGCACAGTTCAACTGCCGTGAAATCTTTGGCGCGCAGGCCTTGTGCCAGCTGTTTTATATCCATCTTATTAATATCCATTAGTCTTCCTCCTGCGCAATTACTTCAGGTACGAAGAAGCAGCCGTCCCGACTGACCGGCGCATTGGCCAGTAACTCCTGTGGAGTTGGGCGGAGTGGCTCTTCACTCTGGAAGACATTCTCCAGCGGATAGACATTCTCTGTCGGTGGCAGATCCTCCGTATCTATCTCTTCCAGTTGGTGTGCCCAGTCAATAATGCTATGGAGATTATCCTTCATCTCCGCCATCTCAGCCTTGTCAAAACTCAGGCGTGCTATCTCTGCGATACGCTCGACATTAATGTCCGCCGTCCGGTACTTATTTTGACCGGAGGCAGACACTCCTGTTTGAGCGCCTGCGACAAACGCATCCGCTGTTATGGCAAGTCCCAACTCGTCCAGTTGCTCCTGGTCGACGATGTCAGGCGCTCCGGTCAAAGGATCGGAGGCGTCTTTGGTCTTGGGGAAGGCGATGACTTCACGCAAGGAATCCTCGCCCAGGAGGATCATGACCAGGCGGTCAAGTCCAAAGGCGAAGCCGCCATGAGGAGGAGTCCCATAGGCGAAGGCACTAAGAATGAAGCCGAAGCGATGATCTGTCTCTTCGTCTGTCAGGCCAAGGGTGGTGAAGATCTGACGCTGGATCTTGCTATCGTGTACTCTGATCGAGCCCGAGCCAAGTTCGACGCCGTTAAGCACAAAGTCGTAGGCTTGGGAACGCACCTGCTCAGGTTTGCCCTCCAGCTTGTTGATATCCTCCGGATACGGCATGGTGAAGGGGTGGTGCTGGGAGATATAGCGCTTTTCAGTTTCGCTGTACTCGAACATAGGAAAGTCTGTGACAATCAGGAAGCGGAATGATTGGTCTCTAAGGTCAAGCAGGTCAGCCAGCTTATTGCGCATGGCCCCCAGAACTCTACAGACAACCGGTTCCTTATCGGCCGAGAAGAGAATGAAATCTCCGGGCTTTGCTCCTGCCTGCTGTAGCAGCTTTTGCATAGACTCTTCGCTAAAGTACTTTGTCAGAATTGAGTAGATCTCTCCATCAGGGCGCCAGGCGATCCAGGCCATACCGCCCGCACCTTGTTCAATAGCAAATTCCGTCAGCTCATCAATCGTGCTGCGGGTGAAGTCTGCCTGACCCGGCACGACCAGAGCACGCACTACGCCGCCTTGTTCGATTGATTTCTTAAAGATGGAGAAATTCGATTCTGCTGCCACATCCGTAAGCTCGCAGATCGGCAGGTCAAAGCGCAGATCGGGTTTGTCCGTGCCATATTTATCCATGGCTTCCTGCCAGGTAAGGCGCGGAAAGGGATCATGGAAATCTATACCCATTTCCTCACGCATAATATATTTGAATAAACGCTCGAGCAAAACAAGAACGTCCTCCTGATCAACAAATGCCATCTCAAGGTCAAGCTGGGTGAATTCCGGCTGGCGGTCGGCTCTTAGGTCTTCATCTCTAAAACAGCGTGCAATCTGATAGTACTTGTCCACACCGCCGGCCATCAGCAATTGTTTAAAGATCTGGGGAGACTGCGGCAAGGCATAGAAGCTGCCTTGGTGTACACGGCTTGGCACCAGATAATCTCTGGCTCCCTCCGGAGTGCTCTTGGTTAGCATGGGGGTCTCGACTTCGATGAAACCATCCGCATCCATGAAGTTACGCACCGCTCGGGCTATCCGATGGCGAAAACGCAAATTCCTCTGCATGCGTTCACTTCTCAGATCGAGAAAGCGATATTGAAGGCGCAGATCTTCGCGCACAAGCTGATCGTCCACAGGGTTGAAGGGGAGATGTCCGGCAGCAGAGAGTAATTTTGCAGTTTCTGCCTGCAGTTCAATGGTGCCTGTGTTAATTTTGGGATTGATGGTTTCTTCGTCGCGTAGACGCATGAGCCCCTTGACAGCAATTACTGACTGGTTTCGCACGGTCTCCGACAGCATAAATGCATCTTTCACAGTGTTCTGAGGGTTGAAGACAATCTGGAGCACGCCGGTATGATCGACCAGATCGATGAAGACAACACCGCCCATATCCCTCTTGTTTGCCACCCAGCCGGCGGCCGTTACCTCGCGGCCGATATCTTCTTCGGTCATAAGACCGCAATAGTCAGTACGTCGCATAAAAACTCCCCGGTTAATAATCGTCTGTTAATGACTGCCCGACAACAACTAAATTGCTCAAGTATCAACTACACAAAAACATTCAAGCTTTTGTTACGTCTTTATAGTCGCGCTAAATACATTTATATAGATTACTACTTTCTCTTTCAAGTTCAAAATGTTTTAGAAGGTCAATGTCCGTTACTGACCTTGACGAGCAAAATAATTACAGTTATTGCCAGCACCTCAACGGATCCTTGGACACTCAGAGCAGATCTTTACGTTTTAGTAAGATTATCGCTACTGCCATCAATAAGACGGTCAAAACTATGGTAAAGAGAAAGGCCAGCGGACTATCCACGAAAGGCAAATGGACATTCATGCCCCAGTATCCGGAGATTATTGTGGGAATGGTGATGATGATAGTCAGAGATGTCAGCACCTTCATGATCACATTGAGATTGTTCTGGA
>DUPE01000239.1 GCA_012838475.1 Clostridiaceae bacterium
GTAGCGTTTTGTCGTGGGATTTGCTCGCAAGCGCAGCTTAGTCGATTAGAAAATGGTGGGATTCTAAAGGACAATGAAGTTTACCGAAAATTTTTAGATAAATTGAACCTACCCTTTGATCGTGTAGGTTTGGTTGACAACTCCCTTTTTGAGCAAGCCATGGACGACATTCTTGTCTATCAAAACAGTGACGACTTAATCATTAATGCCAGGCGATATGAAGCGTTGATTGAAGACTTTCAAAGAAAGTTTAGAAACAACATCGTCTACACCCACTACACCTATGTGCTTGAATTTATCGTCTACGTTCTAGAGGATGAACTTGATGAGGCAAGAACCCTATTGGAGTACATTTTAGGGACAATGGATATTCTTCCACCTAAATATTTGGTCTTAGCACTTCATTACCTAGGCATCTATTATGCGAAAAGCCATCAGTATAACGATGCTTATAAATACTACACGCTTGCGCTTGAGAACATGCTAAATGAAGGCATAAAAAATGAGATTATTCATGTAGACCTAGCGGTCTGTTCCATCCACCTGAGGCAGCATCTCTATGCCGTGGCTTCTCTTAACAAGGCGTTTGCTACGTTCAGTCAAACGACAAAACATTGGATCACCGCTAAAATTCATGTGTACTACTCCATCATATACTTAGTAAAGGGATATTATGATGAATCAAGAAAGCATTTAGAAGAAGCAAACCATCAACTCAACCTTTCGAAACACTCGAATCTAGAAGTGAGAGGGATGATGCTTTGTACGAGTGTTGCACTAAGCCATATGAAGAACGAACCGGACATGGCGCAAGCAACCCTCGTTCGTGCCATTGAGGTTTATCCAAACGAAACAACGGCGCTCCTCCAAAGCATTATTGAAGGTTTACCTTATGCAGGAGAATCGACCATTTATAGGGCACTAAGCAACTATTTTAATGGAGGTCATAAGGAGAAGGTCTTTGAAAACCATCGACATGCCTTTATACAAAGACTTCCAATCATCGTGAAACATATTGTGGTGATGGATTACTACCACTACCTAAAGGACAAGAACAAGTACAAGAAGGCGTTACAACTCATCGAACATTATCGCCTTCATGAATATGAATAAAAGTTTTTCATCTCATTTATTTATTTTTAGTCGCATATTCAAAAAGGTAGTCATTTAAGTTTCAAGTCTATATAATGGAGGTAGAAGAGAGAAAGAAAAAGAGGTGATAAGTATGATGACATGGTTAAATATGGAATGGTTTTGGTTAGTCCCATTGTTTTGGTTATTTTTAACGGTCGTTCTAGTGCTCATTGAACTCGAAACATTTAACTTGGTAAGCATCTGGTTTGCCTTAGGTTCGATAGCAGCGATGTTCGTTTCACTCTTCAACTACGAACAAATAATTGCGCAACTTATCGTCTTTGTCGTCGTGTCTTTCTTGACGATGATTACAACACGAAGATTTGCAGTCAATCGTTTAAAGGTAGGGGAAACAAAGACGAATGTCCACTCGTTAATTGGGCGTCACATTAAGGTGACTAAAACGATTGATCAGTTCAACTATGGGGAAGTAAAAGTGAACGGGAACTACTGGACGGCAAAATCATTGAACGATGAAACCATCTTAGAAAATGAAACGGTGGAAATTGTCGAAGTGAGCGGGGTAAAATTGGTCGTCGTCCCCGTAAAGAAAAGTAAAGAAAACGACGAATCACAATAAAAATTTAGGAGGAATGTTATGAATCCATTCATTATTATTTCAATCATTCTATTGGTTTTTGTCCTCATCGTGTTAGCATCAAGCTTTCGAATTGTTCCGCAATCAAAGGCTTATGTTATCGAGCGATTAGGAGGTTACTACACGACTTGGCATGCGGGGATCCACTTCAAAGTACCAATCATTGATCGAATCGCCCAGCAAATCAACTTAAAAGAGCAGGTCTTAGATTTTAATCCACAGCCAGTCATTACGAGAGATAACGTGACGATGCAGATTGACACGGTTGTCTACTTTCAAATTACGGATTCTAAACTCTATGCTTATGGGGTTACATCTCCGCTTACAGCGATTGAAAACCTAACTGCAACGACACTTCGTAACATTATCGGGGATTTAGAACTCGATGAAACGCTCACTTCTCGAGATGTGATCAACACAAAGATGCGGGTCATCCTTGATGAAGCGACTGACCCATGGGGAATTAAGGTGAATCGTGTTGAGGTAAAGAACATCATGCCTCCACGCGACATCCAAGAAGCGATGGAGAAGCAAATGCGTGCCGAACGTGAGCGTCGTGCAGCCATCCTTACCGCCGAAGGTCAAAAAGAATCAACGATTCGTATTGCGGAAGGGGAAAAGCAATCCCAAATTCTACGAGCAGAAGCTGAAAAACAAGCGCAAATTCTGTCTGCTGAAGGGGATAAAGAGGCTAGGATCCGCCGTGCTGAAGGGGAAGCAGAAGCGATTGTTAAACTACAACAAGCGACTGCTGATGGAATCGTTGCGTTAAACAAATCGAACCCAACGAGCCAAATCCTAACCTTGAAAGCCTACGATGCATTTATGAAAGTAGCTGACGGGCAAGCAACGAAGATCATCATCCCCTCTGAGATTCAGAACCTTGCAGGTCTAGTCACTAGCATGACTGAAATCGCAAAGACAGACGATGTCGCTGCAAAACCAGAAATTAAGGAATAATTGTTAAAAAAAAGGAGGAATGACCTAGTCATCCTCCTATTTGCTTGTTATGCAATGGTTTTCCCGTTCTTTTTATTAAAATGTTTGTATATCGCAAACGTCTGTAATCGAGCATCCGTCACTAAGAAGTGAATGGCAAACAGAGAAATGATAAATGTGACGAAGTAACGTGGCAAACGAATGCTTACGGTCTCTACATTGATTACCCACCCATAGTAAAAATACAGGGCATACAGCGTAATGGTAAAGTATACAGAAAGTGTGATGAGTAGGACAATAATGAGTTTTTTCCAGTCATATTTCAAGAAAAGGAAGAAAACTCCAGGGATAAACCCAGCACTAAAATGGGCTAGAGTAAAGAATCCCCAATCGCCACCAACGACTAGCAAGTAGATTAAGTCAACAGCTATCCCTACAAACCCACCAAACATCGGACCAAGGAGTATCCCTGAAAAGACGATGAAGATGATGAAGATATCCACGTTTTTTATGACGGTTGGAAGCGGGATGTAGAAGAACATAATCTTAATGACAAGCGCCATGCTTGTCAAAATCGCTGCGAAAACAATCTTTTCGACATCTTTGTTTTTGTTCATTGAACGACCTCCAATTATATGAATTATAGAAGGTCCACAGTAAAAAATAGTCATATTTTTTATAGCGAACGCGACAAAGCACCGCAGGTACACCTTTCGTCTACAGGCAACATTCCATCCCATAGCACTTAACGCACTTTGTCTACTCTATGTTGTGAATTATATCATAGGAAGACTAAAAATACCATCAATAGGTGCTTTGAGTTTTCGTAAATTGTATTTTTATTTGGTGTCTTTTAATTTAGACACCTGAATTTATTTTATTTTTCTTAAAACTTATTGATTTGCTATTTTTTTGGTCACTCAAATAATTATCCGTTAGGATAATTATTAAAAGACTATAGATATTTTCTAATCAACATTCGAAGTTAAATTGAACTTGCTTATAAGGAACTTTACGCCTTATATTTAAGTATTCCTTTATTCCTGTCTTGGCATGAGACAAGATCTTATGTATTCCTTTAGCCATTTGACTATAATAGAATACTAACTTTTTTCTTATGCCATTTGCACGCTCTAACACCTTTATTGCTAGTAACTTCTTATCCATCTTCTCTGTAAGTAAGGCGATAAAACCAATCGAGTAACTCAATAGTTGGTTTAGATTATTGATTGACTGCAGGCTTCTTACTCGGAAATCCTCGAAACCAAAAGTTTGCTTCTTAAAACGAAAATAGTCTTCGATTCGCCAACGACTCATATATAGGTTAACGACTTTAATGGCATCTTCTTTTGAATGTATCGTTTTATTCGTAAGAAGCATCATGGGTGTTTCACCTAAACCATAGACGAGGACCAAACGCATTTCTTTTTTACTCGCACTTGTCTTCACGTTTAAATGAGTGACATAGCAGTCTTTTATTTCCTTTTGAAACATGATTCTCATTTTTATCTTACCCTTTCGGGAGTCCCGTAAGGTCGTGGCTTTCATTAATTTCCCTTTGTGGTAAAGGTTTCTTCGCTCAGTTAGCCGTAGTATAAAGGATTGCTTCAGTTGTTCAACTTTTTTGATGTACTTATTGGCATCATACCCACGATCAAAGATAAAGGTACAAGGCTTCTTTATATGCTCAATCAC
>DUPE01000060.1 GCA_012838475.1 Clostridiaceae bacterium
AGACTATTCCCGATGTCAGAGTTCGGCAGGCAATCAATAAAGCAATCAACCGCCCACAGATTCTCGACGGCTTCCTTAATGGCAATGGAGGAATAATCGATGGCTTCATTACATCTTACTCGCCTTTTTATGATGAGAGTGTAATCCCCGTGGCTTATGACCCGGACGAAGCCAAAGCCTTGCTGGAGGCGGCTGAATGGACTCAAGACAATCCACTGGCATTCAAGATTAATTCCGGTGATCCTACCTTTGTCAAAGCCGCAAATGTCGTGGTTGAGCAGTTAAGAGAGGTCGGTATCGAAGCAAGCGTTACCACGCTGGATATCAATTCTCTGCTCCAGTCCGCTAATACAAATGACTTTGATCTTCTGGCTGTGCAGTATACCATGGTGCCGGTAGATCCATATCCGGATGTTAGCTGGCTGGTAACCGGCACTCCCGAATTCCCCAACTGGGTGAAATACTCTTCCGATGAGATGAACGCTTATGTCGACGCAGTCAGAGCTGTTGAAGACGGTGATACTCAAAGTCTTATAAAAGCCTACGGCGACATAGACAGACTGGTGCAGCAGGATGTACCGGTAATCTCTCTCTATGTGATCTCTCCCCTGGGAGTGGTAGCTGACAGACTACATAGCGCTGTGCCTTCTCCTTACGGCTTCCTCCTGAATGTTCACCAATGGCAGCTCGATTAGAAATCCGGCTGTCTCAAAATACTTTGTCATAGTTAAGAGCTGCCAAATCGGCAGCTCTTTTCGTATCCGCCAGACCCGTAGCGGACAAGTAGTGGCAAAGGCTGCAGCCTTTGTGTTCTGAACGAAAAACGAATACAGCAGTTATAGCCAATAGATGGTAACGGCAAATTTAGATTTGGCGAACGGACTGCGACAGCGACGCCGCTTATTTTGGCCGATGCAGTTTTGTAAGTATCTATTGAAATCATTGGTTTTTAATAAGTGTTATGCTATAAAATACTATGCGAAAAAGGAGAGGAATCCGTGAAGAAAGTATTACTATTGGCTACCGGCGGTACGATCGCCGCGGCCGAGACAGATGAAGGCATGAATCCGCAGTTGACGCCAGAGGATCTGATCGCATTCGTACCTGAAGTTGCAGAGCTTTGTCAGATAGACTGTAAAACAATACTTAATGTGGACAGCACGAATGTTCAGCCTGAGGACTGGCAGTTAATGGCCAGAGAATGTTATGCCGCTTTGCCGGATTATGACGGCATTGTGATTTCACATGGTACAGACACCCTCTCTTATTCTGCCTCTGCACTTAGCTTTATGCTGCAAAATCCAGGCAAGCCAATCGTACTAACCGGATCTCAGAAGTCCATCAGCGATCCCGAAGGCGATGCCAGAAAGAATTTACTTGACGCCTTCATAACAGCAGTCTCTGATTTAGCAGGAGTCTATGCTGTCTTCTATGGCAAGGTCATGCTGGGCAGTCATACCGTGAAGATCCGAACAGAGTCTTTCGATGCCTTTGAAAGTGTCAACGCTCCTCTGGTGGGTAGAATTGAAAACAAAAAGTTGTTGCTGCTGTCTGATTTGAAGTATGATCGACAAAACGAAGGCATTACTCCCAAGCTGGCGGCTGAGCTAGATCCTCGCGTAATCGCAATCAGGCTGACACCCGGTTTTGAGCCGGAATGGTTGCGCCATTTGGCAAAACTTGATATTCGAGGCATAATCATTGGAACTTATTGTTTGGGCGGGCTTCCCTTCAAAAGTAGAGACCTGTTACCTGTTGTCAGGGATCTCCTGGATCAAGGTATTGCCGTAGTGATGGGCACACAGGTGCCGTTTGAGAAAACCGATCCGACAATATATGAGGTTGGAATCAGAGCCCTAAAGACAGGCGTTATTCCCACCGGTCTAATGACCGGTGTAGCAGTGGTAACAAAACTTATGTGGGCTTTGGGACAAACTAATGATCTGACAGAAATCAGAGAAATCATGGCACAGGATATTGCTTTGGAAACCAAGGGTGAATAAGGAATAAGCATGAAGAAAATAGTTGGAATAATTGGCGGTATGGGACCTCTCGCAACCTGCGATCTCATGCTCAAAGTAATCAAAAACACAGATGCAGAATGTGATCAGGAACATGTACACCTGTTGATCGATAATAATACCGCAATTCCTGATCGTACCGAGGCTATTATCAGAGGTGGGGTCAGTCCGCTAGAGGAATTAGTCATCTCTGCTAACAGGCTGACAGCAGCAGGAGCTGATGCCTTAGCTATTGCTTGCCACTCCGCTCATTACCTCTTACCTGAGCTGGAAAAAATTGTGTCAACTCCCTTTATCTCCCTAATCGACACCACCACCAAGCGCCTTTTGGAAGGAAACAACAAGACCGTCGCTTTGTTTGCCACGGAAGGTTTGAGCAAGGCAGGCATCTACCAGGCAAAACTGACTAAAGCCGGTATAAATGTGTTGGTCCCGGATGACAATGAGCAAAATCTGGTCACAGAGGTCATCTACGACGCCATCAAGGCTGGGCATCCCTTGCCCCGGCCCGAGCGCTTCCAAGCCTTGATCGACAGGTATCGTGAGCGGGGGGCCGAGAAGATCGTTCTTGGTTGTACCGAGTTGCCGGTCGCAGTTAAGAAATACGAATTTGAAGCTGAGTTCATTGACCCGACTTATGAACTAGCCCTGGAAATAATCCGCTTTGCAGGGGCGAAGCTATTGACCGAGCAGGAATAGCTAAAGCGGACCATCCCCCGGCAAAATTGCAGCCCATCCCCGAATTTAACAACAATTCCTCCAAATACATCGCACCCAGCTGTATGCAGTTGCAGCACGAAAGCACTGATCTACTTTTCGGCTGTAATGGAATTACCGGCAGCCACTCGCACATAGTTGCAGCGCATCCTTGGATAAAACAGCAATAATCCCCCGGATTAACCAGCCGGTATCCCACAAATAAAGTCTCTAAACCAGACCCTTCCTTGTCATCGCCCGATATAGTCTTTGCAACTGAATGGTGAGCGCCTCCGTAGGCAATGCCAGATTGATCCTAATAAAACCCTGACCGCTTTCACCAAAGATAAAACCGTCATTCGCTATGAACTTTGCTTCCTTAATCATGAACTCACTGAGCTCCTTCCCTGTCATGCCCAGGCAATTAAAGTCAAGCCAGAGCAGATAGGTTCCCTCCAGAGGAGCAATCCAAACCTCCGGACAGTGCTCAGCGAAAAAGTCGCGCGCTACTTTCTCATTCTCAGTAATAACCTGCATCAGCTCATTCAGCCAGGCACCACATTTTAAATAGGCAAGTTCACAGCCTTTGTAGCTGAGAATCGTGCTGCCGTGGAAGCCGCTGTTTGCCAGCGTCGCGCAGTACTTTTCCCGCAGCTCCGGATTCTTGATAATGATATTTGATATCGCCAGCCCGGCAAGATTGAATGTTTTTGTAGGTGCTGTACAGGTTATAACTCTTTCCGCCAACTCCTCTGACAATGTCTGCAAGACTATATGCTTGTACCCGGGCATGATAATATCGTGATGGATTTCGTCGGAGACGATTATCAATTCGTTCCGGATAACAATCGCCGCTAATGCCTCCAACTCTTCAAGTTCCCAGACCCTGCCGACAGGATTGTGCGGGCTGCAGAACAATACCAGCTTATTATCCCTGCCTGCTGTTAATTCTGAGAGGAGCTCGAGATCCATGACATATCTGTCACCTTGCAGCTTTAATGGACAATTAACAATTTTGCGGCCACTTCTCTCAATGGCGCTATAGAAAGGAAAATACACAGGCGACATCACTACCACACTGTCACCGGGAGCGCTAAAGCTCTTAACTGCCTGATAGAGCGCAGGTACCACGCCGGATACAATGGAGGTCCAGCTCGGATCAAATTGAAAGCCATGGCGTTCGTCCATCCATTCCATAACAGCCTGCCAGTAATCATCTGAGGGTTTGCTGTAGCCGAGCACAGCATGATCCAAATACTCTTGCAGCCCCTGCACAATTTCAGGTGCCATCTTGAACTCCATATCGGCAGTAGAGAGAGGAATAACATCTCCTTCTGCCTCCGGGCAAGCCTTGC
>DUPE01000096.1 GCA_012838475.1 Clostridiaceae bacterium
TCAAGCCCTGTCGTTTCGCCGTTTATCGCAATTGTAAGACCTTTAATTTTGCTCATTTATTGCCTCCCTATCTAAACCGCATTCGCAGCAACAGATTTACGCCTTCATCGGCCTTGCAATCCTGCGGCCTTAATTCTATGAGGATTGATTCCCTCTCTTCGGAACTATACCGCTTCCCCGTATAGAGCGGCTCCACCAAAACCACCGGGCCGGATCCCCGGGAAACAACATCGACAACCTGTCCATGACCGCTGCCGTGCACCTTTGAATCGTATGTAATATAATCGCCAGTTTTCACTTTTCTACCTCCTACCTAAAGAACTGAATCGCGTCATCAGACCTGACAGTCGGCTCGCTGGGTGAAGCTCCTTAAGGCGTTTAAGCTCTTTCACCTCATCGGCGTGTACTTTCGTCAGCCTGTCGATCTCATCGTCTATAGTTGCCCAGTACGCAGTACCCTCGTCAATCGCCCGTGAAATATCCGCATTGCTAACAACCTGCTCGTATTTCTGTTTAATAATCCGATCCACGTCAGCACCGGCAATCAAGCGCTGGTCTTCAAGCTCCAATTGAAGGATCCTCCGGCGATCCGTTATAGCCTTTAATTGAGCATCGTCACCCAGGCTAAAAAGCATCTGATTGGAACTTTCCTGTAACTCCGATTCCAGTCGTTTGACATTCTGCACAGCCTCGGCCTTTTTCCGGTTGAGCGTAGCTTGCTCGGAAAATATTTTTTCGTACATCTCGACGCATTGCCTCGAGTGACCAGAATTATGTTTCGTCAGTGCAAACTTTTTCGTATCCATTTTTTATCTCCTTTATTAGCGCATGGCTTTCATTTTAATTTTCTGCCTCAGCAGTTCAACTTCTTCTGAAGATGAACCCTCAGCGTAGATGCTTGTTTGTTTGTATGCTGGGTGCGTGACTGCGGAAACATCGTATAGGCGTGAGAATCTTTCAATGACCCGGGTTCTCGTGGCCTTGTCATATCTCTCACTTGCTACAGTGAACGCAAAAGACATTTTACTCAGCAGTCCTGTTTGTACCATGTGGAAAAGATCTCTTCCGGCAGTGGTGTTCACAAGCTCGGCCCGGATCTTCAGACCGTACTGATCCGGCGTTACCGTCAGGCTGCCATTACTGGTTCCTGCTACCGAAAATACTTCACTCGAGTGATTGTACAAAAGATGCACATTCGACATATCACAACCCTCAAATGCTCTCGGGGAAATCAGCTCATAAATCGCATTCCCATCGGGATCTACCCACAGCGCCGTAGGCACATTGAACACCGCCGCATATCCTCTTAAAACCATCTTTTCATTGTCCGTCATGTTGACTTACTCCTTACTTAATAGCACTATAAATTGATTATTTAATAGTATCACATCCCTTCAAATAACTACCCCAACACATTCACTCCCTTCCCGGCTTGCTGCCGTCTGTATCGCCCGCATTACTGGTCAGTTCCCTCAGCGTCCGGTTCCTTATAGATAACAAGGGCCGTACCGACAAAGCAATCATACTCCCGGACCATTGTCGCAAAATACTTGATATCTACCAGTTTGATATCTGGATTATTAGTCAGGAATTCATTGATATCCCGCTCAAGTGTTGCGGGTTCGTGTTTCACCACACCCCGTACAGTATAAGTTCGGGCGCATACCAGTCCTGTAAAGATTACTACTCGCATCATTTGCTTTCTCTCTTCATCGTTCCTCAGAGCGGTCACGATCTGCGATTTTCAGGACATTGCAATATGCATCTGCGGTATCGGATATAATTTCCGTATATACATCAACCAAAGTAAGCACCGTACGCCCAAGAGCGCGCACCCCCTCCCGCTGCGACTTCTTACTGCTCCGTAGCAGCGCATCGTAGGTGACCTGAAACTGTTGTAGTATCGCCTCGGCTTTTTTTAAGTTTTCAGCTTGCTTTTTTTCCATCACAACCTCCATTTATTTAATCGTTACGCCATTACCTCCGGCGTAGCAGGCTTATCTCTTTGTCCCACATGGGGGAACACTGGCTGAACCGGCCCATAAATTATGATTCACCTTCGTATTTTTCACGCTCATACAAAACCAGAACAGCGCCGCAAACGGAACTGTCGTTTGCATTTGACGAGAATTTGACATCAAGAATCCGGGCATTAGTTTCATCCAGGACCTCAAGCCATGCATTGAGCTTCTCTTCCAGCGTATCCACACAGATATCCTTGCTTGAAATCGGCCCTACCAGCAATTTAGCTTCTTTCATTTCTCCACCTCCTTTCTACAGCCCCAAGGCCTGGGCTAACTTTCTATGAGCGATATCTCTTTGGCATTGATCAGCGTCTATGTAATCCAATTCGTCATCTAACTTATGACTGTATTTCCTATAAAGGCCCCACCGCATAGGTTCGTTTCTATGTCTACATTTAGCCGCCTCTACATTGGCGTTAATGATAATGTTTTCAATCTCATTCATTTGCATCACCCCCGCACTCCTGATTAATAGAAGGGGCGCTGTCCACACCGTCGAAACAACTATCAGACTCCCACGGCACATTAACGGGCAGCGTTTCTTGGAACCAACCCGGCTCCTTGTTTTTGTCCTCTTCTAATTTATTTAGATCAAACCGGTACTCAACAGACAGCCCTTCATCTTCGTCAAATTCAAACAGTAAACCAGTGGCCTCATCGTAATGAAGCGACACCTTCGGAAGGTCATGGAAGTAACGGTTTTTCAGGACTTCTACATAACCGTTGACGCCTCTTGATTTTTTTTCCTCATCATATTCCCGTATAACGGTAATAATATTGTCAGCCTTGTTGGATATATCTGAGCTTCCGGAAATCTGCTCAAAATCCATTTGGTCACCCTTCCGGAAGGTTTTATTCGGGTGCAAAACAACTATGATATGGCAATGGTAGAGCTTAACGAGATCACAACACCTTTGTATGAAGTCAGCTTGCAATTCATATTTTTCCGCTGCAGTGGCCACGGATAAGACGCTCATCAGATTATCAATCACTAAAAGATTGTAATGCTCCATCCGAACCTTACGGCCTACAAGCTGGAAGAGTTGGTCAGTAGTCTTTAGGCCGGATTCACCTTTCATGAAGAAGTGCAGCTTGTCTTTATGCCATTCCTTCAAAATGTCTTTAACCTCAGGCTTTGGAATTGTATAGAATCGCTTGTTGATTTTTACTAAGTCATAGAGTTGTTTGTCCCGGCCTATGACGGCCTTATAGATCTTGTTCAATAGAATCCGCTTATCGTCTTCCCCGGAGATTAGCAAAACCTTATTATCCTTCTGTATGGCGTTTGCCACAATCTGATTTACAAGTGTAGATTTTCCCCCGTTCGCACGGCCTGCAATCAACGTAACACATCCAGGCGCAAGGTCATTCAGGCCATAGTCAATACTAGGAAGCCCCGTAGGGATAAACCGTCCACGGCTAAACAATTCCGTTAAACTGGTGTTGTCTGCTGCCGGATCAAAGAACCCCTCAATTCTTTCCTTAGAAGATTCAACTATTTTTCTAATGGCCTCATCCCCGCCTCGCAGATATGCTTCGTTTGCGTCCTTGCCGTTCATAATAGCCTTGTCAATCAAAGCTGCCTTACCAGGGAACGCCTTAAAGAAAGCTTCATCCATTTTGCCCCCAGCTTCATCGCGATCAGAGAATATAATCAAGCTGTCAAACCGTTCAAGGAAGTTGCGATACTGTTCAATCAGGTCTGTAAGACTGTTCGCCCCAGCACCAACCGACACCACATTTTCAAAACCGGCTTGGGATATTACCATGCAGTCAAATTCCCCCTCGCAGATAATAAGAGGCTTGTCCGGCTCCACGTTGTCTATATTGAATAGCCCCGGCTTGGATCCTGGTATAGAAAGATATTTCGGCCCCTCCGTATGCTTTTCCGGCCTTCTGGTCTTACAGCCTATTAGAACGCCGTTTTGATAATAAGGAATTGCGATCATGCCGTTATAGCTCTGCAGCCGGAACTTATGTATCGTAGATTCTTCAAGCTTTCGCTTTTTCAAGTATTCCAGCTGGTGATCATCTAAAGGTAAAAGCTTTTTCTCCCCATCCTCAAGCTTGGCTCGGTTTTTTACCATGCTACTGTCTTTGATCTGGTCATTTCCTAAAATCTCCCGTACAATCTCCGCATGGGTGTAATTAAGATGCTCCCGATACAAGGAATAGATATCAATTAGCTTCCCGCATCCGAAACACTTAAACTGTAGCAGGTTGTTATCCCAGGCCATGCTAGGCGTGCGGTCTCCGTGCCGGTGAGCCATCTTATCAGGACAGCGGTACTTGCCACCAATTTTCTCAAGATGGAGTTGGCTGGCTATGATTTCCTGTGCCGCAGGTCCTACCTTGTCCTTTATCTCCTGAATTGTGCTTATGCTCATAACTCAAACATCCTTCGTTTAATTTCCCGTGGCTCGGGCTTTGGTACGCTCTCTTCTTGATCTTCGGTTAGAAAGTCAAGATATCCCCCGTTGAAAAAAGTACTGCCATGCTGTGGCTTGCGCCAGTCGTTAAGCTTTAGATCTGCTCGGTACCGTTCGATGGCTTTCGTAAGTTCATCCAGGCCAACTTGGTAAAGTTTTTTCTTTTGGGCTGTACCAACTTTTGCTTTACCTCTCTTGAGAGGGTATAGCTTCCATACCTGTTCAAAGAAATCATCAATGCTCGTTGAGCCATCCGGAGGATGCTCATTATTACTTTCCTTTCCTTTCCTTTCCTTTGTGTACTTTCTCCGTGAGTTATCTGCCGTTTCCTCTGAGTTAATGGGGGTTTCCTCCGGAGTTAACTGAATAAATTCCACATCTCGCATTTTCCCTGGATCAAGTAAGCAGTATTCGCTTATGAATTCAATTGTTTTACGTTTACTTGAAGTGCAAGCTGCTAGGTATCGTTTCTGAATTCCGGCAGAAGTTAGGATATTGTATTGACGATTAAGATCCGCATCGAATATCCCACGCTTGAGGCAAATGTTGGCAACTCCTATAACCTTCGAAGAGTCACAATTTATGCGCCTACTGAATAAAAGCTGGTTATCTTCTCCCCATTCCGTATAATAGCCATTGGAGTATATTTTTTGCCATAGCTTAATCAGTATAGCGAAACCCTCAAGACCGCATTCGGCCTCAAATAGTTCAATCTGATCATCCATATTACAATCTAAAGGGAAATAATCTAACCCCCGCTTTAGAGGCCTTGCCATACACTCACCCCACCCCCGGAGGCTGCCTGTCTGGTACGGCCTCTTCCTGATTGCCACTTCCTAGAAGAGCCTCAATCCTCTGGACGCTACCGGCTATGATTTCACCGTAGATAGTCAGGATCTCAAGTCTGCTATTCAGGGAGTCAAGGCTATTGGCTAATAATTGAATTTCATTGCTGGTCATTTCCCGCCTCCCTGATCTATACGTTAATTTTGCGGATCTGTCCCGGCTCCGGAGCTTGTGGCACATGAACCTCCCCGGAATATAGGAAAGATCGCAGAATTTCAAAGTTAATTAGCCTTGTGCGTTTTGACTCTCCGATACAGATTGAGGGTATAGTGCCTGAAAGTACCAAGTCCCGTAAAGCATTTTTTGAAATCCCTAGGTTTTCCTCTACTGCTCGTTTATATGTACCGTCAAGGGTCTGCAGCAGTGGCCATTGTCTATTCCGATCCGTCATTTACCTTCCTCCTGTTCTTTCAGTTTTTGTTCTGCCTTTCTCTTCCAATATGTTTCTTGATACTTCTTAATTTTGTCCTTGTTTTCTGCTCGCCATTTACGGTAGTACTCCCTTTTTTCCTCTAATGCTAGTTGCTCAAGTGCCTTGCTCATGTTAACACCCCTTTCGTTTTAGATAATAGTTGACTTGTTCTACTGTTAGTGTATAATAAGAAATAGAATAAGTAAAGAACTGAGATGGAAAATATAGGTAAACAAAAGTCTTTTTCTATAGACCGTTTAACCACTTAGTATATTATAATAACAAGGAGGCGGATATGTTTTACGGTAAGGAGCAGAAAATAGAAACGGCCAAGCGGCTTAAGAAGTTGAGAAAAAATTATAATAATGGAAGGGGAATATCCCATAAAAAGCTTGCCGAAGAACTTAATGAACGATATTCGGATCTTGAAAAGAGTAAAAAAAATAATTATTTAGGCTCGGCTAAAGCCGAGGTGATATCAAGCGGTGTCTTGAAGAATTATGAAATAACAGATTTCAATCACTCGAAATTTAATGCCGGGTATGGAATGAATATTTCATATTTGACCATGCTTGCCGACTTTTATGGAGTAACAACCGATTATTTGCTGGGTAGAACAGGAGTTAAAAGCCCTGATATAGATATACAGGAGATACACGAAAAAACTGGATTATCAGAAGATGCCATCAATCAGCTTACGAGATGGAAGGATGGTCTGAGCAACCCCAAGAGTGGCGAAGGATATAAAACCTTTTGCAACGGTTACCTGAACTTTATTTCAAAATTAATAATCCACCATTTGACGGGAGCGATACCGATGCGAATGTCAGAGATACGGCTTGAGAGGGAGAGGCGGGAGGCGATGGAGGGGAAATTAGAGGATGAAAAAGATATGAGTACACTATTTCTCCATAATGTTTTGGCGTATGAACAGGCACAAAAGCATAATCAAACCGTTACAGGCACTCGAATGATTCCAGCGGCAGACTATGAAAGCTATCTGCTAAATGACATTACGACAACCTTTAGAAAAATAGTTGAGGACATTCTATCCGATAACAAATAAAACTGTGGGCCGCTTGTCCTTTTCTCGAATGTTATGTGTGGAGGTAGTGCCACAAAGGAGATTGAAGCGATAAGAAGGCGCACCGGGAATGAAGATTAATAAATGAACCGCTACACCGGCCCCACCAGTTGGACAAGCCAACGCAAACCAAAGATAAAGGAGTGAAACGCTATGGCAAGTATCCAGGAAAGAAGAAACAAGGATGGCACAATAACATCTTTTACAATAAAGGTTCACCGTGGCCGGGA
>DUPE01000125.1 GCA_012838475.1 Clostridiaceae bacterium
AGACCTTTCTTGCGCATCAGTTCTGAGACCAGTAAGGCTACGATAGCGGGGATGACGACTGAGATAAGAATTAAGCCCAGCCAGTCAAACGCTGTAGGATTGATGGCAGTCTCGCCCAAGGCCAGGGCGTTCTCAGAAGGTGTGTACCAGCCGCTGACGACGCCAATAGGTCCCACCAGGCCGGAGGTGCCCATACCCGAAGATATCGGTGGTCCATTTTGTTTGAGCTTAAATACAACAGAAGCGACAGGACCATTAACCGCTGAGGCTGCTATCGCCGGCAGCCAGAGAATCGGTTTTTGCAGTAAATTAGGCATTTGCAGCATTGAAGTTCCCAATCCTTGCGCGGCCAGACCGCCAATTTTGTTTTCTCTGTACGATGCAACAGCGAAACCGACCATGTGAGCACAGCAGCCTGCGTGAGCAGCTCCACCTGCTAGACCCACCAGTCCAAATGAGGCTGCTACCGCAGCAGAGCTGATCGGCAAGGTCAATACAATGCCCATGATGACAGATACGATAAGACCCATGATGAAGGGCTGTTGCTCAGTAGCCCACATAATGGCATACCCTATAGATGAGGCCGCCTTGCCAATGGGCGGTGCCAGGAGATAGGCCGCAGAGACGCCAGTCAGAATTGTGACCAGCGGTGTCACGATTAAATCAACCGGTGTTGTTTTGGAAACAAGTTTACCGAAGAACACTGCAATCAGGACAATGAAGTAGACTGCCAGAGGGCCACCGGCTCCGCCTAATGAATTTGCAGCTAAGCCGACAGCGACACTTGAATAGAGGACAAATGGCGGGGCTTTGAGGTTATAAGCAATAGCAATTGCCATTGCGGCACCGGTACCGGCGGTGGCATAACCGCCAATCTGGTTTAGAAAGGGTAGACCCAGCAGATTGCCTAAAGTGTTTATGATCGTGCCGATCAGTAGAGAGGCGAAAAGACCGTGCGCCATAGCGCTCATTGCGTCAAGGGCCAATCTCTGCCAGCTGGGCTGGATGTCTTGCTTCTTTAGGAATGCCCGAAAACTCTTTGGCTGCTGATCAAGTTTGTTTTTTTCCACTTCATTTCTCCTCGACTGAAGTTATGGGCTCATAAGCTGAATATTTTCAGCTTCAGTCCGTTATGGATCAAGCTTGCTTCACATATAAATCCGGAACAACTCATAATAGAAACATAGCGATCCGCAGAGTATTTGTCGGTTAGGCCTGTGTTCGGACTAGTGAGCCCTTTCTAACATGATTCTCCAGGCTGGACTGCTGTCAAGCTTGAATCCGCCGGCATTATTTTGATTAATAATATCTCATATTTAGGACAAAATCTCTAGAGTCTGCAAGATAAGTCGTTTCGCCTAAATTCGTTTGATTTGCTGCCAAATAAGTTGACATTATTCATATAGTTTTCTCATATTTACGTCAAGATCGCAATACATCTGCGAGATTAGACAATTCGCCCCAATATGTCAGATTTTCAAGTTAGAGGTCGATATTATTTATATGTTTTTTGCGAACGAGGAATATAGTCACTAGTGTCAATCCGTCAAATTCTCATTTTCCCTGCCCAAAGAACAAGATCTCAAAACCAAATCTTTGAGGCGGGTCAAGAGACTGAAGGAATGCAGATTAGAAGAAAAGATATCTAAAGCATTATAGATAAAGACGGTAAAGAAGCTGAAGAACAGGAGATTAGAGGAATAAGATCTCTAATGCATAAGCGATGAAACCGGCTAAGAGGCAGAAGGGAATACTGTTAAGAGGAAAAGATATCTTAAGCATTAGAGATGAAGACGGTAATAAACTGAAGAACAGGAGATCAGAGGAACAAGATCTCCAAAGCATAAGCAATGAAACCGGCTAAGAGGCAGAAGGGAATACTAATAAGCGTTTTCTTAATAACAAAGCCTGCCCCCAGAAAGGCGGTCTCATAGGGGAGTTTTGACATGCCTAACAGGCACCAGCTAGTGACGGTGGCAATTATGGTTGCCAGGCCTGCACCGGAAGCCATAATCGAAGCAATAATAGGGAAGGCTGCATAGGGACCGACTGCCAAGAGCATACCGCCGATAGTGCCGAGAAAAATCCCGCGTATGCCAGCCTCAGCGGAGAGCCAACTGCGAACAAATTCTACCGGCATTAGGACTTCAATAAGACCTGCAAGGATGAAGGCGCCTACAATTAAGGTCAGCGTCTGCAACAACAGGATAACACCTTGCTTCAACCCTTCGATATGTTCGCCATTCTGTCTCCAATTTACCAGGAAGAGCGCCAGAGCGGATACGGTAAGAATCATCGTGGAAGTAATCATTTCTTCTCACCGCCTTTATATATTTGATCTAAGGTCTTCTCTGTCCCAATCAGGCGTCTGCCCATAAAGCCGATGATTATAGGTATGGGAAACGTAATGATTGTCCTGATTATTGCAATCTCCGGGCTGATTAAGCTTATTTCCATGGGCAAGCGGGCGAAATCGTAGACCTGTTTGCCGAAGATAAAAGAGGCAAATATATAAACCGGCAGGTTTTTGTCTCTAAAACTCAAAATAAAGGGATAGTAAATATAAGGTCCTCCGGGAAAGAGTCCGCCGATTATAGCACTGGTCACAATTGCTTTCCAGCCTTTGAACTTGTTCAGCCATCGTTCCAGTACATCTGCAGTGATGAGGACATTGAGCTGGCCAATGACCAGGAATGAAGCTATCAACATAAGTGCTGAATCCAACCCGGTATTAAGTGCACTTGCCAAAGCCTCGCCAATCAGATCAAAACCACCCACAAAAAAGGCAACTACCAGTAGAATTGCAACTGCACCATAGACAATAATGAGTGATTGTTTCATATCCATAGAATAGCACATGATATAATGCTCGCATAACGTTCATATTATGCGAATCCCGAGTGAGACAATCTCATTCTGATCTAGGTATTGCGATGATCTGGATTTCCCTGACAAATGTGAAGCCTAGGGTACAGGCACAGATCATCCGACCAAGGCAATTTGGGCATTGATCATACGGCTGATATGATTCCTGTTAAAATAACTTAGAATGATAAGTACTGCAGTCAACCACTGGCTGAAATGAAGGAAAATGAAGGATAGTATTACAGTTTTAAATGTCTATAGATGAAGTAAAATTTGATGCCAGATTGGATCTGGTGCCTGAGGAATCAGGCGTGTACCTCATGAAGGATAAAGCAGGTTCTGTCATTTATGTCGGCAAGGCCAACAACCTGCGACAACGTTTGGCCAGCTATTTTACTTCGCATCCGGAAGGTGATGCGAAGGTGTTGGCTATGATCTCACATATCGCTGATTTCGACTTCCTCATTTGCCAAAACGAGCTGGAAGCCTTGATTTTGGAGGCTAATCTGATTAAACAGTTTAAGCCTCGTTATAATATACTTTTGCGTGATGACCGTGAATATCCGTACATACATATCACTTTACAAGAAACTTATCCCCGCATTCTCAAGTCTTTTCGTGTAGGACCGGATATCAAGGATGGTGCCCGTTACTTTGGACCTTATCTTAGTGGAGATATTTACCGCGCGTTGGAGGCTCTACGCCAGATTTTTCCAATCAAGACCTGCCGTAAGGTGCTGCCGAGAGATATCGGTAAAGAGAGACCTTGCTTAAACTATTATATCGGCCGCTGTATTGCTCCTTGTAAGGGTGATGTATCAGCAGAGAGGTACAGGGAAGTAATTGACGATGTTGTCCGTTTTTTGGAAGGGAAATATTCGGAACTGCTGGTTAATTTGACTGAGCAAATGAATGAGGCGGCAGCTAACCTCTCCTTTGAGCAGGCGGCTTTATTACGTGATAGAATTGAAGCCTTAGACAAGCTTAGGGAGAGACAGATTGTCGTAAGCTCTGACCGTGGTGACAGAGACGTGTTGGGTCTGGCCCGCAATGGCAGCGAAGTCTGTCTGCAAAAATTGGAAGTCAGGGAAGGCAGGGTGAATAGTCATGTCCAGACTTTCGCTGAGGATGGTTCTGACACTGATGCCTCCTATCTGGAAGCCTTTATCTCACAGCACTACACAAACACAACACAGATACCGCAAGAAATCCTCCTGCCCGTTGAGTTGGATGAACAGGACCTGATGGCGAGCTGGCTTTCTGAACTGGCAGGTCATAAAGTCAGGCTGCACAGAGCACAGCGCGGTACGAAGAGGCGTTTGCTCGAGATGGCTGAGAAGAATGCTCAGGAAGCCCTGCAACGTTACACTCTAATGGGGGGCAAAAGTGCTACCGGCCTTGATCTGACTTTGAAAGAACTGGCCAGACTGACCGCCAGCAAGACTGCTATCCAGAGGATCGAGGCGTATGACATCTCCAATGTCGGGGCTTCTGACAGAGCCGGTTCCATGGTGGTATTTCAGGGGGGACGTCCGGAACGGTCTTCTTATCGCCACTTCAGTATCGCCAGCTTCGAAGGGATTGACGATTATTCTGCCATGTATGAGGTTATTGCCAGACGCTTACAGCGTCTGGAGGATGAGGAATTCGGTCGCAAGCCCGATCTTATTCTGGTTGATGGCGGAATCGGCCATGTTAATAAAATAGCTCCGCTCATTACAGAAGATATTGCTTTAGCAGGTATTGTTAAAGATGAGCGCCACCGTACTCGAGGACTTGTTCTCACAAGCGGCGAAGTGATTGAGCTGAGGTCAGATCATGAACCTTCCTTTCTGTCTGATGGTGGCCCATCCTATCCGTCTGATCGTGGGTCATCCTATCCGTCTGATGGTGACCCCTCCTTCCTGCTGGTAGCTGACAGAAAAGCAGACATGTCCATTGAGGGAGCAGCAGAGGTCCCCTCAACAGGGGAAACAGGCATGTTCTTAGAGGGAGTAGTAGATATTCCCGCAGAAGCGGATACCCTTTCGGAATCAGAAGGGGAAACAAACATGTCCTTAGAAAAAGGAGCAGAGGTTCCCTCAACAGGGGAAACAGGCATGTCCATAGAGGGAGTAGCAGAGGTTCCCGCAGGAGCAGATGCCCTTTCGGAATCAGAAGATGAAGCTTCTCTTGAAGGTGCGAATGAGCAAGAAAATGAGCGAGCGCTTCGTATGGGGCTGCTGCGCCTTCTAACTGCCATCCAAGATGAAGCACACCGTTTTGCCAGAAGGCTGAGCAGCAACAAGCATAAACGCAGACAAATGCGACTCCTGCTGGAAGATATTCCCGGTGTTGGACCGGCAACCAGAAGGAAGCTATTAGAATGTTTTAACGGTCTTCAGGGCATAGCCGCAGCTTCTTTGGAAGAGTTGAGTGCAGTTCCGGGTATTCCTACTAAGACCGC
>DUPE01000216.1 GCA_012838475.1 Clostridiaceae bacterium
CTGTATTCCACAGTCTTAACAAAAGCCAAATATTTCATCATGTTCATATCCATTTAGTATCCTCATCTGGCATTATATCTGATTTCGTAATTGATACTATGAGAAACATACGGAATTGTAATCAAACTTGCTGCTATATACTGACATCAGATTATGCTAAGTAGCCTGAATCGCCGAGACGATCAAAAAAGCATTTCTGAAGTTATGCGAAGACGCTCAAAAATGCATTTCTGAAGCCATGCGAAGAACACCTAAAAAGCATTCCTGATGCTATCTGGAAACAACCCAGCACAAAGGCCGGTGGTGATAGTTAAATGCCTGAGAACAGCAGTTTAATGAGAAGACCCTACATTAAGTACATCGTATCCTTGTTCCTCTTTGGAACTAATGGGATAGTCGCGAGCTTCATTTCACTGTCCAGTTATGAGATCGTTTTCCTTCGTACCCTGATCGGAAGCCTGTTGCTGATTGCCATTTTTAAGCTTTCCGGCCAAAAATTCAATCTCAGAGAAAACAAACAAGATCTCGTATATATTGTTATATCTGGCATTGCCATGGGAACAAGCTGGCTCTTTCTTTACGAAGCATACAGTCAAATGGGTGTGGGCATTGCGACACTGCTCTATTACTTCGGACCCGTCATAGTGATGATCCTCTCGCCACTATTGTTTAAGGAAAGGCTCACTTGGAAAAAGCTGCTTGGCTTTGCAATTGTTTTATTGGGAGAGTTTCTCGTCAATGGCAAGATACTGTCCAATGGCGCATCAAGGCTGGGACTGCTTTTTGGTGCTCTATCGGCGGTCACTTACGCCGTTATGGTAATAACCAATAAAAAATCGAAGAAAATCACTGGCCTGAAGAACGCTACTCTACAACTGGTCATCGCCTTTCTCACCGTCGCAGTGTTTGTCTTCTTTAAACAAGGTTTCACCATAGAGATTGGCTCCGGCGATTGGCTTCCACTGCTGATACTTGGTCTAGTGAACACTGGCGCAGGATGTTATTTGTTCTTTTCTTCAATCGGGCATCTGCCGGTACAGACTGTAGCTATCTTAGGTTATCTGGATCCATTATCTGCTGTAGTCTTTTCCGTCCTTGTTTTGAACGAGGTCATGTTGCCCTTGCAGGTTTTGGGAGCCATACTAATACTCGGCGGCGCGATATTCGGTGAATACTCAGCGAAGAGCTAAACTAACTTTGCCACTGGGATGAAGTCGCTGCGCAGGTATTCCATTAGGGCTGATCCGGATGTGGCGTCCTGCACGAGATCGCTTAACTCGGAAGATCGGTTTGGTGCGGCACCCGCCTCCCATTCCACGTCCAGAGCAAATACCGCCTCCGATTGCCAGAATCCGGCTTCCTGCAGCTGGTACCTGAGCTTATCTGCGGCACCATAGGGAGCTGTTAAGCGGTAAATCTGTAGTTTTTGCATATATTGGGGGATAGCTGCTTCTATCGCCTGACTTGCAGCGGAGCTGTACGCTCTGACCAGTCCTCCGGTTCCCAGCAATACCCCACCAAAATACCTGACAACTACGACGGCAGCGTCTTCAATATTTTGATGCGAAAGCACATCCAAAACAGGCATGCCGCCCGTGCCGCGCGGTTCGCCATCATCTGAGTACTTCTGCTGGATCTCCTTACCACCGCTGATCCAGGCATAAACATGATGCCTGGCATCCGGAAATTCGGAGCGCATCTCTGCGACAAATCTTTCAGCTTCGTCAGCAGATGCCACCGGTCTGGCTATGCCAATGAATTCAGACTTGCGATCAACATAACTAGATCTGCCTTCTTGCTTTAGCGTGCGATAACTATCTCTCATAGGGACATTCTACTTCGAACTGTCACTAGATGTAAAAAAACTGTACCAATGGCGAACACCAACTCCAAGAAAACAGCGAACTGCAATCTGTGCCAAGCTGACTGCCAAAACCCTTTGCGTCTGTCACTGTCCTACTACGATTTGCTCCTGAGTAACTGCAAGAATCCTTTGCGTCTGTCACGTTCTACTACGATTTGCTCCTGTGTAACTGCAAGAATCCTTTGACTCAGCTACATTTATCTGCGGTCAATGCCGTGTTTACGGTATAACTCTTCTGCTACCGTCAGTGCTGAATTCTCAAGACATAGTAGAAGTCAAGTGTACTGTTTGCTTTGCTACTGTAGGATTCACTGCTACTTCTTCTTTATAAGCTAAGTGCTCCTTAGAGACAAGCACTTTCTTTTGCAATTAACCTAAAGTTTTTGAGCGGATGTCCTCATTGACAATTCCAGCAGGTTTTGTAATAATACATAGGCTCGAGATCGTATAAGCGGTCGTGGCGGAACTGGCAGACGCGCACGCTTGAGGGGCGTGTGGTAGTACCGTGTGGGTTCGATTCCCACCGACCGCACCAAAAAAGGCTCCGTTACGGATACAATCGCAGCGGAGTCTTTTTTATGTAGATATTGATTAATTAATTGCCTCACCTAATTTCGAAAAAGAACCATTTCCCTTCCAGCATAAGAATCACACCATTCTTATAAACGGCATACGGTGCCCCCTTACCCTCAAAATTTGCTTGTCCATTTTCGATCGGCATTTTCGTATCATCAATTGCTGATGTGATTGTACCGAGATATTCAGATTTATCAATATCTACATTAACATCTACACCCTGACTGAAATAAAGCCTATCTCCAACCATGATCGTCGGAA
>DUPE01000114.1 GCA_012838475.1 Clostridiaceae bacterium
CACAAGCCAAGGCGGCAGTATTACACGATGGTTGCCCCTGCCGGTGCAACTGCCAGCCTGATATCAGCCGCAAGCCGGAAAAGCAGTGGTATGTGATAGATGCTCCACTGCCGATACAGCAAATGTACTCTTACTGATATAATGTAGTGATAGTTTGTGTAAGGTTTTGGCAGGTTTTAAAAAAGCGAGAGCTTTAGGAATTTATGCTGAATAATTAGAGTTAGAAGTAAACCTTTACAAGTGGAACTGTGGGGATGAATGCCATTGAAACCGGCGGGATAAATACCGGCTGATCCGCGGGAAAAATGCCGGTGGGACCAGCGAAACAAATTCAAGCAAAACCTGCGAGATAAATGCCAGTGGAACCTGCGGGATAAATATTGTTAGAATATAGACTTACTAACACGAAAGATATTATGAATCAATGAGCAACGACCGAGGAAATCAATTTAATAATTACTCTCAGAACGCACCGCAGCCACCCTTTCAAAGTGAACATCGTGGGCGTGAAGAAGTTATGCCGGATAGAAACAGGGTTGACAAAAATTCTACAACCGGGAGGAAAGCAGCACCAAATCCTGATGAAAAAGCTGTCTCCCGACGCATACTGGCAGCTAAGAATGAGCTGAGGCGCCGCGTCTCAGGCAAACCGACCCGCCACGCAGGGATGGTTTCCGTATTCAAGGTAGCCGGCAATGCACTTAAGCACTTGCTCGTTATTGTAATAGCACTGGTTCTTATTGCTTCCTTTCTGCTGGGTGGCCTGGGATTTGGCATGCTTAGCGGCTATATTGCTACTGCCACTCCGGTTGAAATCATAGATATTAAGAGCAGCAGCGAACCTACTTATGTCTTCGATCGTAATGGCAATGAGATCGCCAGCTTTACAGCAGCTAGTAACTTTGAACGAGAATATGTCCAGATAGCGAAGATCAAACCTACTTGGCTGGATGATGCCTTCATCGCTATTGAAGATGAACGATATGAAAACCATCGTGGCATTGATCCCAGGCGTATCGGCAGTGCAGTTTTAAGCATGATCGTGAACGCGGGCACACCGACACATGGTGGTTCGACTATCTCTCAGCAGGTGGTGAAGATGCTCTCCGGGGCAAACGAAGAATCCGCACAGCGAAAAGTTCAAGAGTGGTACCGTGCTCTCGAGCTGGAAAAAGTAAAGTCCAAAGACGAAATAATGGAATTGTACTGCAATCTTGTTCCTATGGCGAACAATTATGTAGGTGTGCAATCGGCTGCCAAAGCCTACTTTGGTAAAGACATTTCTGATTTGTCGTTAGCGGAATCCGCCTTCCTTGCGGGCATCCCCAATCTGCCGTCTGTTTACAACCCGCGCACTGAATTTGGCCGCCGCAATGCTCAAAGGCGCATGCGCATAATTCTGCAAAATATGCAAGATCTGGGAATGATTAGCACAGAGGAACATGAGGAGGCTCTCAATCAGGAATTGATTTTTGCCTCTGAGGATATCTCAATCCAATCAAGCAGTGTCAACAGCTATTTCGTTGATGCTGTCATTCAGCAGATTATACAGGATTTACAATTGCGGCGAGGCTATTCTCCTTCTTTGGCACGTCTGACGGTATATGGGCAAGGCTTGCGTATCGAAACTACAATGGATCCGATAGTGCAGGACGCCCTAACTACATCATTCCAAAAACCTGAACTATTCTCGAACAATCCGGAGTCTTTGCCTGATATACCCGAACCGCCTCAGTCTGCTATGACCGTAATTTCCAATATGCCTTCACAAAGAGGACAGGTTGTGGGTCTGTATGGCGGTTTCGGCGAAAAAACAACCCATATGGGCTGGAATAGAGCCACGCAGAGTAAGCGTCAACCTGGCTCCTCTATCAAGCCCCTTTTGGTTTACGCTCCCGCGATTGAGATAGGCGCAGCTACTGCCGGCACGGTACTGATGGACGAGGCAAAACACTTAGACCCACAGAACCCCGAGAGAGAATGGCCGCAGAATGTAACCAGATCATACTCCGGACCAAGAACTGTCCGCGAAGCCCTCAAGTACTCCGTCAACACTATTGCTGCCGACCTATACGTCAATCAGGTTACTCCGCAAATTGGCCTTTCTTATCTGAGAGCATTGGGTATAGACCGGCATACAGAAACGCAACCTGCCGGAGCTATAGGTGCTTTTGGCGAAGGCGTCAGCACTTATGAAATGGCCGGTGCTTATAGCGCTTTCGCCAACCAAGGCATATATGTCGAACCTTATATGTATACAAGGGTTCTGGATCAAGACGGACGTGTCCTGCTCGAAAACAAGCCGGAAATGAGGCAAGTTTTCTCTCCGGAAACTGCCTATATAGTTACAGACATTTTGCAGGATGCAGTAGAAAATGTTTTTTGGTTTGAGCCCGGCAGACTTGACAATCAGATTTCCGCAGGCAAGACCGGTACTACTGACGATGTCATTGATACTTGGTATTGCGGCTACACACCCTATTACACCGGGGCTGTCTGGTATGGGTATGATAATAATAACGGACGGCGCACTTCTGTTCCCGATATTGACCGCTATAATGGCATGGGTATCTGGACTGACGTTATGAATAAGATTCACGAGGGCAAGGAAACCATGGAATTTGAACAGCCTGCCAATGTTGCTTCCAGAACCATCTGCACAACGACCGGCTTGCTCAGCAATCCATATTGTAAGGAAACGACAACTGAGCTCTTTGATCGCAGCAGGGCAAATTTCCCCTCCCATACCTGTGATTTGCACCGAGCTCCGACGCCTACGCCTGCTCCTACAGAAGAACCCACTGATCCTGAGGTTCCCTCCGAAACCGAAGAGCCGGATCCCGGTCCTGAGCCAACCAAGATAGATCCACCCACTGAAGAACCAACCACGCCTACTGATGAAAATCCGGATCCGTAGATATGCGCCTTCGTTGAAGTCGCTGAACTCGTAGATAAATGCCCTCGCTGAAGACGCCGAACTCATAGATATGCGCCTTCATTGAAGACGCCATACTCGTAGACAAGCGCCTTCATTTACTTATACGAATAATTTAAAAACAGGAGTCCGGAATGTTATTCAAAGATATCAGCGTCATTGATCATCAGGGTATTGCACACAGCAATATGTATCTGGGTACTTCAGCTGACAAGATTGTCTGGCTGGATAAATCCCCTCCTCCGGCTGGATATACTTGCGCTAATGATGCGGAGGTCTATGACGGAAGAGACAAAGTGCTGTTACCCGGCCTTTATAATATGCACTGTCACGTGCCAATGACTTTGTTGCGGGGTTATGGAGAGGGATTACCTTTAAAGCGCTGGCTCCATGAGAAGATATTCCCCTTTGAAGCCTTGCTAGATGCGGATGATATGTATTGGGGCACATTGCTGGGAGTTCATGAAATGCTGGCTTCCGGTGTTGTTTCCTTCAGTGATATGTATATGCGCCTGGAAGGAATCTTCCGGGCAGTTCTGGAATCGGGTATCAAGGCTAATATCACAAACCCATTTGTCGGCGATGAGAATACTGATATTTATCAGGACAGAAGCTTTGAGGAAATAATTGAACTGAGGCGTAACTGTCCCTCTGCCGCAGGGCGCATCATTGCCGAAGCAGGAATACACGCAGAATACTCCTGCAGTGAGCGCATCATCCGCGATGTTGCTGACTGGTCTAAAGAGGAGAACTTTATCCTGCAGGTGCATCTCTCCGAAACAAAAGCAGAACATGAAGAATGCAAGGTCAGGAACCGGAACTTGACACCCGCAGCTTATCTGAATTCTCTTGGTTTCTTCGACCAGCCAACCGTAGCAGCTCATGGCGTCTATCTGGAAGACTCTGACTTAGAAATTTTAAGTGACAAAGGGGTAACTATTTGCCACTGCCCCTCATCAAATCTCAAGCTGGGTAGCGGGATCGCTCCGTTAGCCAAATTCTTTCAGTACAATGTAGCCGTTACAATAGGTACTGATGGTGCCTCATCGAACAACAATCTTAATATGCTTGAAGAAATTACTTTGGCGGCTCTCCTTGCCAAAGGAGTAAATCATGATCCTTCCATAATGAAGACCGAGGATATCATGCCTCTTGTAACTACCAACGGTGCCAGAGCCCAAGGCCGGGAAAATTGCGGCAAAATAGAGGTCGGGGCACAGGCTGACCTCTTTGTCATGGATCTCAATAGAGCTCACATGAAACCTGTATACGATCTGCCTGCCAATGTTTTTCATAGCGGGCAAAGCGCTGATGTTGTACTGACTATGGTCGACGGAAAGGTTGTCTATCGTGATGGACTTGCTGCGGGAATCGACCTTGAACGCGTTTTATATGAAGTCGACAGAATCAAAGCAGAAAAGCTGAAGATACTTGGCTGACCCGATCCAGTCTGTTACGGCCTGATCCGGCCTGGCTCGATCCGACCTAACCTGACAGGCTCGCCCTGACCCGCTCTGACCTAATCTGAGCAACTCACCCTGATCCACTGGGTACAGATCTCCTTTATAACTCTTATTATATTGTTTGCGATAAATATTTAATCGATAGATGAAGGCGCCTGTACATATAGATACATACTGAATCAGGCAGCAAGTCGTAACCTGCTGCCTGATCAATAGTATCAAAAGAGGAGAAATTGTTAATTAAATTATTACTTGTCTTTCCTAAAGGTTAAGTACCAATCCTTCATGTCGTACTCATAGCGATCATCGCTGTTACTCTTGACGAGTTCCACTCTTTCTTTGAGAGCGGCCTGTGTGCCGGGTGGTGGCACAATGACGTCTTTTCCTGGCTCCCAATTGGCTGGAAGAGCAACGTTCTCTTGTTCACACAGCTGCAATCCCAACAGGATGCGCTTGATCTCTGCAAAATTCCGTCCCAAAGAAGCAGGATAATAAAGAATAGTACGAACTATTCCGCGGGGATCTATGAAAAAGACAGCTCGTACAGCTGACGTATCTGACTCTCCCTGGACCATGCCGTATTTATTGGCTACTTCCATTTTGATATCTGCGATCACGGGGAATTTAACTTCCGGGTTCTCAATATCTTCCCAGGTGTATCCTTCAATTGCATTTACCCAGGCTAGGTGCGAAAAAAGTGAATCGATCGAAAGACCTACCAGCTCTGTATTTAGCTCCGCAAATTCTTCATGCATCTTTGCAAAAGTCATGAACTCAGTTGTACAGACAGGGGTAAAGTCGGAAGGGTGGGAAAAGAGAATTACCCATTTTCCCTCATAATCCTCGGGGAATTTCATCATCCCATGAGTAGTGTTGGTTTCAAATGCCGGCGCTTTGGTTCCGATTAACGGAAAGTTAACGGCGTTTTCTTTTTGTTCTGTGGTTTCTAAATTTTTGTCATCCATCTTACAGGCTCCTTTATGAAATTTAGGGTTTATCTATGCAAAATATAATATTTGACCCAAGTTCAGGATAAAAGAGCAATTTCAGAGAAGCAAATTTTAGATAAGAATGTTTCTCCCGTTACACAGTAAAGACAGCCAACGCAGACTGACTGCGAAAATAATCAGTGAACAAAAACACAATCCGAACTCTTAGAGGAGGGCTTTGTCCTCTTTATTCAATCGTACAACCGATCGCACGTTGTCATCCTGTGAAGTAATTTTGACCAGAGACTGAAACAGACCTCAGTTAATCGTTAGCAAAAAAATACCGGGAAATTTCCGTAAAAGTAGAAAAGAGCCCAAATTGTGAGCTCTTTTCTGAGGAGACGTATGAAGAGGTGTTGTATGTAAGTTTTAACTTACGCTGATATTCTAGTTAGATTATGTGTCACCCGTTTCGCAGAATAATGAACTATTGTGAAATAAAGGAAAACTGAATCTACCATTTATATACCATCATGTTCCCAGATATGCTTCACGAATGCGTTCATCCTCCAGCATTTCACTGGCAATGCCTTCGTGCACAATTCTGCCAGTTTCCAGCACATAGGCGCGATCGGCGATGCTTAGGGCCATACGGGCGTTTTGCTCAACAAGCAAAATAGTGGTCCCCTCAGAGCGCAGCTCCTGTATAAGATCAAATACCTCTTTAACCAGTAGTGGCGCAAGACCCATGGAAGGCTCGTCCATCAACAGCAGTTTAGGTCTTGACATCAAGGCCCTGGCGATGGCCAGCATTTGCTGTTCTCCGCCGGAGAGTGTGCCGGCAGGCTGGTTACGTCGCTCAGACAATCGGGGAAAACGTTCAAGTATCTCCCTGATATCCCTTTTGACTTCGGATTTTTTGGTGCGTGTATAGGCCCCCATCTCCAGGTTGTCTTCCACAGACAGGCGAGTAAAAATTCTTCTCCCTTCCGGCACCTGGGCCAAGCCGGTGGCCAGAATATCCTCCGGTTTGACTTTGAGCAAATCCAGCCCATTATATACAATCTGTCCCTGGCGGGGACGCAATAGTCCGGAAATACAGTGCATGATTGTTGTTTTGCCGGCGCCGTTCGCTCCGATTAAAGACACCAATTCTCCTTCTTCCTTGATTTCAAGGCTGATACCTTTAATTGCGTGAATTGGGCCGTAAAAAACATGCAGATCTCTGATGGCAAACAAGTTTTTCATACTCAGACCTCGCATCCTAAATAGGCATTGATTACTTCTTCATCACTTCTGATCTTCTCCGGACAACCTTCAGCAATCACGCAGCCATAATTTAGAACAACGACCTTGTCGCAAATGCCCATTACGAGCTTCATATCGTGTTCAATCAATAATATCGCGATAGCAAAGCGCTCACGCACCTTGTCTATTCTCTCCATCAAAGACTCTGTTTCAGAGGGATTCATACCTGCGGCAGGCTCATCCAGTAATAACACACGCGGGTTAGTAGCCAGCGCACGGCAGATTTCCAATTGCCTCTGTTGGCCGTAAGGTAAGTTGCCGGCGTAATGGCTAGCATAGCGATCCAAATCAAAAACCTGCAGCAGCTCCATCGCTTTTTCCTGCATTTCCTTTTCTTCCCGCCAATATGGTGGCAGACGGAAGACACCTGACGGCACGGAGTATTGGCCTTGATATACAAAACCAACTTTGACATTGTCTATAACGGGCATATTGCGAAAGAGGCGAATATTCTGAAAGGTGCGGGTGAGTCCGCGCGCTACTGCCTGATGGGGTTTCTTACCCTTCATAACCTCCCCGTCAAGGATTACAGTACCTTCATTAGGCTGATATACATGAGTAAGAAGATTGAAGATGGTTGTTTTCCCTGCGCCGTTTTGCCCGATCAATCCGGTAATACTTTTATCTTCAACTGAAAAACTCACATCATTAACAGCTATCAGGCCGCCAAATCTAAGTGTAAGGTTTTTGACCTCAAGTAAAGCCATCCTATCTCCTTCCTTTCCATTTACGTTCCAATGGTTCTTCCGGGGTGCCTGAAGATGTACCTGTTCTCTCCCGAAGAGTGCTGTCACCGTTGCGTTCTGCACTGCCACTTACGGGAATATTCTCCTGAGGGATAACACTGCTTCCACCAACCCCGGAACTTGGAGGAGGGCCCTCTCTGACCCGACGGAAAATATTTCCAAAAAAGCGTTGGGAAATTTCCTTTTGTCCCAGCAGCCCCTCCGGACGGTACAGCATTAATAAGATCAGGACTGTGGAGTATATTAAAGTGCGATACACAGCCAGACCTCGTAAGATTTCAGGCAGCAAAGTCAGGAAGAAGGCGGAAATTACTGATCCCGTCAAAGAGCCGATACCGCCCAGAACAACCATGACCATAAAGCTTATCGACTGGTTGTAATCAAAAAAGCTTGGTTCCAAAACGCCCTGATAATGGGCATATAGACCGCCGGCAACGCCTGCGAAAAAGGCAGATAAAGAGAAGGCGATCAGCTTGTAACGTGTCACCGCCACACCGCACGCTTCAGAGGCGATATCGTCTTCACGGATAGATAAGATCGCCCTGCCATGGCTGGAACGAATCAGGGTATAGATGATAATAATCGTAATGATCAGAACCCAGTAACCCATTGTATAAGTGGTATCAAGCGAAATCCCGGTCAGCGGCTGACCGCCTCCCGTAATTTTCATGGATCGCATAACAACTTTTACAATCTCGCCAAAAGCCAAGGTGGTGATGGCAAGGTAATCCCCTCTCAAACGGAAAGCGGGAATGCCAACGACAATGCCCGAGAGTGCTGCGGTCAGGCCACCGGCAATTAAGGAAACAAACAAAATGGGAGTATTCCCCGGGCTATCAATAGAAAGCGTGATCAAGGCCGAAGTATATGCGCCTACAGACATAAAACCTGCATGACCCAAACATAATTCGCCTAGAAGTCCGGTAGAGAGATTCAGGGATACTGCCGCTATGCTGAATATGGTACAAAGGGTGAAAAGATCAACAAATGTGCGACTTACCATGCCATTGCTGAATATCATATGAATGATGAGATAGACAACCGCAGCTATCGCCAGATTAATTCCATAAGATTTTACTTTTGTTTTTGGCATATCTCCCCCTACACTTTCTCTCGCTCGCTCTTACCCAATAATCCTGCCGGTTTCAGCAGCAGGACCAGGATTAAGATAACAAAGACAATACCTTCAGAAAGCTGAGCTACTGAAGAGGGAATATATGCTCTTGTCATAGTCTCGACCAGACCAAGGAGGAAACCTCCCAGCATGGCCCCGGGGATAAGTCCAATCCCTCCCAATACGGCGGCGATGAAAGCCTTAATACCCGGCAAAGCCCCCATGTACGGGGTTATCTGAGGATAGGAAACTATGTAAAGCGCTGCGGCGATGGCTGCCAGGGCTGAGCCGATAGCGAAAGTCATCGACACTATCCGGTCTACCTTGATCCCCATCAGATACGCACCCTTCAGGTCTTCCGAAACAACCAGCATAGCCTTGCCGGCCTTGTGGCGGGTTACGAACAACTGCAAAAGGATCATCACGATTACGGCAACAACAATAGTGATTAATGTCCAGGAGCTCAAAGTGATCTCACCTATCTCCAGGACAGGAAAGCTGGACGCCGTCAGAGGGAAAGCTCTGGGGTCCGGTGTGAAGAGAATGGCATAAAGGGTTTGCAGAAACAGGCTGACTGCAATAGCTGTAATCAAGGCGGAGAGTCTTGAGGCATTGCGTAAACGTCTGTACGCTATCCTTTCGATCAATACTCCTAAAACTACTGAAAAAACTATAGCCAGGATGACCGCCAAAAAGTAAGGCAAATCCAGCAAAGTCATAAAAAAATAAATGAAATATGCCGCTGTCATCATAATTTCGCCATGAGCGAAGTTAATCAGCTTGATGATGCCATATACCATCGTGTAGCCAAGGGCAACAAGGGCGTAGATAGCGCCTATCTGCAAGCCATTCAAAAACTGTAATATGAAATATGTCATAAATAATCTCTTTTCAGCAGAGCCGGCTCAAAAAACAGCAAATGCCATGAACCAAGAGGTTGTTATCCCGCCTGGTTCATGACTTTAATAAAAAATTAACCTGTTAGAGTATAAACTAATTCTGATTCTTGATGCTATTCGTCACTTTGCATCTTGGTAAACAGCGTGTACTCACCATCTTTAACCAGAATAATGCTCACGGTCTTGATTGGATTATTATTGTCATCAAAAGTAATGCTGCCGGTAACACCCTCATACTCAATATCCTTCATAGCAGCAATAATAGCATCTGAATCAGTACTTCCGGCTTCTTCGATTGCTTGTATCATCATGTGAGCCGCATCATAACCAAGAGCCGCGAATGAAACAGCTTCCATGCCGTAGGCTTCTCTGTAGGCGGTCAGGAATGACTGCAATTGTTCATTAGGATCGTCCGGTGCGTAATGGTTAGTAAAATAGGCACCATCGGCGTCATTCTTCTCGGTTCCTATGACGTTTTCACTCAGAACGCCATCCCAGCCGTCGCCTCCAAGGAAAGGAATATCCAAACCGACCTGTTTGGCCTGGCGCACGATCATAATATCGTCATTATAGTAATTAGGAACATAGAGGACTTCAGCCCCTGCAGTTTTGATTTTGGTAAGCTGCGTTTTGAAGTCGGTGTCTCCGGAGCTATAGTTTTCTGACGCTACAATCTCGATCCCCTCTGCTTCACATCTGGCAACAAAGGCATCAGTCAGGCCCTGAGAATAGTTATCTGAGACATTGTATAAAATAGCAGCTTTCTCCAGCTCCAGATTATTAGCTACAAATGCACCCATCAAATCCCCTTGCACTTCATCGATAAAGCAAGCGCGGAAAACATTCTCTCCCTGTTTGGTAATGTCGGCAGAGGTGCCACTGGCCGTAATCATGGGCATATTGTCGCGGGCAGCGCGTTGGGCGACAGCAATAGAAGGCTCTGAGGTAACATCTCCTATCAGGGCAACGATTTTATCGTCATTTACCAAACGATTATAGGCATTTGTAGCTTCAACCGTTTCGCCCTTTTCGTCGTAAACAATATAATCGATCTGTTTGCCCAGGAGTCCGCCGTTTTCATTGACTTCCTGGATAGCGAGCTTAACTCCGTTATTCACGGCAATACCGTAAATCGAGACATTGCCTGTCAGTGGAGCCAGACCGCCAATTTTAATTTTGTCGCCTGTAACTACCGGTGCTGTAGTTTCTGTTTCTTTTTCAGCCGCATCTCCACAGGATGTCAGCAGCATAATAATTGCCAACGACACCAGCAGGATTGCAGTGAACACTCTCTTAGATTTTGACTTTCTCATACATTTGACCTCCTCGGCAAATTCTTAAATTCGATTGCTGTGGCTGACGCCCTCTTGCATTATTATTCATTATTTACAAGAAAATCGAATTCTCACAATTGTATTACCATTTTTACAAAAGGTCAAACCATATAAAAATGTTTAACAATATAACTAACTGTACGTGTATATGTATATCTATCATATACACATTAGCCATATCCACGGTCGCCGGGCTTCGACGTATTGAATAGTTATCAATGCTTCTCATCGTTCTGCAGTTGACGCGCTGCGGTGCGGGAGGAGAGAATCAATGCAGTTTTCAGAGTTCTCTCTATTTTGCTGTTGACGTACGACATATTGGGAGGATGAGATCAATGCTGTTTTCAGAGTTCTATCTATTTTGCTGTTGGCGTCTCTGACAGCAGCAAAGCTATATGATATTATCTCTGGAGACTGGAGAACTATTAGTGTCATATATAATTTTCAGGGAGGTGATTGCTTGTCGAACGTTTTTCTTGCTAAACAAGATATGACTGTCGGAACACCTTGGAAGAAAATTCTCTATTTTAGTCTTCCTCTCTTAGTTGGAAATATCGCACAACAGATGTACAGCACAGTGGACAGCATTGTTGTCGGTCAATACATTGGCGATGATGCCCTCAAGGCTATTGGGAGCTCTACGCCGGTAGTGTATCTGCTCATGATCTTCTTCATTATGATAGGAAGCGGCAGCTCGATTATGGTCAGCCAATACTTCGGCGCCCGCGATCGTGAAAACTTGTCAAAATCTGTTGGTACAGCTGTCATCTGGACGTTTATTATTGGAACTGTCCTGATGATTATGGGCTCCCTCATAACAGAACCGCTACTCAGACTGACTAACACACCCGCTGATTATATCGAATGGAGCAAGGATTATATATTGATCTTCTTCTGGGGTGTGCATGGCCTGGCTTTTTATAATATATTCGCAGGTATTTTGCGAGGGCTGGGTGACAGTATCAGCTCACTTGTATTTGTTTTGATTGCGACAGTTCTGAATATTATTATGGATATTTACTTTGTTCGTGATCTACACATGGGTGTGGCTGGAGTCGCGATCGCGACCGTGATAAGCCAATATGTGTCCGCCATACTTACATTTATGCGTCTTCGCCGCTACAAAGATTTCGATATTGGCTGGAAGCATCTTAAGCCCGACACTAAGACGAGCAAAGACTTGTTCCGGCTGGGAATCCCATCAGGCATTATGCAGGGTATGTTCTCCATATCTATGCTCTTTGTGCAAAACATCACCAACCAGATAAATATCGCTGATATTACCACTATGGTTATTCGCGTAGACGGTTTTGCCATGCTGCCAAATTTTTCCTTTGGCATTGCGATGGCGACCTTTACAGGACAAAATATCGGCGCAGGAAAAATACATCGACTTAAACAGGGTGTAAAGCAGGGCCTGACCTTAGCCATCATGACAACCGGTGTGCTGACTCTTTCGATTGTGATTTTTGGCAAGAATATTATGCGTCTTTTCACTAAGACCGAGGCGAATGTGGAGTTGGCGTATTCCATGATGCTGGTGCTGACCTTAGGGTATGTCGTCTTCGCCGTCACGCAGGTTTTGAGCGGAGTAATGAGAGGTGCCGGAGATACAATGACTCCGATGTGGATAACGATCTTCACAAATATCGCCGTTCGCATTCCCATGGCGTATCTGCTCGCTCACCTGACTAAATCGACCTCCTGGCCGCATGGCAGACCAGTCTCTACCTTTGGGTCTCTATTATTGACTTGGATCGTAGGTGCGATTCTGATAACCATCGCTTACAGGCGCGGTAATTGGAAAAACAAGGCTCTCGTCGATACTGGTGCAGGTGATGTTGGTGAAGGCGCTTATGACGCGGGAACATAATAAATTCCTGACTCAGGCTGCGATGAAATGCCCTCCCGGCTACGGGCAGATTGTCGGCGCATTGGTTCTTTATAGAAATCACTTTTATGCTACAATTAAGTCCTAACGCCGTAAATGGCCTGCAGCTGACAGTGGGTCCCGTGCGATGCGGCCCGTGAACCCCGCCAGGTCTGGAAGGAAGCAGCGGTAAGCGGTAAACCGTAGGTGCCGCGGGGTTGCCCGCTTCAGCTGCAGCCCGGATACGGCGTTTTTCTAAGAGGAAGGAGCAGTATCATGGCAAGAATCGCCTTTTATCGAGAATGGAGACCTCAGACTTTCGATGAAGTCGTGGCCCAGGAACAGGTAGTTTTTCCTTTACGTCAAAGTGTGGTCAAGGGTGAGACCGGCCATGCTTATCTGTTTACCGGTACCAGAGGCACAGGCAAAACATCACTGGCTCGCATCTACGCCAAGGCCATCAATTGTCTTAGTCCGGAAGATGGCAACCCCTGTAACAAATGTGAGATCTGTGCCGGCATCAACGAAGGAACCTTGCTTGATGTCGTCGAGATGGATGCCGCTTCACATAACAGCGTTGAGAATATACGGCGTTTAACTGATGAGGTACTCTTTGCACCCGCCATTGTCAGATATAAGGTATATATAATTGACGAGGCACACATGCTTTCCCAGGGAGCTTTTAATGCTCTACTCAAGACTCTTGAGGAGCCTCCGGCACACGCGATTTTCATTCTCGCAACAACAGAGCCTCATCGCATTCCCGCCACAATTATCTCCCGCTGTCAACGTTATGATTTCCGACGCATACCCCTGGAAGACGTGACAGTCAGGCTGCGACTTATTGCCGACAGCCACAAGATAAACGTAACAGATGAAGCATTAAGAACGATGGCGGTCCTTGCGGAAGGAACTCTCCGGGACGCTATTTCTCTGCTCGACCAGGCAAATACAGGTGTTGAAGGCGATATTTCGCGGGACGCCGTGTTAAATTTGGTAGGCTTAGTCGACGATCAATTTTTGGCAGACCTGGCAGATGCCTTGCTCAGCAAGCGGATTGATCAGCTGTTAGACTTAGTTAATCGGCTCTCCTTGTCAGGGCGCGATCTGATCCAAACTGTAGTCGATCTTGCGCGCTACCTGCGCAATGTCCTGGTCTGCAAAATATCCGACAACCCCGCCGAAATGATACAGATTACTGAACAGTCATTGAATAATATGCTCCGTCTTGCCAATTTTTCCGATACCAAGACATTAACAAAATTGATTCAAGGCTTGTCTGCCCTATTGAGCGAATTACGCTGGACTCCTGATCTGCGCACCAGCCTGGAGATAGGTTTGATAAGATTGTTGGGCGAAATCCCAGATTCAACAATTGCAAATTTGCGTTCCGGAAACTCGACCGTCACGGTGAAAGTTGCATCCGAGGGGGAATTGCCGACGTCAGATAAAACTGTTGAAGTGACTGCACAACCAGAGACACAGGTTAGTGGATTACCTGACAATGAAGAGCCACCGGCTAAGGCAAAATTAGTCGAAGGCGACAAATTGATGGCTACGCTTGACGAACCCCCTGCAGAGGCAGAACCTGACCGCAGCGTAGAAATGACTGACGAGCCGGAGCAAATTGTCGAGGCGGCTGCACAACCAGAGCCACAGGTTAGTGGATTACCTGACATTGAAGAGCCACCGGCTAAGGCAATATTAGTCGAAGGTGACAAATTGATGGCTACGCTTGACGAACCCCCAGCAGAGGCAGAACCCGAACGCAGTGTAGAAATGACCGACGAGCCGGAGCCGAGTCAGGTAATGGATCATGAACAATTGATTATTCATTGGAACAATGTACTAAATGAACTCAATGAATTAGGACATATAGATATATTGATTATGGCACGCTCATCACGCGTCGGTTATGATGGTACGAACTGGTATCTTAATTTTGATAGCAGTATGAATTCACAGTTCGAACGCTGCAGTATGCCTGATGCGACCAGACTGCTCTGTCGACTGGTTTCACAAGAGATGAAACAGCCGGTAGAGGTAGTAATCAGGAAAAGTCCTGATGCAGCAAACAATGTCGGAGCTACGGCTGAACCGGAATGGCTTAGCCGTATCAGGAAGGTCTGTCAAGAAACTGATGTTCCGTTAGAAGTGGAGGAATAATAGATGGCAAGAAGAGGAATGCCGCCCGGAAAAGGATTTGGCGGTAGCAGCAATATGAATCAGCTTATGCAACAGGCTCAGCGCATGCAGCGGGAGATCGAGATAGCCCAGGAAGAAACTAAGGACATGACAGGAGAGGCCACTGTAGGCGGCGGCTTCGTCAAAGTCAGTGTTAGTAGCGACCATCAGATTATCTCCCTGGAATTGGCTCAGGAAGTAATTGATCCGGACGATGCGGAAATGCTGCAAGACCTGATTGTAGCGGCAGTAAACGAAGCAATGCGTGACCTCGATAGTAAAATAGAAGCCAGAATGGCAAAAGTTACCGGTGGGAGCGGCTTGGGCTTCCCGGGATTTTAGGCAATGGCAAGACACTTTTCGCCTGCAATTGACCGACTTATTACCGCACTGGGGAAACTGCCCGGAATTGGCAGGAAGGGCTCTCAGAGGCTTGCCTACTACATCCTCGCCCAGGAAGAATCTTTTGCCCGGGAGTTGGCCGAGGCTATCCACAATGCCAGCGAACGCATCCACTTGTGTCCTATTTGCTGTGATCTGACAGAGACCGATCCCTGTGAAATCTGTGCTTCACCTCAACGCGATCGCTCCATGATCTGTGTCGTTGAGAATCCACGAGATATAGTATCTATAGAGAGGATACAAGAGTACAAAGGTCTCTATCACGTCCTGCATGGCGCGATCTCACCGATGCAAGACATCGGGCCTGAACAAATACGACTAAAAGAGTTGCTCGTAAGATTGCAGGAAGCAGATGAAGTTACAGAAGTCGTATTGGCAACAAATCCTACTGTAGAGGGAGAAGCGACTGCGTTATACATCGCCCGCCTGCTAAAAAACACCGGCATTAAAACTACCCGTCTGGCTCATGGCATCCCTATGGGCAGCGATTTGGAATATACGGACGAAGTAACCCTGATGAGGGCCTTCATGGGCAGACAAGATATCAATTGATGATGAGTTTATTTAAATAGTGGCATTACTACAGTACCAATTAATATGATAATTTATTGAAGGCGCTTAACCTGCCCGGGGAGCACCTTAAGCACATTTCACATAAGACATGCTGCAGACAGTAGATTTAAGTCCTGAACCACTTAAAAAATGCCGGCATGGCTGCAACTAAAGAGCGCCGGCATCTTTGCTACTTTTCGTCGATGATTATATCTTCCGGGGCTACCATGCCTAAGCTGTCCCTGGCAACCCGCTCGATGTACTCAGGAGTTCCTTCTATGCTTAACAGCTGTTGCAATTCAAAATTGATAGCTTCCAGTTCCGCTTTCTCTGCTGCAAGCTCAGCATGTTTGCGATAAAGTCGTTCAGACTCTTCTTCCTGAGAGACAAATATTGTGAAGCAAACAGCAAGAATAATAATCAATACGCCGGAGAAAATTATTCTCGTCAATGCCGCCCTTGACATTTTGGTCTTTACTTTTTCTGTTGAGCGCTTACCGCCCATAGCCACAAGACCTCCTGCTGACGTTACATCCTTACTTGATTGTCTGTGTCGTTCATTGTATCCATTCTTTGTTCGGTTTGTCCAGCGGGGAGAACTCTTTTTCTTTGGAATTGGTTGAGAAAAAGGCCCGAAATTGGGCCTTTTAGTAAAAGTAATCAAATTGTAATAATCGCAAATACACTGATTTTAGGCTATTTGCGGGCTATTGTCTGTCAATATCTTTAGCTCAAGAGCTGGTAGAGCGTCTCCGCCTCTTCTTTTCTTACTGACTGCTTTATATCTGTAACCTTTATCCTGGTCTGCTTATCCCCAAAACCAATTTCGATTATATCGCCGATGGCAACTTCAGTGCCTGGCTTGGCTCTCTTGCCGTTGATACTCACTCTTCCTGCGGCTGCCATATCATTGGCTACTGTGCGTCTTTTAACTATTCGTGAAACCTTCAAAAACTTATCGACTCGCATTTTCTTCTCTCTTCTCAATCAACTTGATCTCATCCCACAATTTATCCAACTCTTCCAAAGTCATACTCTCCAGCTTTTCGCCTCTGTCCCCGGCTAATTGTTCCATACCGGCAAATCTGCAAATGAACCTATCGGTACAAAGATTGAGTGCTACTTCCGGTTCTACTTTCAGGGCTCTAAGGTAATTCACGACTGCGAATAACAAATCTCCGGATTCTCTTTCTACAGCTTTTAGCCCATCATCAGTGCTCCATTCTCCTTGCCCCGATTTCTCCTGAGCTTCTTCAATCTGTTCTTTTATCTCTTCCAGTTCTTCTTGTATCTTCGCCAGCGAACCGCTGCTGTCCGGCCAATCAAAACCCACTAGTGCCGCCCTTTTTTGCACTTTGTACGCTCTGGTAAGAGCCGGCAGTGTTCTGGGCACATCCCGCAGCACTTCTGTCTGGCTTTTTTGACCCTTCTCAATTTTTTTGTTCTTCTCCCAGGTCTGCAGCACTTCTGCGGAATTGCACGCTACATCCTGTCCAAAAACATGTGTGTGTCTGGAGATTAATTTGCGAGCTATTGAAGTGACAACGTCATTGAAGTCAAACTCACCTTTTTCTTCTGCCATTCTGGCATGGAAAACAACCTGCATCAGCACGTCTCCCAATTCTTCCTTTAAGCTCTCAGGATCCTCTACCTGAATAGCATCTATTACCTCATAAGCTTCTTCGATCAAATTGTGTTTAATACTGGCATGGGTTTGCTCTCTGTCCCAGGGACAGCCGTCGGGAGAACGCAAAAATGCCAGAATCGAGATAAGGTCATCTATCTCATATTGCTGTTCTATCAGCTCTGCGATGCTGGTGTTTTTGAGTTTATCTCTGTCTTTGTCCATTATTTTAGCTCCCCTAATTCTTCAGTCATATAACCTTCTTTCATGACTAGTATACGCTGATTGCTGCTGCCGCGAATACTTAAGGAGATATCCTTTAATTCTTTTTGGAAAGGACCATCAATCAGATAATCGATCTGCTGTAGTAATTTCACGACATTTTGACCTGTATCTGCAGCATATCTTAACTCTTCGTAAGTGTATCCACTATAACAGATGACATCCAACCCCAGACGATGGGCCTCTTCTGCCAGTAATGCCAGGGGCAGGGGCTGCAAGAAGGGTTCTCCTCCTGATATGGTCAGTCCACTCAGCAGCATATTGGCCCGCAAAGCTTTAGTATGTGTCCAGAGATCTGTAACCTGACCGCCGTAAAAGTCATGGGTACCCGGATTATGACAGCCGGGACAATGATGACAGCAACCCTGAGTAAAGATTACATATCTAAGTCCGGGTCCGTCAACTGAAGACTCTGCTTCAACGCCTGCAATCCTGACAAAGGTATCGCGAAATATATGCTCGTCCGAGTCGCTATTCATATTCGTATCTCTATTAATGCCTGAAGCTAATGCCGTGCTGTACCCGTTCCTTTACCTCTGACTGCTTAGCGTCATTGAAGCGCTCTAAGGATCCGACCAGATAACCGGTGATACGGCGGATGCGCTGGAAGGAGAGTGTGCTTCGCGGCTGAGAACCGCTGAAGTTCGGTATATCGGGATATTGTCTTTTGAGTTCCTGGATTCTATCGCCGGATAAAGACTCGTTTTCTTTACGCCCGCAGCGTGGGCATACTTCATCGATTACACCCACAAACCCACACAGGGGATCGCGGTCAACAGGATGGTTTACCGAGCCATAGCCAAGATTGTTTTCCTTCATGGCTTTGATTATTGCGGCGAAAGCCTCAGGATTCTGAGCAGCATCTCCGTCCAGCTCAACATAGCTGATATGGCCGGCATTGGTGAATTCATGATAAGGGCCTTCAATCTTAATTTTTTCCAAAGCTGAAATAGGGAAATAGACAGGAATGTGAAAGGAATTTGTGTAGAACTCGCGGTCTGTGATTCCCGGCAGCACGCCATAGCGCTTGCGATCAATCTTGAGGAAACGACCTGACAGACCTTCAGCAGGAGTTGCCAGCAGCGTAAAATTCAGCTTCATCATCTCTGATTTTTCATCGCAACGCTTGCGCATGTGCTTGACGATCTCCAGGCCTAGTTTCCGGCTTGCTTCGGATTCTCCATGATGTTTGCCGGTAAGCGCCTTCAACGTCTCCGCCAAGCCGATAAACCCTACAGACAAGGTTCCGTGTCTCAGTACTTTCTCGATAGGATCGTTGGGCTCCAGCTTATCGGAGTCGAGCCAGATACCCTGCCCCATCAGGAAGGGATAGTTTTTCACTCGCCGTGCTGCCTGGATGCGATAACGATGCAGCAGCTGCCTAAAAACGAGATCCATCTTTTTGTCCAGCTGGCAGAAAAACTCCTTGATATTGCCGCGAGCTTCTATACCCAGACGCGGCAGATTGATGGAAGTGAAACTAAGATTGCCGCGGCCACTGGTAACTTCGCGTGAGCGATCGTAAGTATTGGCCATCACACGGGTGCGACAGCCCATATATGCTACTTCCGTATTAAAATCGCCCTGACGGTAGTATTGCTTATTGAAGGTAGCATCCAGAAAAGAGAAGTTTGGAAAGAGGCGCTTAGCTGATGTTTGCATGGCAGCGCGGAAGAGATCGTAATTCGGATCATCCTCATTGTAATTGACTCCTTCCTTAACCTTGAAAATCTGGACGGGGAAAATCGGCGTTTCACCATTGCCGAGTCCATCATTGGTAGCATCAAGCAAGGAGCGGATAACGAGCCTGCCTGCTGCCGTGGTGTCCGTGCCGTAATTTATGGAACTAAAAGGAACCTGAGCCCCGGCTCGTGAGTTCATTGTATTTAGGTTATGAATCAGAGCCTGCATAGCCTGATAGGTTTCTTTCCTGGTTATTGTCATGACTTGTGTGGCAAGATTTTCAGCCAGCTGCCGGTCTATTCTACTAGTTAAGTGATGGATAAACTCTTCTTCGTGGTCGAGGGTAAAGGGCTGAGAAAAGCTATTTTGCAACCCCTCTGCAATCTCCTGAGCACCTTCATATGAAAGACTTATATCTGAAGTAAGCAGACCTGTAGTTAGCACACTGCGCCAGCTTTTCTTCCATGTCTTGTTGACTCCGGGCGCCATGGCAAAATCGAAGGCCGGGATTGACTGACCGCCATGCATTTCATTTTGATTAGCCTGAATAGCGATGCAGGCTAGAGCGGAATAACTGGTTATTGATTGAGGCGGACGCAGGAAACCGTGTCCGGTGGAAAAGCCGTTTTTGAAGAGGGTCGGGATATCGATCTGACAGCAGGTTTCTGTGAGCATATAGAAATCCTTGTCGTGAATATGAATGTCACCATCTCTGTGCGCAACCGCCATGTCTGTAGGGAGAATATCCTGATCGACAAAGGCTTTTGAGCCTTCTGAGCCGTATTTGAGCATAGTACCCATGGCAGAATCAGCATCAATATTGGCATTCTCCCGCAATAGATCAGCCTCCTCAGAGCGGGCAAAGGTAACCTGCCGATAGATCTTCATCAGATCTCCTTGAGCTTCTCTGATCTTCGTATGCTCGGCGCGATATAACATGTAGGCCTTAGCGGTTTGTAGTCTGCCCGCCTGGAAGAGTGCTTCTTCAACACGATCCTGTATTTGCTCTACGCCGGGCATACTGTCAATCGGGAGAGTGCGTACCACCATCACTGTGACGTCATCCAGCTCTGCCTCTGTCATGGTTTCTGAGGGAATCATGGCGTTAGCTTTGGCAATGGCGTTTCTGATCTTATAGGCATCGAAAGGCATGTGACTGCCATCTCTTTTAATGATGGATTTGGGGCCATCCAAAGGTCGTAAAGTACCAATCAGATCTTCTCTTTGTACATTTATCTCCGGTATTACCAATACCGGTGTCAGATCTTGGCCCTCTTTATCTGGGGATGAAGAATAATCATAATCTTGTTGTGCCATAACAAACACCTCTTAGGCTACATATTGTGGTTTTAGTTCTTCATACTACAATGTATAGTATCACTCCTGTGACTATCAAAGCAGAGCATATTATTACAAATCTCTAACAATGAAACTACAGGAGAGTGAAATATTTTTTTGCAGTTGCACAAACAAGCCCTCATACTGGCATGAACAGGTCTTAACACTGGCATAAATAGGGTTTAACATTTACAGATTATTCTTAATTGCTTGTCAGACCATCTTTTTGATCGTTCGGATTTGTTCTTCTGAGTACTTGATAAAATATATGATACCGATGCTTCAATCAAACAAATACAAATAACAGCTATTATCGTGTATCCTATTATGTATAAACATCCGTTCACCTATTACCTTTGTTGGTAACGCGATAACGTGGGATAAAACCATTTGACCTGCTCTCATACATAAAGAATGACCAATGTATGATCATTAGTCTAATGAATATCCTTCGGTACAAATAGAAACAAGGAGTAGAAGTCATGCTGAAAAAAATATTGATAGTCGGAGGAGTTGCAGGCGGCATGTCTGCAGCAGCGCGTATCCGCAGACTGGATGAAAAAGTAGAAATCATTGTCTTTGAGCGCGGCGAGCATGTATCTTTCTCCAACTGCTGCCTTCCCTACCATTTGAGTGGAACAGTTGCCACCAGTGAAGAGCTGGTCTTGACAACTCCTCAAGCTCTAAAAGCTAACTATAATATTGACGCTCGCGTCCGGCATGAGGTCATAGATATTGACCGTGCCAATAGCGAAGTAGAAGTTAGGGATCTCAATACGGGCAAAATATACCGCGAAGCTTATGATAAGCTGTTACTTTCACCGGGAGCTGTAGTGCCTTTACCGCCAATAAAAGGTCTTGATGATATCCGGTTTTTTACTGTGCGCAATGTCCAGGATGTTGAAATGATTCAGCAGCATTTGTCTGACACAAATGCTGCTGACATAATTGTTGTTGGCGGAGGCTTCATTGGCGTTGAGACAGCGGAGAATCTAAAGATGGCAGGCTACGAGGTTAATTTGGTAGAGATGCTGCCGCAGGTATTGATGACTTTTGATTTTGATATGGTTCAAATATTGCAAAAGGAACTGGTTGACCAGGGCGTGAAGCTTTATTTGAATGAAGCTGTTAGCGCCTTCGAAGATGGACAAGCTGTTCTCAAGTCCGGCAAGAAAATGCCTGCAGATGTTGTAATCATGGCAACAGGCTCCAAACCAGATTCCGCTTTGGCAGCAAAGTCCGGTCTGGAGTTAACGGATAGAAAAGCTATAAAGGTTGACCAGAATTTTTTAACCTCTGATCCTGATATATATGCCATCGGTGACGCAGTCGAAGTATTTTATTCCCTGTCCAGGCAGACTGCTCCTCTTCCTTTAGCGGGCCCCGCGATCAAGCAAGCTCGTTTCGTTGCTGATCATATGTATGGAAGATACACCATGAATACAGGTTATATCGGATCCTCCTGTCTTAAAGTCTTCAACTACAATGCTGCAGTAACCGGCCTGACAGAAAACACCATCAAAGGACATAATCTTCCGGTTGCTTATGATTACGTATACGTTATTCCAAAAGATATGGTCGGAATTATGCCTGAAGCCAAGAACCAGTATCTGAAAGTAATCTTCGAAATGCCTACCGGAAAAATATTAGGAGCGCAATGCATTGGCCGCGGTGACGTAGTTAAGCGCTGTGATGTTATCGCCGCCATGTTAAAGTTTGGTCCAACGCTGGAGGATCTGAAAGATCTGGAACTGTGCTACGCTCCGCCATTTTCTATTGCCCGCGACTCGGTTAATTTTGCCGGTTATGTAGGACTTAATATTCTGCACGGTGACATAAAACAAATTCATGTCGCTGATATCAGGGGGCTTGTGGAATCAGGCGCTTACTTCATTGATTCGCGTACTAAAGAAGAATTTGATTCTGGCCATATCAAGGGGGCAGTCAATATTCCTTTACAGGAACTGAGACAGCGCATGGATGAAGTTCCCAAAGATAGAGCGGTCTACCTCTATTGCCGTTCCTCTACACGCAGCTATAATGCTGTGTGCGCCCTCCAAAACAGTGGCTGGAATAATGTTTTCCTGGTTTCCGGTTCAATGCTGGGGGTCTCCTGGTGTGAATGGTTTGAAGATCAGCGTACAGGCAGAGAACCGATCGTTACTAAGTACAATTTTAATTGATAGAACAGATAATGGTTAAAGGGGCATACCTCGATTGATACTATTAGATCTATGCTTGTGGATACCGGTCAAGTTTTTCCCATAGCGTACCTGGGATAAACCTCGGCTGATACAATAAGATCTATGCTTGAGCGTGGCAGCTCGTGTGCTTATACCGACGTAGCTGTTTCTCTGAAGATGCCCACTGCTTCAAAAGAGGCGGCTTTAGCTCAGGCAAGAGACACGTCAGATACGCAACGACATGAAAGGTAATCCTATGAATGAAACTATAAGATCTATTATGCAACGCAGCAGTACTCGTGCTTATACCGGTGAAGCCGTTCCTCCAGAAAAGATCACTGTACTAAAAGCGGCAGCTTTGGCCGCTCCAACAGCAATTAACAAACAAGAGAACCGTTTTGTATTTGTCACTGATAAAGATTTACTGGCTAAGGTCAACGAGAAAACCTATGAGGTTATGGTGGCTGAAAGCGACAACGAAGGTATTGCACTCTTGGAGCAGCGTAAGGCAGAAGATATTTTCTACAATTCGCCTCTAGTAATATTCATCTACTCACAAGATTCATACTACGCAGCTATGGATGCCGGCATCGCAGTACAGAATTTAGCTCTGGCTGCTCACGCTCTTGGTTTGGGCTCTTGCATTAATGGAAGGTGCAGGCGTGCTTTTAATCGAGAATTTGAAGGAAATCTCTGTTCTACATTAGGCTTTGCAGAAGATGAAGAATTCCGCATCGCCATCGGTATAGGACACATCGACAAAGATAAAGAACCACATACATTTGATTACTCGCATATTCGTGAGATTAAGTAGCAGGCAGAACTGATCATGTCAAGGGAGTGCTTATGAATTGGGATAATATGGAAATTTATCTTGAGATTGCCTCTTTCGTACGCAACCGAATAAACATAACACCCCAAATCGGAATTATTTTGGGCACATCTCTGGGAGCTCTGGCTGATGAAATCACCAATCCTGTAAGTATCCCTTATACGGAGATACCTGGTTTTCTCCAATCTACCGCCCCTTCTCACGCCGGCTTAATGATTAGCGGTGCATTGGCTGGCAATAATGTCATCTGTATGTCAGGACGTTTTCACTATTATGAGGGCTATTCCTTCGCAGATTTAGCCTTGCCGATAAGACTGTTTAAGCTGCTGGGAGTTGAGACTGTAATTATAACGAATATATCAGGAGCGATTAACACCACCTTTGAGCCGGGCGACCTGATGTTAATCTCGGATCATCTTAACTTAATGGGAGCCGCACCGACAAGAGGTATAAATCTGGATGAATTCGGTCCGCGTTTTTTTGATATTTCCAAAGCTTATACTCCTAAGTTAAGAGAGTTGGCGTATCAAAGTGCAAAGAAATTAAGTCTACAGTTAAAAGAGGGTGTCTATGCTTATGTCCTAGGACCCCATTTCGAGACCCCCGCCGAGATTAGAGCACTGCGTATCTTAGGAGCAGATGCTGTGGGGATGTCAACTGTTCCGGAAGTACTAACTGCTACGCATTGCGGGCTAGACGTTCTGGGGATCTCAGTTATCTCCAATATGGCCTCCGGTATTCTGCCCGAGGATGCGCCACTATCACAAGTCGAGGAAGTCGGATCCTCATCTGTAGAAAAACTGAGCAAGCTAATCAAGGCTATCATAAGCGATATCTAATATATGGGAGAGAATTATAAGCGTTATGATCATGATCTGGCCTTTATACTGCGTTATGAGAATGTTGCCTGGTATGACCACGGTAAGGTAAGAATTCTTGATCGCCGTGTTTATCCTCATGTGGACTTCGTCACTTGCCGGACCCACCTGGAAGTTGCCCGCGCCATCGCTGACATGGTAACGCAGAGCGCCGGCCCTTATACGGCGGCCTCGATGGGAATGGCACTGGCTGCCTGGGAAAGCCAACATCAGAAAGCTGATGCAAGAATGGATTTCCTCCGCCGCGCCGCAGAGACTCTGGCGACGGCCAGGCCGACTACCGAGCCTCGTATGCGAAAAATTGTTAATGGCAGTTTGACTGCGGCAAAAAAAGCCATTGATAAAGGCGTTGATATTACTGCAACTCTTTTTGACCATGCTCTGGCAAATATCCAGCGCCGTTATGCCGTTATGAGTACAGTAGCAAAACATCTGGTAGATCTCTTCCCGCCCGGTGCAAAAGTTTTGACCCAATGCTTTGGCGAAACTATTGTCGGAACAATGCTTAGAGAAGCAAGGCACAGAGGAATTGATCTTCAATTATTTGTCCCCGAAACCAGACCATATCTGCAGGGAGCTCGTCTCACTGCCAGCGTGGCACATGACATGGACTTTCCCGTGACTGTAATAACAGATAACATGGTCGCCGCGACAATTAAGAATAAGCAGATCGATCTATTCACTTCAGCCGCAGACACCATCTGCAGGGACGGCAGCATTATCAACAAGGTAGGTACCTGGCAGATCGCTATACTCTGTGATTATTTTGACATCCCTTACTATGTGACAGGAGTTCCGGACGGAAATGTTGAAAGTGCAAGTGATGTTGTGATCGAAGAGAGAGCTGCAACGGAAGTGCTGCAATGTGGTGGAAAGAGAACCGCAATGGATGGAGTCATGGCTTATTATCCGGCTTTTGATATCACTCCCGCCGAACTGGTTACGAGAATTGTGACAAATCATGGCATCTACTCCCCGGATAAGCTCAACGATTATTTTTCTTCTTCACCTCCCACTTCATTCTTCGATTAGACAAGAAATCCATTACCTCTTCTTGCTGTTTCTGTTGACTGCCTAAGCCGGAATTTAGCTGCAGGTCTAGCTGTGAAATGCAGCTTGCCTGAAAACATAGTTATTGACATATGTCAACATCGTGCTACAATAAATATAAATGACATATGTCAATAACTAAGGGAGAATGATTGTGCCAAGACCGATTAAGCGAAGAAAAGTGTGTATGCTCCCCGATCAAAACCGATTTGGGGCATTAAAAGCTTCTGATATTACGGGAGAAGCGATTATCATGACTATCGATGAGTATGAAACGATCAGGTTGATCGATCTGGAAGGCTTTTCTCAGGAAGAAACTGCTCAGCAAATGGAAGTTGGTCGCACGACTGTTCAAGGTATCTATGCAGAGGCAAGACATAAATTGGCTCAAGCCTTGATCGATAGCTGTACTTTGATCGTTGAAGGGGGAGAGTACGAACTCTGTGATGAGCTCGCTCAAAGCTGCGGACCCGGCTGTCGCAGGCATGGTCGCAGTTCGGGACGTCGCCCGGGGCAGGGACAAAGACGAGGTATGGGCTGCGGCAATCGCCTGGGTAGAGGTCAGGGTCGGGGCAAGCAGCCTGGCGAAGGACAGGGTCTTGGTCACGGACAGGAACAACTCTAGTGCCAAAGGAGATTGAACAATATTTTGTGGAGAATATGACAATGAAGATTGCTATGCCGGTAAATGGAATAAACGAAACAAATCTCGCAGACATAAATACAAATAAATCTTTTGGACGAGCCCCTTATTTTCTGATTTACGATATAGAATCACAAGAAGCTACTTTCCTGCAAAATAGTGCAGCAGACAATCCAAGCGGCGCAGGAATCAAAGCAGCCCAGATAATTGTCGATCAGCGGATAACGGCCCTGTTGACTCCCCGCTGCGGAGAAAATGCCGCGAATATACTGCACACTGCAGGCATCACACTATATCAAACGATAGATGCATCAGCAGAAGAGAATATCAATGCATTTATTTTAGGGAATCTGCTCCTGCTGGAAGATATTCATCCTGGCTTCCATGGTTAGGTGACTGAAGTGCGTATTGCTGTATTGAGTGGCAAAGGCGGAACCGGCAAAACGCTAATCTCGGTCAATTTAGCCTCAGTAGCGGAAGCATCAGCCTATATCGATTGTGATGTTGAAGAGCCAAACGGTCATCTTTTTTTAAGCCCTGAAAATATCCAGGAAGATGATGTAACAGTCTTAATTCCTCAAGTAGACAACACTCTTTGTGATGGCTGCCGCCAATGTGTTTCTTTCTGTCGTTTCAATGCTTTGGCTTATGTTAACGAACAGCTGATTGTTCTTGAAGATATTTGTCACTCATGTGGCGGTTGTGTCCTGATCTGTCCACAGCAAGCTTTGAGAGAGAAAGCAAAAATTATTGGTCAAGTGTGGCAGGGCAGCTCAGAGCGAGTACAGGTCACAACAGGCATGTTGATGCCGGGCGTTCACTCCGGAACTCCCATCGTCAGTCAAATGATGCAAACCAATATGGCTAATCCACCACAGCTGATCGTGATAGATTGTCCGCCAGGCAGTTCCTGCATCGTCATGAGTTCAATAAAAAATTCCAATTATTGTGTGCTGGTTGCTGAGCCAACCATCTTTGGCTTACACAATTTCAAGATGGTTTACGATTTGGTCAGGCTGTTTCAGCTGCCCTGCGGTGTTGTCCTCAACAAACAACAAACTTATACAGATCCGGTTAAGCAATTTTGTCTGGACAATCA
>DUPE01000142.1 GCA_012838475.1 Clostridiaceae bacterium
AAAATCAGAACCGGCTTAGCAACGCTTTCTTGATATAGATTCTCCGAGCGAGATACTTCGTCCGGATCCAGAGTTGAAGTCAGATAATCAATAGGCAAGCCGTAGTGTTCTGCTATCTCTTGCATCTCCTCCTCGGTAGCCCCCTCTAAATGTATCCAGTCCGCACGATCCGCAGTCGACACTGGCTCAATACGCTCTACGACACTATCCACCGCCGGTACAAACCCTCTACGACCACCGGCACTGTCAACGGTAGATTCAGACTTAATATGGCTATCCTTCTTTAATTGAAAAAAGCTTAGCATGGCTGCCTCCTCAGGCTCAACATCTCCGGCACAGGAGCGACATCTCCGACCAAAAAGTAACGGCTCCCGCACAGGAGCGACATCTCGGGTCAAAGAGTGGCAGCTCCGGCGCAAGAATGGCTTCCCGGATCAAAGATTGGCAGCTCCTGCGCGAGATCAACATTCCGACTCAAGAGCAACGGCTCCGGCGCAGGGGCGACATCTCCTAAACCGATACAGTTATGTCAAGACGGTGCTTGCCAGCCTTCGGCTCATCCCACCGCTCCATAGCTAAATCCTAGAGCATTCACCCGCAAAAGTCATGTTATATGTATTAGTGTGTTCCAAGACACGATATAGTAAAGACTGATAACAGAATCAGGTATCCTTGAGCAATCGGCTGCGGCTCAACCAATTCACAAACAGCTGGAGTTAAATATGTAAAAGGGGTAATCTATGACATAAATAAACTTAGTTGCGCATAGCGTTTTTGTAAGGAGTAAGCGATGAATGAGCTAGGTATAATCGATTTAAGAAGTGATACCGTTACCCACCCCACTACTGCGATGAGGCAGGCTATGTTTGAGGCGGTCGTTGGAGACGATGTCTACCATGACGACCCCGCTACCAACGAGCTGGAAGCAGAAGCGGCAAGAATTCTTGGCATGGAGGCTGCCCTTTTTGTCCCCAGCGGTACTATGGGAAACCAGCTGGGTGTGCTGGTCCATACGCAGCGGGGTCAAGAAATAGTTCTTGGCTCGGAAGCTCATATCTTTGTCCACGAAGTAGGTGGGGCTGCGGTTATCGCAGGAGTGAGTATGAAGACGGTTAGTTTTGAGGGGCTGCTGCCGGATCCCGACAGGATTGAGTCCGCTATCAGACCCGAGGATATTCATCAGCCGGAAACAGGTCTGATCTGCCTGGAGAACGCCTTATCCAACGGTAAAGTTGTGCCGCAAGAGACTATGAAAGCGGTCCACGAAATTGCCAAACGACATAATCTTCCTGTCCATCTGGACGGTGCCAGAATCTTTAACTCCGCTGTAGCTCTGGGAATTGATGTGCGTGATATTACCCAATATGTTGATACCGTCAATGTCTGTGTCTCTAAGGGCCTTTGTGCACCAATCGGCAGCATTTTTGCTGGCCGTAAAGAGACTGTGACGAGAGCACGCAAATGGCGCAAGCTGCTGGGAGGCGGCATGAGACAAACGGGTTTCATGGCTGCTCCTGCCCTTATTGCCATCCGCGACATGCCCTGGCGTTTGCATGAAGATCATGAGAATGCGCGCTATATGGCCGAAAAACTGGCTGCCATAGATCAAGTCAAGGTAAAATCTGACCGACTGGATATCAATATGGTCTTCTTTACTATCGAGAGAGAAAAGGAACTGCTGGATAAGCTGCCGGATCTATTTGCTGAGGACAATATCATGATTAACGAACTGGAAGATGGCGAATGGCGCTGGGTTGCTCACATTGATATAGACAAGACCGACATAGACAAAGCTGTCGAGAAATTAAACACTGTCCTGAAGTTCAACTAGAACTTTACTAGAAGAGCTTTGGGGAACCGGGTTAAGCTGCCTGAAGCTGAGCAATATCTCACAGGAGCTAAACCGGAGCTTTACCATATATTATTAGGGTCTTTCCGGAGGAGTAGGTCATGAAGATTGTCATCTCAGGTCTGGGCAAGGTCGGTGAAGTGCTTGCCCGTGATCTCAGCCACGAGAAGCAAGATGTTATCGTGATCGATCGGGATGAAGAAAAGGTCGAGAAACTGATTATGTCTGTCGATGTCACCGGCATCGCCGGCAGTGCTTCCTTTTTGGATGTGCAGATGGAAGCGGGAGTTGATGACTGCGATGTGTTTATCGCAGTGACGCCGGATGACGAAACCAATATCATTGCCGGTATCACAGCCAAGAAGCTCGGCGCCCGCTATGTTATCTGCCGTGTCAGAAGTCCTGAGTATTCAGAACAGTTTGATTTTTTGCGTGAGTCATTGGGCATTAATATGCTAATCAATCCTGACCAGGAAGCCTCGAGGGAAATCGAGAATATCTTGCTTTTTCCTGCCGCTCTCAGTGTTGAGCATTTTGGCGGAACCCGCGTTTTCATGGTACAGACAGTACTCTCTAAAGACTCTTTGCTGGCAGGAAAGAGCTTGGGTGAAATCGGCAGGGGATACGGCAATGTCCTGATAGGCGTAGTCGAAAGAGGAGATGAGGTCTTTATTCCAGACGGCAGTTTCATCCTGCTGGCAGGTGACAATCTCTATTTGACCGGTGAATCCAGGGAGATTTTACGTTTCCTGCATACCAATAACAATGAACTCTACAGGCCGAAGTCTGCCTTGATTGTGGGTGGCGGCAGAATTACCCGCTATCTGCTCGCCAGATTAAACAAACATAAGATCAAAGTAAAAGTCATCGAGTATGATGAAGTGACCGCAAATCTTTTGGCATCTGAGCATCCTGACGCAGAAATTGTCTTAGCCGACGGCACCGATCAAAAAATCCTGCGCGAAGAGCGCATGCAAAACTATGACGCCGTCATTTCTCTTACCGGTATTGATGAGGAGAATCTCCTTATCTCCCTCTATGCCGCGCAGCAGGGCGTGAAGAGCACGATAACCAAGGTCAATCGCACCAATCTGCTCAAGGTGTTGGAGAATGTCGGTCTAAAAGCCATCGTAACTCCCAATAAGGTGATCGCAGACAACATTATCCGCTTCGTCCGCTCTTTGCAAAACACTGCCGGCTCCAGCATTGAGTCCTTTCACCGTATTGGAGAAGGCAAGGTTGAAGCGCTGCAATTCCGTGTGGCCGATGACAGCAAGGTCTGTAATCAGCCCCTGCGAGATCTTGAGACCAAACCGGACATCCTGATTCTTTGCATTCTGCGCAACAATATAATAATCTTTCCCGACGGCAATGACTCTATTCAAGGCGGAGACAGTGTCATCATCGTCACGAAAGAACCGAATTTCCAAGATATCGCAGATGTATTAAAGGAAGGCTAAGCTGTGAATTACAAGATAGTGCGTTTTGCGCTGGGCGGGATTATTCTGATTTTTGGGCTCTTGATGCTCCCCTCCATACTGGTGGCAATAATCTATGGCGAAGGCTGGCAGGGTATCTATCCTTTTCTTATCCCCATGCTCTTTTGTGTTTTCTCCGGTTTTCTCCTGGCGCGCAGAAAGCCCGAGAATACAGATTTTTATATGCGCGAAGGTTTTGTGGTTGTGGCTCTGGCCTGGCTGATTATCTCTTTTATCGGAGCACTGCCCTTCGTCTTAAGCGGCTTCATCCCTTCTCTGGCAGGTGCCTTTTTCGAGTCGTCAAGTGGATTTACCACCACCGGATCAAGCGTGCTCTCCAATCCCGAGTTGCTCTCCAACTCACAACTTTTCTGGCGCTCTTTTACACATCTGATCGGCGGTATGGGTGTTCTGGTTTTTGTTTTGGCGGTAATGCCCAATATTGAATCAGAAAATGCCTTTGTGATGAAGGCGGAAGTCCCGGGACCGATCTTTGGCAAACTGCAATCAAAGGTTCGCAATACAGCGAGAATTCTCTACCTGATGTACTTTAGCATGACGGCTGGTTTAATTGTGCTGCTTTCCCTGGGCGGCATGCCCGTTTTTGATTCCATTCTCCACGCTTTCGGTGCTGCCGGTACCGGCGGCTTTGGCATCAAAGAGAATTCCGTCGCCTTCTACGACAGCTATTATCTCTATTACGTGCTTGCCTTCAGCATGCTGATTTTCGCCGTCAATTTCGGCCTGTTCTATGCCCTGATCAAGCGAAAGTTCAAAGAGGTTTTCAAGAGTGAAGAGCTCAGATGGTTCCTTGGGATTATTGCTCTGGCTGTGGCAGTACTCATGATAAATACCAGAGGACTCTACAATAATTTCTTTCAGCAGCTGCGTGATGTCTTCTTTACGGTTACTTCGATCATATCCACGACAGGCTATACTGTGACGGACTTTAACACCTGGCCGTTGTTTTCCCATTATGTTTTGCTTTGTCTGATGTTTATCGGCGGCATGGCCGGCTCGACTGCCGGTGGTATCAAAGTCAGCCGTATAGTTATCTATGTCAAGTCAGCTATAGCTGAAATTAGAAGCAGTATTAATCCGAACAGACGTATTGCTTTGTCGTTTGAGGGCAAAACGGTCAGCCCGCAGCTCAAGAGTCAGGTTAGCAATTATCTGAGTATTTATATACTTGTTTATGTTGTTTTGCTTCTGCTGGTTTCTCTGAATGCGCCTACTTTTGAAGCAGCCTTCTCCGCCGTTACTGCTACTTTTAATAATGTCGGCCCTGCCTTTAATGTGTTTGGACCTGCAGGCAATTTTGGTATTTTATCTCCTTTATCCAAGGTAGTTCTTAGTTTTGGTATGATAATGGGCCGCCTGGAAATTATCCCCATATTGATTCTATTTTCTCCCAAAACCTGGCGACGCATCTAGAGTCAGTGTGGAAGCAGGTGTCCTTAGTTGTGATAAAACTTATTTTTTCATTAAGCGGTCGATCACGGAAAACGACTCGAATCCCCGGAAAGGGAAATTGGAGGCAAATTTGTCAGAGCAACATAATTATTCCGCAATAAAAAAAGAGAATTTAAGCTGGTTTCAAAGGCTGGTCTTTCGCAATGTTGTTTGGAAAAGGTCAGAGTCGCCGGTGCCCTATCCCGGTCGCCGTTTCCTGGCTCGAGTACTGGACTGGACTATCTATTATCTGATCTGGACCTTCATAAATATGGTTCCATTGCGCGGCAAGATAATCCGCGGGCTACTCCTTTTGTATGCTGATTCCATGGTTGTCATGCTCATCATGCTGATCTTAGAACCACTCATGCTTTCTTTATTCGGTACAACGCCGGGCAAAGCAGTCATGGGGCTGGTTTTGCGCACAGACGCTGGCGAAAAGCTGCCGCTGCGTGATTCCTTCAGGCGTACTTTTCAAGTTTTCGCTGACGGCATGGGCCTCAATGTTATTATTCTGAATCTGCTTAATATGTCCTGGGCCAGACGCAACTGCGCCGAAGGCAAGGCACTGCTCTGGGAGCAGGAAAACAGTTATGTAATCAAAGATACTGCTCTCTGGCGCCAGATAGCAGTTATCGCAGCTTCATTGTTTCTGATTACAACAGCCATGCCGCAAATTTATAACCTGGCTCAATACCCGTTGCACAGAGGTAACATCACCCCTGAGAATTATGTCGAAAATGTCAATGAGATGCTGTACAGATCCGGCAGCGATACCGGCTTTTGGCTGGATGATGAAGGATTCTGGCGTGATGAAGACGGTGATCTGATAGAAAGTGAAGCCTATACGCCTCCTC
>DUPE01000045.1 GCA_012838475.1 Clostridiaceae bacterium
GCTTGTAGATCACCAGACCATTCTCTGTCGATCTCACCACGATTGTGGGTGGCAGATCCACACGGGAGTAGGAGTCAATCATATATTGAAAATCGGAGCTGAAGGTGACCGCATGATGTGCGTTCTCCGGCGTGAGTGGCCGGATATCTCCATTGCGAAAATTCACTTTGTAATACTTCTCCAGGTAGGGGTCTTCACCCTTGACTCGTCCACAGGCTTTGATCAGCGCTGTGCCTGCATCCTCATCCACCTGTATCACGCTCTTGATCACCCACTCACCTTTGGTCACCTGTCTCTTTACTTTGCCTGTTGGCACATCAATGAGATAGAGATGCCTCCACCCGTCACGCTCGGAGATCCAGAGGAGCTCATCACTGTTTTCAAACCAGTAGCTGTACAGGGTGTTGTAATAGACAAAGCTATCCGCTCTTTCATCCACCACCGGGTAGAGCCGTCCTGTTGCGTCACCGGAATAGATCAGATACTGCTGGTGGCCGCGGCGATTGAAATGAAAGGTAAAGAACCGGCTGCTATCGTCCCATCTGATGGTACCAAGGTGATACTGCTCCTCCACGTTGGGGAGATCATAGTGAATCTGTATCTCCTCATCGGGAATGAAGAGAACGGGACGTCGGATGGGCAGTGCATCACCCGGCTTAGGGTAGTCGTAGGCGACCGTTTTGGGTTGTAGCTGATCATCGGGTGAGGAGGAGATGAGCTGCAGCTTCCGCTCTTCACCCGGACGATATTTACAACAGACAATCATCTTTGAGTCGGGTGACCAGTAGATATTGGAGGAGTAATATTCATAGGGAGATCCATCTTCACTGATCCTTTTGCTTTCATTCGTGGTGAGATCGGTCACCCAAAGGTTTCCTTCAGAGACATAGGCAGCTTTTTCTCCGTCGGGAGAGGTTACTTTATGCTCTCCCTTCTCCCGCTGCAGGGCACCCCAGTAATAGGGAGGTCTCACTTCTGTCGGCAAGCGTGTGATGTGGTAGTAGGTAAGTGACACGCGGTAATCAAATTCTTTCAGTTGAAAAGAAAGGGTATCGATTGAATTGTTAAAACGAATGCTCCTCAACGGCAACTGCCAGGGATCGGTCTCCTCCAGGTCGGAGAAACTGGAAAGAGCTTCAGCCAATTTTTGCTGATCGAACGCAGCCGTCGTCGTTCGGTTCCCGGCATCAATCAGGAAATACTCCGTTCCTCGGGGTGTATGGGTGGAATACCAGAAAGTGTGGGTGTCACCGATCGATCCAATCTCACTGATCGCATAGTGGTATCCTTCCGTAAATTTTTTCCTGAAAGCATCTGCCTTGTGATAGCGTGACGACACTGCCTCCTCACACAGGGGGAGATCAGTTTCGTGAAAGTACTCCAGCAAAAGGGCATAGAGCTCCGGGTCATAGGTCCGTAGCTTCTCACGGCTGTCGATGGCATTGTGTATCTCATCAGCCTTCGGGGCAAAGCGATTACAGTTGAAAAAAGATTGTACCGCCTCCGCAAAGTACTCCTCCTTATTACTGATGGCATAGGTGTTTTGCCAGAGTCCCTTTTCAATGGCTCTCTGCCTGATTGCCTCAAGTCTCTCATCAAATCCGGGGGTAACGGCAACGATGCCCACGGTATGAATCAGATGTGCGAACTCATGTACCAGGATGCTCTCACCGGCGTAACGGTCCCCTTCGAGGCACAACAGGTTCTCCTCACCGCAACTGGCGCTGAAGGCATCTTCGGGAGCACCCCCGAAGCCACGTGCACGTCTGTTCCAGTAGGCAACATGCTCGGGTGTATCGCAGATATGTGCATATTCCGGCAGGTCGCACACCTCCTCCTGCTCTCCTACAATCATGACCTTGCAACGCTGCTCTATCATCACCTGTTTCACATCGCCTCTTTTGGCAAGCATCAGTGGGATGATCCCGGCTGCAAGCGTAAGCGCCTCATCACGAACCATTGTTGAGGCTATCACAGGGATACCCGTCGCATCACAATACTTCTTGTAGAAGGGATGTAACTGCAATGAATCGGGAACAGGTTTCACATCTCCGGCTCTCATGGTGAAGCGGGGGATCAGCAGGAGCAATAAGAGAGAGAGGGTGAGGGTATGTTTCATTCCGGTCATTTCAGATGATTGACTTATTCATAGAGTTTCCATTCGATTACACCACCGGAATAACCCTTCTTCCCAAGATCTACCGACTGTAATGGGTTATCGGGATCCCGTTGTTGTGAGGGATCAGGGCCCTGCAGCTTTGCTACAAGTTTGAGTTCGGTGGTGATCACCGGATCAAAGGTGAGACGATTGTAACAATCTTTCTTCACGCCATATCCGGAGGGGTTATTCACCTCTATCCACTGATCGCCATCGCGATAGAGCAGCTTCCAGTACTCCGGCACCCGGTAAATCACGTCATAATGGTCAAAGGCGAGCCAATAGACCTCTACGGCTGAGATCTTTTGCGGTTGAGGGAAACGGTAACCTATCGATTCCTCAGTCCCATTTTTCAACCACCAGTAGTGATAGGGTGTATTGAGATCGGAGGAGGATCCTGGTTCCATCTGGTCATTGAATCCCCAGCCATCGATCGGTTCTGCCTGTGAGGCAATGGAGGGTTCCGGTTCAGGTATCACCTGCTCCGGTTTATCAGGTATCCAGACCACCATCTGTGATGATGCCCGGTTATTCCATGTGGCATAGGGAATTGCTTTGAATGTAAAAGGTTTCTCCACAGTGGATCCATTGACAGAGTCTCTGTAGACTTTCATTGCCTCCCCCTCCAACAGCGTCACCCCGTTCAGGAGAGACTCATCGAAACGCGGTGTGATGGATGCTTCACGGGGGATCATGATATCGAAAAGATATTCATCAGGCTGATCCATCCCTTCCAGTGCATAGACCAGCGGACCTCTCTCCATCGCCAGCAATCCTTTGTTGTATGCCACCATTTCATGTGCGGCAACTCTGCGTACCGGCATCTCCATCTGCAAGGTGATCAGATCACCCTTGTTCCATTTTCTATCCAAGACTGCATATCCCCCAACCAGATGTTGTTTTACTCTCTTCCCGTTTACAGCAAGCAGGAGCTGTGGATTCGCATCATCCACATAATGGTAGAGATCGGAAGGCAGCGGTCTGTTCCTTGCCCAACCCGGTATACGCAGCATAATGGCA
>DUPE01000048.1 GCA_012838475.1 Clostridiaceae bacterium
AAAAGCAGGGCAATCCCCAATACAATAATCAAGGCTTTAAGTCTGGGCTTTTGAATCATAATTCCATATATTCCTGTCGATAGTATAGCCCACGCGCAACTAAAGTGCTCTATGGCAATGTCAGGGCTCTCAACCCTAAGACGAGGAGCAATAAAAGGGGCTGATGCAGAACATAAACCGCCAGAGAGTGCTCTCCAACCCAGGCCAGAGGGCGCAAAGCAGAGGTCAGTTTAGGATTGATATCAGAAAATCTGCCCTCCTTGTTCTTGTAGGCAATGCGTCCGATTGCAGCTCCGACAAAGAAAAATCCCAACCAGGGTAATAAGGGCAGATAATCCATCATGACCAGGTCAGCGGGAGGGAAACCAAAGATCAGCAGCCACCAGCCGGCAGGCCTGGAAGCATAGGGATAGGTAGCAAGTATCTGGCTCAGTAAGGCAATATAAATGCCAAGGAGCAAAAGCAGCAGGGTGAAATTTTCTGCCGCCCTCTCCCCTATCTTCTCTTGACGCCTGGAGGCAAAATAAGCCAGCAAAGCGTATATCAAAGTACTGACACTTATAACGTGCAAAATGTTGAACCAGATAATGCCACTACCGCGCCAGGCATATTGGTCAATAACATAAGTAATCAGGGTCAAAAGCGCGGAGAACAAAAGCATGCGTCCTCCCCTGCGTAAATTATTGCGGGAGAAGCTGCAGCTAATGCCGGAGACCAATATCAGCACGCCGATAAATGGTTTGCGCAACATAGCTTCGAACAAAGGATGGTTAATAAAAGAAAAAGCACTCAGCCCCAAAAAAACATACAAATCATAAGCAAGATGAAAGAGAATGACCAGAATCAAGACGAAGCCACGGACAAGATCAATCTCAAAAACTCGTTTCTTGTTCACCGGCATACCTCCAAATTGATAGAGTAATTCTACCATATGACTTGATCGCCGATGAGTTACGTATCATGTGTAAAGTAGCTTGAATAACAGAATCTGACAAGTCTGTAGATCAACTGATATTAACTACATCTGCAATTCTAAACTGCATTCCTAATCAACAGTCTAGACTAACACTTAAACTCAAAGCAGAATACCGAACTGATTGTCGCGGCTTTTGCCGGTGATTGTCTCAATTTGCATTCCATCCGCAGGTTAAATTTGCACTTATACTCAAAGCGGGATACCAAACTGATTGCCGCGACTTTTACCGGCGATTGTCTCAATCTGCATTCTATCTGCAGGTTAAATTTGCACTTAAACTCAAAGCGGGATTTTGCAAAAGATTTAATTGCCGGTGGCTGTACTATAATATGATAGTAAGATAAACAGCTTCATATATGCATCACATGAATGGAACTTCTACAGGGGTAATAGGCATCACCTGAATGGAACTCCTGCAGGGCAAGAGGCATCATCTGGATCGGCCACTGGTAGAGGTATCACGTACACAGAATACCGGCGGTGGCAGAACATAAATAATCCTGGAAACAAGAGGCATCATATGTATAGAATTCTGGCAATAAATCCCGGTTCAACGACAACAAAGGTAGGTGTCTTTGATGATGGAGTCTCCATAATTGACTTTACGATCTCTCACAGTGAAGAGGAATTGTCTCAATTTCCGGAACTCTTCGATCAATTAGATTTTAGATATGAAGCCGTAAAGAAAATACTGCAGGATGCGAGAATCACGGGTGACACTTGCACTGCCATCGCTGCCCGTGGCGGCCTGCTGCCTCCGGTCAAGGCTGGAGCGTATCTTGTAACTCCGGCAATGATAGATTATTTGAGGTATCGACCTCAGTTGATTCACGCATCCAATCTAGGTGCAGAATTAGCATACAAACTCGCAGCACCCTACAATATTCCCTGCTATGTTTATGATCCTGTAACTGTTGATGAGATGCTTCCTGTCTATAAGATTACCGGGCTGGCCGGATTTGAACGTAGAGCACTGGGACACAATCTCAACATGAGAGCGATGGCTCATCGCTATGCCAAAGAACATCAGATATCTTATGACGAAGTCACATTAATTGTCGCTCACTTGGGAACCGGCATCACACTTACCTTACATCAAAATGGCCGCATTATTGATATGATCAACGATGAGGAAGGACCTTTCTCCCCTGAGCGTACCGGTGGCCTGCCTTCGGGCCTTTTGATCGATTTTGCCCTTTCCGGACATTACACACGCAGTGAATTGCATAATCTTATTAAGACAGGCGGAGGATTCATGTCACATTTGGGCACCAAGGATGTCCGTAAAGTTGAAGTCTGGATTAAAGCCGGCAACGAGAACGCAAAACTTATTTATGAGGCGATGGCACTGTCAGTAGCGCGTTGGATCGGCACATTAGCTGTGGATGTCAAAGGCAATGTTGATGCTATCATTCTAACGGGAGGCATTGCCAAATCCGAATATTTTACTGCTCTAATCAGCGACCACGTTTCCTTCCTGGCACCTGTGGTAATATACGAAGGAGAAGATGAGCTAGCGGCCTTATCCCGAGGCGTTCTGCGCGTTCTAAAGGGCGAAGAAGAAGCACGTATTTTAAGCGCGTCAGACTTGCAGTAGTATCCTTTGGTTGGGAGATGCTTATGACCGATGCAAAGAATAAGGCCAAACAAGGGAAAAAATAATTTGTCGCTCAGTATGGAGACACATATGAACGAAATTGTCTTAACTAAAAAACAAAGCTGGACCCGGAAGATTATCTTAGTCATTTTCATCACGCTTATAGTCTTAGCGCTGACAGCTTATTTAGGATATTATTTTTCCGATGAACCGTTAAAAGAAATTGGTAAATCAGGTATCCCTTTTGGCAGCGAAGAATACGATGCAGCCTTGGCAGACGCGCAGGCTGAGCAAAGAGACATTTTCAAGAGTTTTATCTTAACCGGGTTAATTGTATCAGCTGCAATCTCCGCTATAATTCTACTTTTGTGGGATAGGCTATATAAGAACAAAAAATTGATGAGCAATATCTATCGCACAACGACTATTTTAGTTTTTACGGCACTTGGCTTCGCCTTCACTTACTTGGCTCATTATTTAGTGCATAACTTTCTCTATGAGAATCTGGGCTGGTTCTCCTACACGGCAAATCGAATGCGGATCAACAATATCATTGTATTCATTGGGCTGTTTGTTGTTCCGCTATGCATTATTCTGGGTCTGATT
>DUPE01000195.1 GCA_012838475.1 Clostridiaceae bacterium
AGACTCGGGGCGGTGAATGGCTTACAGGCATCACTGCCAGCAAACCGCCGCATTTTATGTCGGAAGAGGAAAAAGAAAAAGCTGTGCAGTTGGATCAGATTGTTCTTGATGTAGGAGCGACAAGCCGAAAAGAGGCTATTGAAGACTTTGGCATCAGGATCGGTTTTCCGGTGGTGCCTCAGGTCGCCTGCGAATACAAAGATGATCATGATTTACTTGTTGGTAAAGCCTTCGATTGCAGATTAGGTTGCGCCGGCATTCTCGCCACTCTCGATAATTTGGATGGTGAGGAGTTGAATGCTGAATTAGTTGCAGCGTTTTCAACGCAGGAGGAGCTTGGCCTCAGAGGGGCTCAGGTTGTGAGCAGGAAGATCAAACCGGATCTGGCAATAGTGTTTGAGGGTGCTCCAGCGGACGATACTTTCACACCCGAGGAGCGGATCCAGACAGCTATCGGTAAAGGGCCGATGCTGCGACATTTTGACCGCATGATGGTGACGAATCCTGCCTTCCAAAGCTGGACAATTAGCCTGTCAGAAGAATTAAACATTCCTCTGCAACAGGGAGTCAGGAGCGGTGGAGCTACTAACGGCGGAGTCTACCATCTTTCAGCAGAAGCTACGCCGACTATAGTTCTGGCAGTGCCGGTTCGCTATATTCACACCAGTTACGGCATAGCAAAGAAGAAAGATTTTGACGCTATGGTCCGGTTAGCTACAGAGATATGCCGTCGTATTGACAGCGACTTTCTTGAGAGTCTGAAGGAATATTTCTAGCCTGAATTATTATAGCCTTCCTATCTAATCGTCATTATTATCCTGTTCTGTGTATTATTAGCAAAGATAATTCTTAGTATCAGCTGGTCTGAACTTTATCAGTGAAGATAAATTCTCAGCATCAGTCAGCCTGTTCATTGTCGGCAGAGAAGAAATTCCCGGTATTAACCGGCTTATTTATTATCAGTAGGAAGGAATTCTTGGCGCCCCGTTCCAGCTCCTAATAATGCAATTAAAGGTGATATATCAGGCGCAGGTAAGGCAATGTAGCTGAATGTCTATTCAACTTGCTCAGGGAAATAAAGATGAGAGGCAAGACGATGGAAAAGCGATCTGGTGAAGATTATTAAGATAAGTTGAATTGTTCCTGCAGCAATAAATAAAGACTGGATAGAAACGATATCAGCCAACGGTCCAAAGAACAATGTCCCCATCGGTATGGCAAAAGAGCCCACCATATAGTGCAGAGCGAAAGTTCGGCCTTGATATTTTGCAGGGACTTCCTCCTGCATAAACACAGTATTGTTCGTTAAATAGAAGGGCACGGTCAAACCGAAAAGCAAGAGCATCGCACCAAAAACCCAAATGGTTGCCCAGGGAGCGTATCCCAACAGCCCCAGAATAATCACAATCATCGCAATCATGCCGGCAGCTACCCGCAGAACATGGATTTTGTTGAAGAAATGGCCCCTTTTTGCCACAAGTAAGCCGCCAAGTGCCATTCCCGCGAATACAGTTGTTTGCGAGATCGTGATGTTGAAAGGGTCTAAACCAAAATTCCTGCGGATATATAACGGCAGCAAGGAGGCTCCCGGAGACAATAAGATCATAAAGACTGCGTATACGGCCAGAATAGCTGAAAGCAGTTTATTGGAACGCACATACTTGATGCCGTCGATTAGTTCGCGATATTGGGAGGTCTTGACTTTTTCTTCTCGCTTGTGATCCGGAACGCTGATGGCAAGTAAGCAGCCGATGGCGATCGCAGCGGTAATTACATCGATAAATAATATCTGCCACATGGGCATGAAACTTACAACCAGTCCGCCCAGAACAGGCGCGATCAGCTGGATGATATTGCCTGCTCCGTGATAAAGGGCATTAAACCTGACCAGATTGTTCTTTGGCACAATTTGCGGAACTATCGCAGTAACGGCAGGGGTGTGAATGCCGCTGCCAAAAGATCTGATAGCCGTGCCAACGTAGATTAGCCACATGGCGTCATAACCGATCAGGAACATAATCGCCACCAATAATGTTGCCAGGGCAATCAGACCATCAGAAATAATCATTACCTTCTTGCGATTAAAACGGTCAGCCCAGACACCTGCAATTGGTGAGACGAGCAACTGTGGTACAAAACCCGCCAGTGCAATCAAAGTCATGGCAATACCCGAGTTAGTGCGCAGAGTGACATACCAGATGATCGCGAACTGAACTAAAGCGGAACCAAGCAAAGAGGCTAATTGGCCCGAAAACAAAACAACAGCTGTAGTAGTCCAGCTTCGGTCAGTATTGTTGTGAATCTGATTGGCTGAGTCATTAACCATAAGTACCTGATAATCCTCCTCTCATTTCAGAACCTACGATTTATCAGCAGCGCTCCGGTGAAAATATTAATTTTGTTTTGATTTGCCCTATTCTAGCAACAAATTGCTCCTAAACCTACCTTTTATGTTAATTAAGATGGACGCTCCGGTAGGGAGCATTAACAGATCCTCCCGCAATGATCAGGTATAATAATATAATAATTGTGGGAGGATTCCCTGTTGAGGCTATTTTACAGTACAGATCCTAAGGTATTGACCGATTTTTGTCTTGGCGAGCTCAACTCTTATACCAAGGAAGATCAGATGAGACGCGCCTTCTTAATTGTGCCGGAGAGAATGAAGGCAGATCTGGAGAGAAGATATCTAGAAAAGCATGATCACGCAGGACTGATGATGGCGGAGGTCTTATCCTTTTCCCGACTGGCTCACAGACTGTTTTCTGAAGCCGGTGGATTGGCAGCCAGACGCATCAGCCAGGCAGGCAAAGCACTCCTCATACAAGAGATTTTACAATCCGGCTCTAAGCAAGCTAATACTGATGTAAATGCAGTCATTGATTATGAAGGCGCTTACACACAAGTGTCAGCGAATATGTCCAAGGCACACTCAGATGAGGCAGATAAGCCTGAGGCAGGTGCAGGGAAAACAGATCTTGCGACCTTTAAGAGATTCTCCAGATTTATTGGTCGACCGGGTTTCGCTGTCCAGCTGGCTACTGTCATGGGAGACTTCAGCCGTTATGGTATTTCTGCCTCCGATCTTAGAGCTGCTTCCGACACAGCGCCTACTGCCATCACAAAAGACAAGCTTTACGATTTTTCTCTTCTCTGGGATCAATATCAAAAATCCTTAACCGCTCATAAATTAATCGATCCTGACCACGATCTGGATCGCTTGATAGCCTTGCTCGCCAAAACACCCACAGAGCCCAGACTATCTTTCCTTAAAGACACTGCAGTCTGGGTGCTGGGCTTTGGTGAAACTCGAGCCTTCACTACTCAGGAATTGTCGGTACTGAAACTACTGAATCAGCATTGCGATTCGCTCACAGTCACCTGCAGTTTAGATTATCCAGGGCTCGACACCTACGAGCAAATAGAAAACACTGATTTGCCGCCGGCTCCCCCTTTATCAAGCGATCCAATCTATAGCCACGGTCTGGATACCTTCAGCCAGATAGTTAAGATAGCCGGTAATAAACTTACTATTCAACAACTTGCTGCGGAAGAAAAACGGATTGCAATCACAACTGTCTATGCTGCTAATCCCCGAGAAGAGCTGCGCTTTGTCTGTGGCAGGATCAGAGAGATTTTGTCAGAGCAGGGATTGCAGCGCCGCGATATCGGTATAGCTCTGGCTGACCCTGACGCTTATTCCGATCTCTTGACTGCTACTGCTCAGAATTATGATCTGCCGGTATTTATTGACAGACGCACTCCGCTGACGCAGTCATCTTTTCTACGCCATATAGATGCCTTGCTGGAGTATCTGCTGGAAAAGCCAGGTTTTAATACCATCATGCTCTATCTGCGCTCCGGCTTTGATCTCCTTCCCCGCCGTGTAATAGATGATTTTGAGAATTTCTGTCTGGCCAAAGGGCTGATCTCTTCCCACGATTTTTCCCGCTTTAACCCAAAACAGCAGATAATTGACGGTAAGATCTCAAGCAAGGAATACTCACTTTGGCAACAGGTTCAGGAGATGTTGGCGCCACTTGATAATCTGGGCAGGGACATCCGCCAAAAGAGACTGGGTACAAAGAAGCTGGATCTGCTGTCCAGATGGATACAAAGCGAGTATGGACCTTTTTCGGCACTGACCGAGAGGATTTCTTTCCTGCGGGAGAATCAGGAAATGGAAGCAGCCTTGATTTTGGCTAATTCCTGGAATCATTGGCTGAGACTTTGGGATGAAGCACAAATTATTTTGGAATCCCTACTGTTATCTCAGGCCGATTTTACACGATTGCTGCGTGCTTCTTTGTCCGGCTTTAGCCACAGCTCAATACCTGTCGGCATTGACAGCATTCGAGTTGGCGATTTGAGCCAGATGGCCGTATATCCCGTGAAGGTATTGTTTATTGTGGGCACAAAGCTGGATAATTTCCCTCCTCGGAGCTCGGAAGAAGGTTATCTGCGGGATTCTGAGCGTTCCTGGCTGGAGGAGCATAGCCAAAAGAAGTTTCCCAATCGCAAGCATGATCTCCCTTTGGCCCGGGAGTGGCAGATTCAAAAATTGCTGGAATCACCGCGTTTGCATCTGTACATTAGTGCTCCTTCTTTAAATAAAGATGAGGCTTCATTGGTGCAAAAACAGCTGGAAGATGCACAAGCGAAGGCAGATGAAGAGATGAGAGAGCCGCAGGAAGGACGAGGGAGAATTGAGACAATTGTGCTTTCTACGCCTTTTGCGCCTTCGGCTGCCTGGTATGGAAAGAAAACAGCACAAATGCAGCTCAATCTGGCTCTATCTGATCCTGTCGCCAGATATAATATTGATGCTAGCTGGCTGATCTGGCTGGAGGCGTTGTTATTGTCTGACAGGACTGCGGAAGTCGGCCTGCGTCCGGATGATCAGCCGGAAAGGCTTGTTGTGCCGGCAAATCAGGTTAGAAAGCTGGTTTTGCCGCGCAATTACATGAGTGTTTCGCAGTTGCAAAAATATAATAACTGTCCCTATAGTTACTATGCATCTTATCTATTGCGCCTTCATGAACGGGATACTTGGGAACCGAGTGCTAGAGAGCAAGGCAGCCTTTTGCATGCAATAATGGAGCTTTCGCTTTCTGAGCTGATAACTCAATTGCAGACCGCTGCGAGTTCTGAACAAAAGACGGTTATTACTGCAGGCTGGCTAAAATCTTTGAACGAGGAAAAGATTGAGGGACTCTTTAACGATGCTGTTGCCAAGGAAGGCTTCCATCATTTTGATTCTCCCGAGGCACGAGGCCAGATGAAGCAGCGCATAGTAAGATATGCCGGAACCTCGTTGCGGCTTACCGGTGAGCAAGTTATACAGGATAAGCTGTATCCCAGCGAAGTTGAATGGCGTTTTCCTCTGCCGGATCAAGATAACTACGCTTTGCAGGCAGATGACTGGCGAGTTACTCTTAGAGGAATAATCGACCGCGTTGACGTTGGTGATGACGGCTTTGCATTGATTGACTACAAAAGGGGAAGTAAGAAGATATCCTATACGGATATAGTATACGGTACCAATCTGCAGCTGCCTCTTTATCTCAAAATCTATCGACACCTGTACCCGCAAGCCACGCCACAGGGCTTTGGTTATTTCACCTTTAAGGATTGTCGCAGTGACAATCGCCAGGGCATTTCTCCTGTGAAAGCGGATTTCACGGATCTGCTCAAAGACGCTTTTTACAAACAAAAGAGCGAAGAGAGCCCGGATACTCTGTCTGCGATAGCGGACTATTCTGCCGCACGCGCAAATAAGACGATGCACTATATACTCAGCGGTGATATCAGTGCCAGGCCTACGGTGATTAGGGCGCAGCAATCGCCCTGCTCCTACTGCTTGCTTAAGACACACTGCCTGTATGACGGCAGGACAGATAGAGACAATGTCCAGACAAACCAAAAAGAGAAGGATTTGGAGCAAAGTGCTTTAGATACCATTATGAAATGGCAAAGTGACAGAGAAGATCAATAAGGCACTGCGGAGATGCTCTCTGAATAGGCAAAGTGAGTTTACGCCACCTAAGCGAAGGACTCGACAGGATTGAATAAATAGATGGCTATCAAAAGATGGACAAAGGAACAACTGCAAACGTTCTCTTATGACAGGAAGAGAAACCTGCTTATTTCTGCTGCCGCCGGTTCAGGCAAGACAACCGTCATGACACAGCGCATAGTGAGGCGTCTGACTTCCGGTGCAGTCGAACCGGATCGTATTGTTGTTATGACTTTTACCGAGCTGGCAGCGCTGGAGATGGCACAAAAGATAGAGTCCGCAGTCCGCAGTCTGCAAGACAATGCCACTCAACCTGCAGCAAAACTACGTGTACGCGAGCTGGTCAGACAGTTGCCTTCCATGCAGATCTCTACTATTCATTCCTTTTGTAAGAGTGTAATAACTGACTATATCAGCGAACTGACAGATGAAGAGGGCGAGCCTCTGTTAGAACCGGGCTATCAGGTTCTGAAGGAGGAAGAAAAGCAGCTCCTTTTAGATGAAGCAACTCAGGATGTCCTGAATACGCTTTATCGCCTGGATGATACGTCATTCTTGGGGCAGGCAGCCCAGGGCGGCGCCATAGTGCAAACATCTGAGCAGGCAGCCCAGGGCGGCGCCATAGCGTACACATCTGAGCAGGGAGCCCAGGCCGGCGCCATAGTGCAAACATCTGAGCAGGCTGCCCATAGCGGTACTCTGTCTCGTGAGTTGCCTTCACTTAGCGCTGAGATATTCCCCTTTGTTCTGGCCGGAGAAGATCGCAATTTATTCTCCTGGCTGAAAGATTTTCGACTTCTCTCGGCTGCCATAGCTCCCGGTTATGATGATCAGGCCTTGCGCGAAAATTTGATCAGGATGTTGGATAAACTGCGCAGCATGGCGGATTATGGGGCGTGGACAAAAAGAGAGCTGGAGAAAAACTTCCAAGACAGCAAGTGCTGGCAAGAGTCCGCCTATGCCAAAGAACTGTTTACTCAGCTGAGGGAGTGTCTGCAACCTGCCCTGATTGATCTGGATTATCTTCAGGATCTGCCATATTGGCAGCGGATTTTTGATCCAAAGGAAAAAGCCAAGACGATTACAGCACTTGCAGATTCCATGCTTGCAATCAGGGAAATATTGCCTAAACTCGCTACTGCTTTAAAAAGTGGAGATGACTGGGAGGCAATCTATCTTCTGGGCAGGGAGCTGCCGCCTGTCACCGTGTTAAAGGGTGGCAGCGGGGAGGCCGGCAAAGAGTTCAACCGGCTCTTTAATAGGAACATCTCCCGGGTGCTAGCACTTATTACCTCCAACTTCAGGAACAGCAGAGGAACAGCACTGGACAAATACGATGACGACGTCTACCCCTGGTTCAGTCTTAGTTGCAAGGAGGCAGAAGAGAGTATTCGCAGTAGCTTTGGGCCCCTTTGCCGCTTCTTTGAAATTGTCTTGCTGATTGACAAGCGCTATCAGCAGCTCAAACTGAGACAAAATAAAGTGGATTTTGATGACTTTGAGCACTATGCTTTACAGCTCCTGAAGAAACCGCAGATCTGTGAAGAGTACACTCAGCGTTTTCAGGAGATATACATAGACGAATATCAAGATACGAGCAGTATTCAAGAGGCGGTAATCACCTCCTTCTCAGACAATAATATCTTTATGGTGGGCGATGTTAAGCAAAGCATATACCGCTTTCGCCACGCCAACCCGGACCTTATCCGCACTAAGCAAGAACGATTCATTAACTACCGTGAGACCGATAAGCAAGATCCTGCTCTAGAGGATTCTCAGGATTCTTTGCAGAATTTTAGGGAAGATTTTTCGCAGGTTTTTTCACCCCCCGGCTATTGCATCAATCTCAATCGAAATTTCCGCAGCGTACCGGGGATAATCGACTTCATCAACAGCTGCTTTGGATCCTTCCTCAGCAAAGAAACCGGTGAAATCGAATACGACTCTTCACAAGCTTTGACAGCGGCAAGGGAGCCCGGCAAGAAACAGGCTGTAGAGCTGCTTCTGGCAATGTGCTCTGAAGATGCCAAAGAGACGAAGACGCATAGCGATGAGTTTGACAGGACCGAACAAAAGGCGTGGGGAGAACAAGGTTTCAATGTCGAACCCAAAGGAGAGGAAGCAGCGGCTTTGCTGGCTGTAAGTAAGATCAGGGAGCTTGAAGAGCGAAATAATTATCGGTTGAGCGATATCGCCATTCTGGCTCCGAACCATAAAACTCTGGATATTTGGCGCAGCGTTTTAACAAGTCAGGGAATTAATGTTGCCGGCATTCCCAAGCGTGAGTTCCTAGATTCGCCCGTACTGCGTCAGCTGGAAGCTCTGGTTCAGGTGCTTGACAATAGCAGACAGGATTACCCTCTTACTGCAGTTCTCCTCTCAGGTATTTTGGGCGAGAGACTTAGCGAAGAAGAGTTGCTTGCCATTGCCGTGGAAACAGAGACAAATAGGCTGCAAGCAATAGAAACAGCACAACCTGCTGTAGCAGGACCGACAGCAATAGCGGCGATAGATGCAAGACCTGAAGCGTCAGGGTCGGTGGAAAAAGTGTCCCGCAATACAGCGACAGCATTTTTAGATGGTGTGCTGACTGAAGCAATCGCATCTGATCTGGACGATGATGAGAGCGCGCAGCCGGAGCATTACCGGGATCCATACTTTATACGACTTTACGCCTTCGCTACATCAGAAGCAGCAGATAACCCGAGGCTGAGATCCAAGCTGAAGAAATTGCTGGACAAGATAGATTATTGGCGCCTTCTTTCTGAAGATCTGACAGTATATTCCCTTTTGACTAGGATCCTAGCGGACAGCGATTATGCTGACCATTTACAGCATCAGCGCTTCGCCAGTGAAAATCTGGCTGATCTGGAAAGCTTTCTCGATTGGGTAAAGAGTTTAGAGCGAGATGGCCTTCTCAGTGTCGGTACACTGGCACGCTATATTCACAATCTGCGCGAGAAAGAGGCAAAACCGGAGGAGATAGAGCCTGCTGTTTCATCCCGGGAAGCTGTTCAGGTAATGACTGTTCACGCCAGCAAAGGGTTAGAGTTTCCTGTTGTTTTTCTGGGTGGCCTGGCCAGCAACTACCATAGAAGAGATAGTTATCAGTTCGCCAATATCAGCGAAGAAAGAGGAATAAGCAGCTATAGCATAGACCCGGCGGGTGGTGGCACCTATCTGAATCTCCCGCATCAGAAACAGCTTGAGGCGGAAATAATGGCCGAAAAAGCAGAGAGATGGCGACTGCTCTATGTGGCTATGACGCGTGCCGAAGATCATCTGTATCTTGTTGATGCGCTGGATAAACCTTATGGCAAAATTTCCAATAACTCTGTGGACGTTGCGGTGGCTGTGCAGGCAGCAAAAGCTAATGGCAATCGTCTCACTTCAGCGACTTTGAGCAAAATGAATGATAACCGCAAACTGCTCTTCCATCTGCTTTTTTTGTCAGATCCTCATAGTGGCAGCGAATTTATTGAGGCTGAAGAGGGGATATTTGAATTCCCCTATCTAAAGGCAAATGTAGTCCCCAGAGAAAAAATTATGCAGCAAGTCTACGGTGAGACTATGCAAAATAGAACCTTAGCAGAGAAGACAGTCAGGATTGCCCGTCCTGATAAGATAGAATCGCAGGAGTTATGGCAGCAATTGGGAGTGGATCGCAGCGAGTTTTTGACAGAGATTAATGGAATCTGCAAAATTCTAAGCGACGATGTTTCCGGCGGTGAACTGGCTGAGGCTCCAGGCAAGATTACTGTGACAGAGCTTAAGAGAACTTTTAGTCTGCTCGCTGAGGAGCAAAGTGAAACTGAAGGGCAAAGCAGAGATGCTGTGCTTTTCCCCGATATGGCGTTTCAGTTGATTCAGCATGAGAGCAATACAGATACAACATTTGCCAAGACATTGAAAACTCCTGCCGGATTGGATTCATCCCCTGCCACGTCAAGTTTAATCCCCGGCGGATTAGATGCTGCATCTACCAAGACGAAGGCCGAAAAAACGACGAATGAGCTCGCACAAAGCTCCTTAAAGAAAAATATGCCTTCTGCTCAGCTGGGCATTGCCCTGCACACAGTGTTCCAATTCGCCGACTTCGGCCGTTTATTCGACAGCTATGAGTCCGGCCAGAGCCCTGATAAACAGGATGAAGAAAAACACAGGACTGACAGTGAGGAAAAGCCCTACCGCAGCTATAAACAGGAGTATAAATCCCAGCTTGAGGATATGGTCGGCAAACAGATACTCTTGCCTGAAGAGATGGCTGCAGTTCTTCCCTTCGCAGATAATGCCCTGCAATTCGCTCGTTCAGAGATTGGCCGGAGATTGATCCGAGCGGAGTCTGAAGGCAGGAAAGTATTCCGTGAACAACCCTTTGTTTTAGCTGTCCCTGCCCTGACCGCATCTGCTTCCGGTTTGCTTAAGTCTGAGCAGTTCAATCTGGAAGTCCCACAAACCGGTGATAATATCACACTTTTACAGGGTATGATCGACTTGTGGTTCCTTGATGATCGGGGCCTCATCCTGATAGACTTCAAGTCTGACTACGTACCGGACGATCCCTATTCGGCAGCTGAGCTGATTCATGATCGTTACCATATTCAGATAAAGACCTATGCCGAAGCAGTCCGGCGCGCCACCGGCAAAGAAGTCACTGACAAGAAAGTCTGGCTTATCAGACCATCCATGGAGATCAGTTTCTAGAAAGAAAGCGCGTAGCTGATTTTTATGGCTTAATCGTCAATATCGTAATCCAGTATTTTTCCTGAGATGGCATCTATCTCATATTCATACTCAGTATCTCCGACTTCGAATTCCACTTCGTAGTAACTCTTGCCATCGTCGCGTTCAAACTCGGTATCCAGATCACGAACTTCACTTCTGTTAACGCCGGCGTGTCTGAAGGCAATATTCTCCGCTTCTCGGGCACCAATATACTGTCTTGCGGTTGCTTTTGGCGAAAGCGTTGTCGAAGGCGAAGGTGAAGGCGAAGGCGAAGGCGAAGGCGTATGTCTTGTTGTATCTGTTGTTTTAGCTGTAGTTGCAGCTGCAGTTACTTCTGTAGTCTTAGCTGTAGTCTTAGCTGTAGTTGCAGCCGTAGTGTCAGTTGCAGTTGAGGCTATAGTTGTTTTCTGTGCTTTATCTTCATCGTCATAAGTGGTGACTGAAGGCAACTCTCGCTCGGATTCCACTTTCAAAATATCGCCCGTTCCGGCATCAATTTCATACTTGAAAAACAGATCATTTATTTGAAAATCAATCTTGTAATACAACTTTCCATCAACATAACCGTAATCTGTTTTCAGATCTTTCACTTCTGCTCCGGAATAGCCAACGTTCATGAAAGCTATTAGCTTCGCGTGTTCGATTCCTATAAAAGCTTTTGTGCTGGAGTGTCCGGAAATATCTACTTTGGCAAGCTGATGCCGGCGGGCTTCGATCAATATGTTTAGATCATTAATCGAAAGCAGTGAGGCGTCGTCATAAGTGATTGTTGGATCAGCCTGTACCAGTTGCTCAATCAAAGCTGCTTTGCCCGGAGAGATGCCGTACTGTTCTGCCAATTCTGCATAATAATCATATTCCGTCGAAACCTGGCTTAAGATGGCACCGTCAAGTGAAAAACTCCTCAAGAGACTGTCAATTTCGCCTGCCAGACGGTTTTGCATCTGCTCGCCCTTTGCTTGATCTTCACTACTTACGGTAATCAGGATTGAATTATTGATTTCAGATAAATAGCCTTTCTGGACCATCGAGCCCACCAAGGCATTAACAGCAACATCAAGATCGATACCTTTGAGGACCATATCACCTATGACAGCATCTGCCTCACTATTGCGCGGATTAACTTTAAGTATCTTTTCCGAGCGGTTGATGGATAGCTCAATGCTTGGGTTGACGTCAAAGGCTACTACTGCTTGTGTAGAGTAATTTAGGCTAAGCCAAAAACTCAATGCTATCATCAGAGCCGCTGCAACAGGTACTATCGCCTTGAACCAAACCCATGAGCGAGGCCTTTGTGCAGGTAAGGCAGTTATTTGCTCTGAGCTTTCGTCAACGATGTAGTCAGTAACCGGCGCAGCTGCAGTTTTTGCTGTCAGTACTACCTGTTCTGTTTCAATTTGCTTGAGGACATTAGACAGTACATCCGGAGTGGCCTCTTCAACTGCGCGTTTCAGTCTATTTTCAATTATATGCTTGTTATCACTCATTTTGATCTTTCCTCCAATAGCTTGCGGAGTTTGGTCAGGGATCGATGATATTTGGAAAGTGCGGTGCCTAGAGGGATTTCTAAAATTTCGGCAATTTCCCTGTGCTTCAGACGTTCAATACTGTGAAGCATGACTATTTGCCGTTCTTGCTCATCCAATTGAGAAATAACCACCTGGAGCACCAGCTTGTCAAGGGAGGATTCTGAAAAGTCACTGCCATCATCCGGCAGCCATTCTGTTTCCAGCGGCAATTCTTTAGCCGGCTTGGAGCGCACAATGTCTAAGGATAGATTGCGGGTGATTCGCAAGATCCACGCCATTGGTTTACCTTTAGCTTGATAGTTTGGCGAACCTTCATATACTCGAAGATAAGTGTCTTGCATAACATCTTCAGCATCGTGTGAATTTCTCAAAATCGACAATGCCATACCGTAAACCGCTGTTTTGGTGCGGGCATATAGCCTTTCCATGGCGGATATGTCACCATTTGCCAATTCTGAGATATGATTCTCAATTTCTTGCATATTAGCTCTCCATCCGAATGATACAGACAGGCAGCAGATAGAGCAGTACTGCCTGTCTGACATACTTGTTCTTACACCTAATATACTAATCAAAACATAGTTGTTAAGCAGTAACTAGCGACCAGCAATTTTGTTAGCGCACATTGTGGTATTTTTCGGTCCATGTTTCGTCGCCGCCGTCTACATCCCACTTGTGGAAGCTACCGCTTAAGGCATTGATTTCAAAACTGATTTTGTAACCACGGTAGAAAGCTTCACCTTGGTACAAGGGTTTCTCATCATCCCAGTTGAACTCGATCTTTTGGATAAAGGTATAGTTTTGTCCGGATTTAGATATAACCTTTCTGGCTGCCTCGTCCATAGAAATCATTCTGGAAATTGTATTGGCCCATTTGTCCCAGTCATTGTCATTACCTACATCCCATTTCTTGAAACTGTACGTACGGGCATTGAGTTCAAAGACAACGCGGGATCCCTTTTTCACTGCCTCTCCCTTGTAGAGAGGGTTTTTTCCATCATAGTTATACTCGATCTTTTCTATGATGCCGCCAAATTTATTGAGTACCATTGATCGAGCGCTTTTTGCCGATAGACGCGCTTCAGTCTTTGCTTCAGTGGCAGCAGGAGTTTTCTCGGTTTCCTTGGTGGTGGCTTTTCCACTCTCCTTACCGGTAGATTTTGCGGTTTCTTTTTCAGTAGCTTTAGCTGTCGCTTTTGTAGATTCCTGTGCCTTAGATTTTGTGGTATTACGAGCTGTTTCTTTGCTTGTAGATTGGTTTGCATTATGAGTTCTATTGTCATCATCGTTATCTTTGTCAATGTCGAAGTCCAGAATCTTCCCGCTAATTGCATCAATCTCATACTCGTATTCTGTACGACCAACTTCGAACTCTATTTCGAAATATCTTTTGCCGTCATCATTCTCAAAATCGATTTCAAGTTCGCGAACCTGATCTCTGCTCACATTTGCGTGTTTAAAGGCAATGTTCTCGGCAGCCGCTCGGCTGATGTATTCATCTGAAGAGGGTTTACTCACCTCTGAAGGTGGTTTATTCCCCTCAGTTTTCTTATCATTATCGTCGTTGTTGAAATCGTCATCTATATCAAAATCAAGAATGCGGCCGTTTTTGGCATGAATCTCATATTCATACTCAAAGCCCTTCACATAGAAATCAATTTCATAGACCATCTCACCATCGTCCGAGTCCAGCTCAATTTTCAGCCCGGTTACTTCGGACTCTGACACTTCTGCGTGCCTGAAGGCGATCTCTTTAGCTTGATCTGCACCGAGGTACCCTTTTTTGCTAGCCTCGCCTGATGATCTGACTTTACTCATCCCCACCTCTCGTCCTTCAATTAAGATCTTGAGATCATTTATTGACAAGACGGCAACATCTCCATATTCAAGCGACGGGTCTTCCTCGAGCAACAGTTTGACAATAGCCGCTTTGCCGGGGGAAATGGCAAATCTGTCAGCCAGCTCATTTGTGTCGTCGTCAGCAGCTGCGGTCTGGCTCAAAATTGCACCGTCGATAGAGAGCCCCTTCAGCAAGCTGTCAACATTTGCTGCTAGACGCTTTTGCAGCTGTTCGCCTTTTTCAGCATCTTTGCTGTTGACGGTGATCAGGATGGAGTTGTTGAGGTCTGATATATAACCCTTCTGCACCATAGAGCCAATTAGCGCGTTAACGGCGACATCGAGATTGACACCCTTCAAGTCCATATCGCCGATTATTTCATGAGCTTCAGAGTTTCTGCTGTTTACTTTGAGGATTTTTTCAGCTCTGTTAACTGACAATTCGATGCTTGGGTTGACGTCAAAGGCGACAACGGCATCAGTTGTATAGTTGGCAAAGCCGAACCAGCTACCGAGTACCAGCACGAGGACAGCCGCGATCGGTGCGGCGATCATCAGCCAGCGGCGTGGTTTTGCTTTTCTCTTTCTTGCTGTCGAGTCTTTTTTTGCTGTATTAAGCGAATCATTCGTGTTCATTTTTAGTACCCCTTTCTCTTCAATTGCTGTGAGCAAATGAGGCAGCACATCAGGAGCAGTCGTTTCGACCGCCCTTTTCAATCTGTTTCTAATCAACTGATTAGTCTGTTTCATAGTCTGCCTCCCTTTGTTTATTTGAAAGAAGTTGTAAAGCCGATCTTTGTTACATTAAGTGGATTCAAACATCTGATCTTGCAAATACTTCAACTGAACTTTCAGGCGGTCTATTTGACCCTTCCACCCATATAACGGATGAGAAGTAGCTTTTATTGCATTGATTCTGAAATATTTTTGATTGGGATAAATGTTACAGATAGCTGGATGAATTTTGAAAAACTATGTTGCTTTCCTGCTTTTTTGATTCAAACTGACTTCCGATAAGCGATGTAAATTGTTTTTCAGGCGCTAGTGGACAATAATTTTTCTGAAGTGATGAAGACGCTAAGCAGATATTAAATGAAATAGCTTTGTGCTAACATAATCCTTGGGGCGGAGATTATACTATGTCCCGGTAAAGGAATTAATATGGTTAGACTGACAGGAACGACAGTGCGCGGCATACGCGCTCCCATCATTAGAGAAGGCGACGACCTGGTAAATATTGTCGCAGACAGTGTTCTCAAAGCAGCAGAGTCGGAATCTTTTACAATCAGGAACCGAGATGTAATTGCCATCACGGAGGCAATAGTAGCCAGAGCCCAAGGTAATTACGCTACCGTTGATCAGATAGCCGCTGCTATTAAGCAAATTTTTCCCTCCGGTAGAGCCGGCATCGTCTTCCCCATTCTAAGCCGTAACCGCTTTGCCACCCTGCTTAAGGGATTTGCCAGAGCTCTGGACCATATCACGATGCAGATGTCATATCCTAACGACGAGGTCGGGAATGCTCTGGTCAGCATAGACCAGATAGATGAAACGGATGTTAATCCTTATTCGGATGTTCTTAGTGAAGAACGCTTTCGGACACTCTTTGGTAACAATCCTCATCCCTTCACAAAGGTTAACTATATGAGCCTTTACCATGAAATTTGTCGTGAAGAAGGCTGTGATCTGAAGATCATCCTTGCTAACGATGTTCGTGAGATTTTAAAGTACGAGGATAATATACTTACCTGTGATGTGCACAATCGCAAACGGTCTTTACGCCTCCTTCGTAAGGCCGGGGCAGCGGATGCCTATAATCTTGAGAATATTCTTACTGACTCCATTGAGGGCAGCGGTTATAATCCGAGATTCGGCCTGCTAGGAGCCAACAAAGCAACAGAAGAGATAGTGAAGCTGTTTCCGCGCGATTCCCAGAACTATGTTGATGCCATTCAGGGGCAGATGCTGCAAAGGACAGGTAAAAAGGTTGAAGTAATGGTCTACGGTGATGGCGCCTTCCGTGATCCTGTTTATCAGATATGGGAGTTGGCTGATCCGGTTGTCTCACCCGCCTATACTGAAGGGCTGGCAGGCACTCCAAACGAGATTAAATTAAAATATGTTGCCGATAACGAGTTTGCCGACCTTGCCGGCAACGATCTTAGAGAGGCAATAAGTGAATTTATTCATCTGCAAAAAGAAGAGGACAAGGACAGCTCCCTGGGTACCACCCCCAGACGAATTTTTGATCTTCTGGGCTCACTTTCCGACCTTACATCCGGATCGGGTGACAAGGGTACGCCCATAGTCCTCATTCAAGGTTATTTCGACACCTATGCCGATTAGCAGAAGAGCAAAACCCCGTATAGCAGCTATTGAACTGATCAAAAGATTGCTGATCTGCTAGCCGAGATTAACGATAAAGACATCTAGGCGCCCTTCTTATCCTATTCTTTATCGATGACGCTCTATCTGTTCCTCGATTCCGACAGTAGCCCCTGTCCATAATATCCGTACTGTTGATTCTCAGTGCCACTATATCGACATAAGTCCGTCCGTATCCATAATGTCCCACAGCTGATGCCGAGTGCTTTTGCAACAATAACGCTCAGCATCCGGCCGTACGAACAATGCCACACTGCCGATTTTGGGCTACTTTACATCGACAGGGAATCAGGAGATCCGGACTGGTTGCTGAGCGCCTTCAACTCTTAACTAACTGTATAGTTTGCCTACGACCCAGTTGCCCAGTCTAAGTGGCAGCAATTTATAGAGCAGTGCCAGGAATTTATATGATAAGCCCACAACTGTCTGAGGCGGAGGATTCTTTCTGGTGGCCAGGCGATAGATTATTTTGGCGACAGTCTCCGGAGGCTTTCCTTTCCTCTCATCGGCGGCCATTTTATCGACAGAAGCTTTTGCCTTTTTGCGGTAATAGTCCGGATCGCTGATATTAGGAACCCTGTTGTCTGTAAAAGGGGTAGCGGTGTCACCCGGCAGTACTGTAAGAGCGCGGACTCCCGCTCCTCTGATTTCATTGTCCAGGGCCAGGAACGCTGACTGCAAAGCTGCCTTTGAAGCGCTGTATAATGCTTGGTAAGGGATAGAAATTGTTCCTGCTACTGAAGAGACAGCGATCAAACGACCTTTACTCTCCCTCAAGGCAGGCAGGGCAGCTTTGGCCAGGCGTAAGGCGCCGTGAAAGTTTATGTCAATCTGGCGCAGGGCATCCTGCTCCCTGGTTCCTTCCAGACTGCCGGAAATTCCAAAGCCGGCATTGGCGATACAGACGTCTATGCGGCCTTCTTCTTCCAGTATTTTATCGATGGCGCTATGTATCTGCTCCTCTACTCCGACATCGCAAGGAATATGGTGTATCCCTGCCTGCGTCGTTACACTGCGGGACAGTCCGTAGACCTTGTATCCGTGCTGCAGAAAATATATGGCAGTGGCCAGTCCTATTCCACTCGAGCCGCCGGAAATTATCGCTACTTTCTTAACCATCAGTTTTTACCTTCCCCATCATCGCCAGGCAGATCTGCTCTCTCACCTCAGCTGCTGTGACAAATAATTTTCTAAATCTAACCACCCGCGAGTCAGATCTACTCTGCTTTCCTCGGTTGCAGTAACACATATAATCTTACTCTATTTAGTCATCTGCGAGTTAGCCTGGATTCCCCAATTGCTGCCATTATTAGCTTATCTTATCCACTTATCTGCCAGGCAGATCTGCTCTGCTCGGCTGCTACAGCAAATAAGCTGACGTAGCTTATTATTTGTTAGCATACATTAATTGTAGTCTGATATTCTCTGTATGATATAATCATTTTATTAAATATCATAGACTTCTGGAAGGGACGACATTATGGATCTGAAAATTTTGGTCGTGGATGATGAACCTAATATTGTCGATATATTGGAAGAGAATTTATCTCGCGAAGGCTATACGATTCTGAAGGCATATGATGGGGCGACTGCTCTGCAAATCGTTCTTGACGAGCAACCTGATTTGATCCTTCTGGATTGTATGTTGCCCCGTATGGACGGCTTTGAGGTATGTAAGAGAATTCGCCAGAAGTCCTCTGTTCCGATTATAATGCTCACAGCCAAGAGCGAAGAAATAGATAAGGTGCTAGGTTTGGAGCTTGGTGCTGACGATTATATTACGAAGCCTTTTAGCGTCCGGGAAGTACTGGCCCGGGTGCGAGCTCTTTTTCGGCGTGTTCAATATAGTGAAAATGAGCAGATCGATTCTGACCAGGTTTTGGTCTTTGGCGATTTGGAAATAGATCAGGCGGGATATCAAGTAAGTTATAAGGGAACCCCTATTGAATTAACTTTGCGTGAGTTTGAATTGATCCGCTTCCTGGCCAGACATGAAGGACAAGTTTTCTCCCGTGAAGAATTGCTTGAAAAAGTCTGGGGCTATGAATATTATGGAGACGTCAGAACAGTAGATGTCACGGTTCGCCGCACCAGGGAGAAACTGGAGCCTGACCAGAACCACTACCAATATCTGCTGACTAAACGAGGCGTTGGTTATTATTTCTCGAAGGATCATAGCGACTAAGCAAAAATGAATACTGCCGCAATCGTTCTTCTAACTGCAATTCTTACAACAGCGATCTGTATGGTCGCTGTCTTTATATGGAATCGTTACCACGGTAGCAAAAGAAACAAACGCGTCATGAAGGTAATAGAACAGGTGCGTGCAGAGCGTATTGAATCACAACGGATTCTGGCAGTGCTGGAATTGGGTATATTGGCCTATGGCAGTGACGAACATCTTTTAACTGCCAACAGGATGGCACGCTTCATGCTTAAGGAAATCCCGGAAGTCTTTTTGGAGTTTTGCCAGAAATATGGTTCGGAAAATGGTATCCACGCTTCTGTTCTTCTGGGTAATAACAATGTGAATGGTATCTATACAGCAGGAGACCGTTTCTATCGCATCACAATACAAAAACAAAGATTGGGCAGCAGCGGTAACAGACGCTATGGTCACATCGTTATGGTTCTGGACATTACTGCTCAGGAAAACGAGGAGAAGAGAAGGAAAGAGTTTGTCGCAAATGTCTCACATGAGTTGAAGACGCCTCTAACTACGATCAAATCCTGGTCGGAGTCTCTTCTGGACTGGGGCATAGATGAAAAGGACTCTACCGGCATTAAGGCTGACGTCCAAAGAATATACGATGATTCTATGCGCATGGATCAACTGGTTTCAGACTTGCTATTGCTTTCGTCCATCGACAGCAGAGGCGTGTATGTTGATTTCCAACCTATCGATCTTGACAGTATCGCCAGATCGGTCACAGAAAGACTTATACCTCAGGCCGAGGACCAAGATCAAAAACTGAGTTTTACCAGACTGGGGAAAATACCCATGATTTATGGCGACCGGGCTGCCATTGAGCGTATCCTGACGAATCTAATTGTTAACGCTATCAAATACACCCATGATGGCGGTCAAATCTCCGTTTATGCCAATAGCCTGATTGATGAGGTCTATGTTAAGGTGGCTGACAATGGCAAAGGCATCAGACAAGAGTTCCAGGAGGAGATTTTCAAGCGATTTTTTCGTCTCGATCCAACAGGGTCCAGACAATATGGCGGTACCGGTCTCGGTTTGCCCATCGTACGCGAACTGACAAATCTTCACAGAGGCAGAATAGAATTGCAAAGCGAAATAGGTGAAGGCTGTGAATTCATGGTTTTCATCCCCACTTTAAACAAGGTGAGAAGAGATATTCTGTTCGATTTGATTGCCGGCAATATTATTGATGATCCTTGCGGACAGGCGGCAGAAAGAGAGATTCGCACATTTTTGACCAGAAATGGCGACATCGATTGGCCTCCTCGTCTGACCGGGAATGATTGCGAGATCATACTTAAAAAAATGGATGAGAACATGAACCCCGGTTAAGATGTTTTCGAAATACTTAAGCAAAGTTAATGAGGTCTAATGTGAAGTGCTATAAAGTTGAAGGCGGTAATCGCCTCAGTGGAAAGATTGAGATAAGCGGATCTAAAAATGCTGCGTTGGCAATTATCGGAGCAGCGATGGCACTGGACGGCCCCTGCGTAATCCACAATCTTCCTGATGTCCGCGACGTGCAGATTTTTTTGCAGGTCTGTTCTGAGATAGGCGCTGAAGTTGAGATTTTGGGCAAGAACAAGGTACGCCTTAATCCAACGACAATTACTAAGCCGGAAGCAATATCACCTAAGGTATCAATGCTGAGAGGTTCATACTATCTCCTGGGTGCTCTCCAATCGCGTTTCGGCTCTTGTAAGGTCACGATGCCCGGAGGTTGTGATCTCGGCGTCAGACCGATTGACCTCCATCTCAAGGGCTTCATGGCGATGGGGTCTGATATTGACATTATCTACCGTAATATCAATGGTGAGGAGCTTTGGTTCAACTATGACGGCGGTACTGCTTCCATGCCTGAACAGGGAAGCCCGGACGACTTTGCACTTGAGCCTGCCTTCATTCATTGTCAGAGCAAGAACGGCAAGATGAAGTCTGCCAGCATCTTTCTGGACACGGTCAGTGTCGGAGCGACAGTAAATATCCTGCTTGCAGCTGTCAAGACCGAGGGCATTACAGTGATTGACAATGCAGCCAGAGAACCACATATCGTTGATGTCGCTAACTTCCTCAATACCATGGGAGCAGATATCAGAGGGGCCGGTACCGAGACTATCAGAATCAAGGGCAAACCTTATTTACCTGCAAACAAAGAATATATGATAATTCCGGATCAGATAGAAGCCGGCACCTATATGATGATGGCTCCACTGACGGGAGGGGATATTACGGTGATGAATATTATCCCTACCCATATGGAGCCTTTGACCGCAAAGCTGTTGGAAATGGGGGTTGGCGTGGAAGAAAGCGAAGAGAGCATCTACGTCTATTCGCGAAACGGTCGGACACTAGCGCCTGCCAGCATCAAGACAATGCCTTATCCGGGATTTCCTACTGATCTGCAGCCCCAGATTACTACCCTGCTTTGCCACGCTACGGGTACCAGCCGTGTCATTGAAACAGTGTGGGAGAACCGCTTCGGCTATGTCTCTGAACTGAACAAAATGGGCGCAAACATTGTAACTTCGGGACGCTTGGCAGTTATTACCGGTGGTGTGCAGCTGATTGGATCCACAGTGAGAGCTCTCGATTTGCGTGGAGGCATGGCTGTGACCATGGCAGGACTATCCGCGGAAGGAGAAAGTGTTGTGGAGAACATCAGCGTAATTGAACGCGGTTATGAGAATGCCATCGATAAGATCAGATCCCTGGGAGGAAATGTCTCCAGCTTTGAAAAGAAAGTTGGCAGGTGAAGATGAAATATCTTAGAACCAGCGCTCTTCGCTCAGGCTCCAGCGGCAATTCGATTTTAATATCAACCGATCAAAGCTCTGTGCTGGTCGATGCCGGCATAACCGGCAAGGGGTTGACTTGTGCCTTGGGTGAGCTAGATGAGAGCCCGGATAAGCTCAAAGGAATCCTTATAACTCATGAACACTGTGACCATATTTCGGGATTGGGTGTCATACTCAGACGCTATAAAATCCCCTTTTTTATCAATAAGGAAACTCTCAAGCAGGTTTTGCCCGGGCTGGGGAGATTTGACCCCGACCTGATTAGAATTATTTATCCGGACGAGAGCTTCCGGATTGATGATCTGGAGATTATGGCCTTTCCAATCTCCCATGATGCTGTTGCACCCGTCGGTTACACCATCAGCTCCGGACTGGGCACAATTGGTGTTTGCACTGACCTTGGCTGTACTGATGAGAGAGTGTTTCAGGCGTTGTCCGGCAGCAAGCTTTGTTATCTGGAAGCGAACTATGACCAAGAATTACTGAGGATGGGCAATTATCCTCTGAAGCTGAAGGAACGGATCGCCGGGCATCACGGACATCTGTCCAATGATGAGAGCGGCGCCGCCTGTATTCGCCTGCTGCAGCAAGGGACTGAGAGGATCATCCTCTCGCATCTTTCACAGGAAAACAATTTCCCACACCTCGCTTTATTGACTGTCAATGATGCGCTCACAGAAGCTGGTGCCAAGGAAGGACTGGACTACCAGCTTACCGCAGCCAGACGCTACGATGTCTCCGAACCTCAGGAAATCTGATGCTTTTCTGCGATAGTCGGTTCTAGGACGATTGCTTTTCCGGATACCTAAGCGTCTTCATATAATTTTTCGTCTTCATATGTCATAATTTAGCATATGGAAAAAAGATCGAGCAAAAAAACGGAGCCGCAAGGTCGAGGCAGGGCGCGCTGGATCCGACTAGACAATGCGTCCAAGCTTTTCCCCGCCACGGCAAATCTTCAGGACACCAAAGTGTTCAGGGTAACGGCGGAACTAAATGAGGCGGTTGATCCTGAGATCCTGCAGCAAGCATTGGATGCTATCATGCCGCGCTTCCCAAGTTTCAATGTGGTTCTGAGGCGGGGTGTGTTCTGGTATTATTTCGAACAGAGTGACCTGCGCTGTCTCGTTCAGCCCGAGACTGAAGATCTTTACGAGCCTCTGTATACCAAGGGAGAAAAAAGATTGCCCTTCAGGGTCATTTACTACGGCAGCCGTATCAATGCGGAGATCTTTCACGCGGTCTGCGATGGGGCGGTGGCCGTAGCCTTTATCAAAGCACTGTTGGGCCAATACCTGCTGCTCAGTCATCCTGAGAAGGTAGAAAAAGAAGATATTCAGTACCTGTTTGAACGCTCTCCGGCCAGCGAGAAGCTAAATGACAGCTTCCAGAGATATTTCAAGCATAGTGGCGTTCTGAAGAGCAAGCAGGCAAAGCCGGAAAAAAAGAAAAAACGCGTCAGGGCATGGAGATATAAGGGAACAAAATTGACCAGGCATCGCGCTAACCTGATCGAAGGCACTATGCCGATCGATGCCGTTCTGGACGCCGCTCATCGTTATAACACAACTCTGACAGTTTATATCTCGGCCATATATTCCAAGGCTCTTTGGGAGGCACGTAGGGGTGACAAACCTCGACCCATTATCCTTACTATCCCGGTGAACCTGAGACCGTTATTCAGATCCAGAACGGAACGAAACTTCTTCAATGTCATGCGTGTCAATCTGCCTGAGCCCACTGCAGAGGAAGCATCATCCTTATGCTGGTGGATCAAGGTAATTGCAGAAGGTCTCAAAGATACCCTGCAACCTGAGAAGCTGGCGTCGGACTCAGCCGGACTGATGAAGCTGGAATCTAACCCGGCGCTGCGAATATTTCCGACAGGTCTGAAGGATTTTATTTTGCGTATAGCTCACCGTGTGAGTGACAGCAGGCATACTACCAGCATCTCTAATGTGGGACAGATCGATCTGCCGGAGAGATTTTGGCCTTTTGTACGCAGCTGCCATATCTCCGTTGCCACACGCGGCATCTCCATGACAGCTATTAGCAGTGTAGGGATCTTTGCGGTCAGCTTTATATCAGCTTTCAGGGAGAATGAGCTCCAATACCGATTTTTTACGACACTGCAAGATGAAGGTGTCCCGATTGAGATTACCAGTAATAGGAACATTATCACGTCTGAGGGCGGTTACGAGAACGGCGATTCGGCGATCGTGCCGCCCGCGGAAGGTATCAGCCCTGCCGGAGCGACGATTTGCCCCAACTGTGGCTGCGCTATTCGAGGTTACAAGGCGAGATGCCCCTTGGACAATGAGCCGCTGTACCTGTCTGCTGATGCCAGGTCGGATGAAGCCAGAGATGTTTTTCCTGTTGCGGAACAGAAGATGAACCGCCTTCTCCTGACGAGATTGTTTGCCTTCATATCTATTGCCGCAATGGTCATCAGCATAATGATCAACTACACACTTGAGCTGCCTATCAACTTGCCCGTCATGACATTGCTGGGCATTATCTCGACTTGGGCCAGCGTTGGCGCTGTTGTTATCAGGCGAAGACAAATCAGCAAGATTGTTACTTGGCAGGTCACGATCCTGTCGCTCCTGATGTTAGTTTGGGACTGGATGCTTGGCTGGCAAGCCTGGTCTCTGAACTATGCCATTCCGATTACTATGCTGGCTGCTCAGGCTACGCTCTATATCCTCGCACGGGCACTGAATTTGGATAGTGGCGATTACATGATATATCTGTTGCTGTGCGCATTATTGGGACTTTTGCCGCTGCTCTTCCTTATCTTTGGCTGGGTTACGATCCAGCTGCCTTCCGTCATCTGTGTTGGTGTCAGTCTGCTCATGATAGCGGGAGCTCTTATTTTCCAAGGGGGCGTTATTAAGCACGAGTTGACTAAGCGCCTCCATATCTAAATCTGACTCAAAAGGGTAAAACGGCCTCCGTGGTTCCTTCCGGAATCTGATCTGAAAAATAGAGCATCATTTACCTCTTTAGAGTAAATCAAACAACGGTGCCGGGCTTACTTTAAATTGACCGGCTCCTGGACGGGAGTGTAAAATTTGAAGGTAGCCTGCTTGGAGCGGGTGGAGGAGATGGACCCGTTGCAAGGCGGGTAGGAACTCAGCCGCATAGCTGAAGTGATTTTTGAGTAGCCTGCTTGGATCGGGTGGAGGGGATGAACTCTATTGAAACAGAATTGGGATGAGCCTCTTTTTGAAGTAAAATCTACGCGTGAACTGCTGCTTCTGCGGCCCACACGTTTTGCCATCTATATCTTCGCCTGCCTTTTTCCAATAGTCATGCAGGTATCGATGGCTTATGTTCTCTCCAATGTCTTGGGACTATTACAGCATTCAGGAGCCGCGGATTGGCGCCGAACTATTATTTGGGCAGCAGTTTTCGCTTTGGGAGCCCCTTTGCTGCAGCTTACTTCCAGGTATCTGCGTATTGGCTATATGCGGGATACATTGCTGGATCTGCGCAGACTGGTCTTCCAAAGAATACTATCCCTCTCTTATCAGACATTCAGCAGGAGGTCGCGGGACAGTTATGTTTCCAAGCTGACTAATGATATCAATCTGTTTGAGAAAGATTTTTTCCTCTCTCTCTTAAATGTGATTTTTGCTGTAGGTGCCGCCACTGTGTCACTCATTTTGATTCTGCTGGAAGACCTGGTTTTTGGAATCATTATCGCTATCTTAGCTGCCGCTTTGATGTTGATTGCGCGTCTCTTCAGGCAGCCGCTGGTGAATACTCGTGAAGCCATTATGCAGGAGAACGAACTCTTTTCACTCAAAATAGGAAATTTTTTCTCCGGTCTGGAGATTATTCGCCTGAATCGAGTGGAAGAACATTTTAAGGAGGATACTGACGCACAATCTCTGCAGTTGGAAGAAGCCAAATATAGAGGACGCTTTCTACAGCAACTGCAGGAGCTGGTTTTGTCTAAAACCAGTACATTGATGACCTTAGTCACTGTCGCTTACGTTGGCATTATGATGGCTCAAGGTAAGATGTCTCTGGCGATCGCCGCGCTCTTGCTGCAGCTGCAGGGTAATATCGCCTGGCCCCTGATAAGCCTATTTGATATGCGCAATCGACTAATCGCATCTAATAAAATCTTTCAGACATTAATCGAGTCTCCCGGAGATGAAACAGTACTGGCAGAAAGAGAAGCAGCAAGCGCCAATGTAGAAGCAGCAGGTGCCAAAATACTTTTGAATAAGCAACAAGCAGTAATTGTTGAAGCTGAACGGAGAAGCACTCTGAACCTGCTCAGTCAAGATATCATCCTCACTGATCTGACTTATAAATTTGCAGATGCTCAAGAGCCTGTTCTAAGACAGGCTGATTTGCACTTGCAGGGTGGGGGCAAGTATCTGCTTAAAGGTGTTTCAGGATCCGGCAAGACTACTCTCCTTAATCTGCTGTCCGGCGCTTTCCGTGATTACGAAGGCGAAATTACTTACGGCGGGATATCATTTAGGGACATCGATGAAGAAAGCTTTAATGAAGGAACAGCACTGATTTTGCAAGACGTTTATTTGTTTGAGACCACTATCAGGGAGAACATCTGTTTGTTCAAAAAATACTCTGATATAGAAGTAGAACGGGCAGTTCAGATTGCCGGTTTGAGCGGATTGACAAAGCAGCTGCAACAGGGTCTGGATACCGAATTGACTGAGAACGGACACAATCTGTCCGGCGGTGAAAGACAGCGTATCTCTATAGCAAGAGCCATTATCAAGGGCTCACGTCTGCTCTTGGCAGATGAGATAACTTCAGCTATTGATCCTAACTTAGGCAGAGAAATAGAGCAGGGCATTCTCAATCTGCCCATGACGGTTGTCGCGATTTCCCATCGTTATTATGACGGGGTATCGGACCGGTATGATGGTGTGATTGAACTAAAGCAGGGTAAACTGGCTCTTTATCCTTCGGACTATTATTTCAGCGGCAAGAGACACTGGCCAGAGGCAGGCCGGGAGGTGACAAATGTCTGATAAAGCGGCGGCAGTGGGAAGTAAGCGCCTTCGCCTACGGCATCGTGAAAAAAACATCGATTCCGAGCGTAGCGGCATACGTCAGCAGCGTCCGCAATTTGCCTTTGCCCTCTTACTCTTTGGTATCGTGAACAGCCTTGATATGGCGATTAGTGTAATGCTGATGTTCCTGGTTGATCAGGCCCTAGCGGGCAATTACGCAGCTGCGCGTAATTCTTTGCTAGTGATAGTGATAATTTTTGTCCTGGTCATCCCGTTGGAGCTGCTGAATATTTTCGTATTTTCGCATTATATTAAATCCACTATGCTGGGCATGCGTACAAAATTTCTTCATAAGGTATTGAAATTGGATCTGCACAGCTTTAATCAACGGGGAAGCAGCGTTTTCTATTCGCACATAAGTAACGATTTCAATACTTTAGAATCTAATGACATTGAAGCACGCTATCGAATAGCGACTCAGTTTATCCGTGCTTTCACCGCTCTGGCAGTCCTTGCCTATATTAATATCTTGATCCTGTTGCTCCTGCTGGTGGTGGCAGCGATCTTTCTTCTGGTGGCAAACGTAACAGGCAAAATGCTGCAAAAGCACGAAGAGGAACGCAGCAAGCTATTGCATGGCTATACTTCGTACATTCGGGAAATACTCACAGCCTTTCGATTGGTCAAGAGTAGCAATCTGGAAAAACGCAGCGCTGCTGAGTTTGGCCGCAAGAGTGCTTCCGTACAGCAGAAAGGCTATATCATAGATAAAGTGGCGACAAATATTGATTATGTCCTGAATTTATTCCTCTACAGCATCATTTTGGGAGCGATGCTGCTGGTGATTTATCTGGCCGGTCTGGGCTATTTAAGTGCAGGTTATGTGGTTCTGGTAATCAACAGCATTGGTTCCATTATTCAGCCCTTAGCGGAAGCCATGGAGAGGATTCCGCTTTTTCAGGGTGCGAGGCAGATCTGGCGGAGCATTGATGAATCGTTGCAGCCTCTGGAGCAAGAGGTGGAAGAGACTGAGCCCTTCTCCTGCCTGGCTGAGAACATAGAATTTCGCGAGGTAAGCTTCGCCTATGAGGAGACGCCGGTGCTCAGAGGCCTTAATTTGAAGTTTGAGAAAGGCAGGAAGTACCTGTTGATAGGCCCTTCGGGCGGCGGTAAGTCTACGATATTGCGATTGCTGCGCAAATATATTTCTCCCGATACAGGGGAACTGCTGATAGACAATATCAATCTCGATACTATTCAGATTGAAGAATATTTGCGACAGATTGCCAATGTGGAACAGCATGTTTTCCTTTTTGAGGACAGTCTGAGGAATAATCTGACCTTGTATAAGGATTACAGTGAAGCGGAGATTGAAGGGGCAATTGAAGCAGCCGGTCTGAGTGGTTTTGTGGCCAAGCAGCCTTGTGGTCTGGAGCAGATGATTTTCGATAACGGCAGGAATATCTCAGGCGGGGAGAAAGCCCGCATAGCTATTGCCCGCAGTCTGCTGCGTCAAAGCGATATTCTTTTGCTGGATGAAGCTTTTGCCAGTTTAGATGATGAGATAGCCAAGTCAATTGAAAAAAGACTGCTTGGGCTGGAGGGTGTCACTGTCATCCAGGTCAGTCATGTCGTTTTCCCCGAGACCATTGAGCTCTATGACCATGTCTTTGAGATTGTCCAGGGCAACGCCCGCTGATTTTACTGTGATTTCAGATCTGGTTTGTAGATTTAGTCTGTTCCTGATGTATTGACTGCAATTTGAAATCTAGAGTATGGATTGCATGTGGAGGTGCCCGTTAAATGCATGTTAGCTTACTGCATGATTTGGGGCAAAAGCAGAATGTGCCAAATCTCGTCGATTCACAGAAAATTTACTCAACTAATACAGTTGAAGCATTACTATTTAATTAGACGATAATACTTAAATACATAAAACATTACGGAGGTATGAGATGGAAGAGAAAGTCTTGAAACCAAAAACTGGTATGCTTGTGCTGATCATAGGCATTTTGCTTTATTTGTTGGCTCTTGCAGCAATTATTGGGGGAGCCATTCTGATCGAGGATGGCAATAATATTGGTGCCATGTCCCTGGTTTTCGGCATTGTGTGGTTTATGGCTGGCTGGATACCCTTCATGGGTCTTAAGATATTGAAGCCAAAAGAAGCTTTAGTTTTGACCTTGTTTGGTAAGTACACGGGAACGATAAGGGAGCCTGGTTTTTATTTCGTTAATCCCTTTTCTACGTCTTTCAATCCTGCAGCCAAGACTAAGCTGGGCCAGAGCGCTGATGTTAACAAGCAAAGTAGTAAATTGATAACTTCCTCAGAAGGCACACAGGTGGAGCTTACCTCAAAGAAGATTTCCCTCAAGATTATGACTCTGAATAACGCTAAGCAGAAGGTCAATGATGCTCTGGGCAATCCGGTGGAAGTGGGCATTGCTGTGATGTGGCGTGTTGTAGATACAGCAAAAGCTGTTTTTAATGTGGATAATTACATGGAATATCTATCACTTCAATGCGACAGTGCTTTAAGGAATGTAGTGCGTATCTATCCTTATGATGTGGCGGAAAACGTGGATACGACAGGAGACGGTGAGCCCGATGAAGGTAGTTTGCGTGGCTCCAGTCTGGAGGTGGCTAGCCGCATTAAGGGCGAGATACAAGAAAAGGTTGAATTTGCCGGCTTGGAAATTCTTGAAGCTCGTATTACTTATCTGGCTTATGCTCCGGAAATCGCCGCTGTCATGCTGCAGCGCCAGCAGGCCAGAGCTGTTGTCGATGCCCGTAAGCTTATTGTCGAAGGCGCTGTAGGCATGGTGGAGATGGCTATGGACAGACTGCATGCAGATAATATCGTTGATCTGTCTGAAGACCGTAAAGCAGCCTTGGCCTCAAATCTTCTGGTTATCCTTTGCGGCAGCAGAGAAGCCAGCCCTGTTATCAATACCGGCAGCAGCGTTGAGGGTTAATAAAATTACTTGTGGGTAAGAGTTTCAGCCTTTAGCCTGATGAACTACAAACATTATGCATAATTGTGTTTCGCTTTGAGTCGCAATCACAGGATTTGGTGCACATTAGCTAAGATTTGCTTAATTGATTGTTTTCAGGTAACATTTGTCGGGACCTTAATGGTTCAGATGAGGTTAATGTGAATTCATATATTCTTGAGGGCGGTTGTCGCCTGCAGGGAAAAATTAAGATAAGCGGTTCTAAGAATGCTGCTCTGCCGATTTTGGCAGCGACAGTTTTGCTGGACGGCAAATACCATGTTGAAAACATCCCCTTGATTGAAGATATTCTTACTTTACTGGACATACTTAGGTCTTTGGGTGCCGGCGTTGAGCTGCTTGCCGATGGTACCGTACTCATTGACAGCACAACCATCAATGTTACTGCCGCTACCACTGATGCGGTCAGCAAGCTGCGCGGTTCATATTATCTTCTGGGAGCATTGCTGGGAAGGTTTGGACATGCCTGTCTGAAAATGCCCGGAGGTTGTAATTTTGGCAGCAGACCGATAGATATGCATCTGAACGGTTTTCGCCAGTTGGGAGCCGAGATCGTCGTAGACGAAGATGTGGTGACCTGTTCGGCGGACCGTCTGCTCGGTAAAAACATCTTTATGGACATTGTCAGTGTAGGGGCGACAGTCAACCTGATTCTGGCCGCGGTAAAGGCCAGGGGTACTACTGTCATTTATAATGCAGCCAAAGAGCCGCATGTAGTCGATATGGCGAACTTTCTCAATGCCATGGGGGCAAGTATTCACGGTGCCGGTACAGATATTATCCGCATCAATGGTCGTCATACATTGAGGAGCAGTGGCAGTTACGCTATCATCCCTGATCAAATCGAAGCAGGGACCTATATGGCTATGACGGCACTGACAAGAGGAGATGCTGTCCTGGAGAATGTGATTCCCAGCCATTTGGAAGCAATTTCCGCTAAGCTGAGAGAGATGGGTGTAACCATTATTGCCGGTGAAGACAGTATCAGGGTCCTTATGGAGCCTGAACGTAAACTGGCAGCTACGAATTTTGTTACCTCACCGCACCCAGGCTTTCCCACCGATATGCAGCCCCAGATTATGGTCTTGCTTACGCAGGCCGAAGGAACCGGCAAAGTTACGGAGAATGTCTGGAACAATCGTTTTCAATATATTGATGATCTCCGCTCGTTGGGAGCTAAAATCGTAACAGAAGGTCGCTCTGCCTTTGTTACCGGTAAATCGGATCTTTTGGCCTCCACTATTAGAGCCCACGATCTGAGAGCAGGAGCTGCTATGGTAATGGCAGGTTTAGTAGCCGATGGCACTACGGAAATCACAAATGTCGATTTGATCGAGCGCGGCTATGAAAACTTCGTGGAGAAGATGAGCGGTTTGGGAGCCACGATTAAGAAACAACCGGCTACAGTATCTGAGGATGCCGCCGATATCAGTTCTGCAGTCTGATTGGGCATTAGTTCTATTGAGTTCTCCAGTCTGATTGGATGGTGTTATGGCTTGACGCCATGTGACGGATATCACACTGATTCTATTGGGTTCTGCTGACCGATTTGATCTTAAGCGCGTTTTGGTTCTGCTACCGGATTTGATTACCGTTCCCTGATAAGACTTGATGCCCGAACAAACAGCGGAACGGAAAGCTTGCAAAAAGTGTCCTCTGCGGCGGCAAGGATGACCCGGGAACAGCCGCGGGACGGAAAGCTTAGCGCCTTCATATGAAAATTTCTGTAATATCACCTGGAAAAGTAAGAGAGAAGTGGCTGCGGGCCGGCCTTGATGAGTACGTCAAGAGGTTGAAGCGTTATTCATCAGTGGAATTAGTTGAAGTCGCTGATTCTCCTGATCAGCTCTCTCCTGCAGTTGCGAGGGTGCGCGAAGGCAAGGCTATCTTGTCCAGACTTAAAGATCGTTCTTATGTTATAGCGCTGGATCAAAGCGGCAGGAAACACAGTTCTGAAGAGCTGGCGCTGTTGCTGCCTAAGTGGTTTGAGCTGGGAGGAAGTGAGATCTCCTTTGTGATTGGCGGTGCTACCGGCCTCGATCCTGCCATTTTGGAGAGAGCGGATTATTCACTTTCTCTTTCGGATATGACTTTTACGCATCAGATGACCAGACTGATACTGTTGGAGCAGTGTTATCGCGCTTTCCGCATCGCAAGCAACGAACCTTATCACAAATAAATAGTAATTCTTAGGCGTGATTAGCTGTGACAGAGGGTCTGCTTCTTGCTGTTAACCGAAAGGCCGTATATTTCCAGGTGTAATTGGTTGTGACAGAGAACCTGCTTCTTTTCATTAAAAAACAGATCAGATGTTTCCAGACGTGATTAGGCACGATAGACTGAGTGCGGGGTGGATAATTACTCCCTTGGCTGTTATCATGGCGTGCTATAATCAAATTGAGATATACCAGAACTGATTACCGAAAATAGCAAATGGATTAGTTTCTGGCATAAATGCATTATGCAGATTACTCTTTCTCTATGTCAGGCAAGATGTAGAGCTGGACGCATGTGGATAATTTGGAGGACATATGGAAACCTGTGCCATTATTTTGGCTGCTTCGGAAGACGACAGGATGCGCACAGCAGATACCAAGGTGATGCTTGCCGCTGCTGGCAAGCCTGTGGTCAGCTGGGTGAAAAAAGCGCTTGATCAGGCGGGCATCCATGATCAGATGTATATAGTCAGCTATAGACAGGAAAAGGTGCGCGAAGAACTGGGAGAATCTGTCGCTTTCGCTTTACAAGAAATCCCTCTGGGCACCGGTCACGCCGTGACTCAGGCAGAACCGTTTTTGTATGAGAGAAAAGGCGCTACTGTAGTCATGGCCGGAGATACCCCTCTGGTAAGAGCAGAGACATTGTCAGGCCTGATTAGGAGCTTTGAACAGGGTAGTTGGGGAGCACTCGTCCTCACTGCGGAAGTTGAAGATCCTGCCGGATATGGGCGCATTGTCCGCAATGATGCTGGCGATCTGATCGCGATTGTGGAAGAGCTGGAAAGCGATGCGAAAACTAAAAAGATCTCAGAGGTAAACAGTGGTATTTATTGCTTTGATACTGAGCTTTTGTATCAGGCGATGAACCGGATTGAAGAACGGGAGGAGCAAGATTCGGGGCGCTTTCCTCTTACCGATGTAATTGATATCTTGTCCAGACAGGGTGTTCGCGTTGGTACTCTAAGCATAGACCCTGTCGATTTTTTCAAGATTCGAAGTCGCCGCGACCTTTCTATCGCTTCACGGGAATTAAATAATCGCGTTTTGGAGCGCATCATGAATGATGGCGTGACAATTCTGGATCCGCAGACAACCTGGGTGGACGATGATGTGGTCATCGGTGAGGATACTATCATTTTGCCCGGATGTAGAATTCATAACAGTTGTGTGATTGGTAAGAACTGTACTATCGGTCCAAATACAAACTTAAGTTTCACTTACATAGGCGACCATTCTACACTCACTCAGTCAGAAGCCAGGCAGGCCTCGATAGACAAGAACTGTCAGATCGGGCCCTGGGCTAATCTGACTGACGGGGCAGAGATTGCCGAGAATTGTGTTATTGGCAGCAATGTTGATATCAATAATTCGCGCCTGGGAGCTGACTGCCTGATTCATAATCAGGTTTCACTTAATCAAGCGGAGCTGGGCGAAGGCGTGACTGTCGGCAGCCAGGTTTCTTTTGCTTATAATGAAGGCGATCTGGATAATAGAATCATTGTCGGCAATCATTGCTTCATCGGCAGCCAATCCTGTCTGATTGCTCCGGTTACGCTGGGAAATAACAGCTATGTGGCAGCGGGAACTGTTGTGACCAGAGATGTTCCCAAGAACGCTCTTGCCATTGGACGACAGACACCGGAGATCAAAGATAACTGGGTTCTGAGAAGGAGATAGAAATGTCCTGGTGGCAGCGAAAGATCAAGAGAAGGGACAGATCCCCGGAACGCAGGATTGACAGAGGGGATGACTCATCAGACCGCTGGTTAATAGTGGGTCTGGGTAATCCCGGCACACAATACGAGAAGAGCTGGCACAATCTGGGTTTCATGGCTTTGGACATAATTGCGCAACGTAATGATATCAAGATGGGCCGTCTGCGTTTTCAAGGTATGACCGGAGAGGGAACGATCAAGGGGGAGTGTGTTATTTTGTTGAAGCCTCTTACCTACATGAATAACAGCGGACTAAGTGTGGCTGAGGCCGGCAGATTTTTTAAAGTTTTGCCGGAGAAAATAGTTGTTTTGTATGACGATATCGACATCGATGTAGGCAGGATCAGACTACGCAGCCAAGGGAGTGCCGGCACTCACAAGGGTATGAAATCCATCATTTCTCATCTGGGTACTGAGGACTTTTGTCGTATTAAAATCGGTATGGGACCCAGACCGACTGGGGATATGGTAGATATTGTGCTGGCAGCCATCCCTTCCTCGCAAAGAAAGATTGTTGAAAAGGCGCTTCAAGATACCGCTTTATGTTTGGAAGCACTACTCAGCTCAGGACCGGAATTTGCTCAGAGCCTCTATAATTAAAGGAATACGAGATTGCTTGATATACTATGACAAGTAAAGAGAGATCAGATAACATCCTATCGCGGCAAGAGAACTCGCGAATAGACAGTCCCAAGATAGTCTCACCGCAGCAAGTAAATATGCAGCAGCCGGAGCAACAGCCGCCAGAACGTCTGCAGGCTAAGCATAGGCATGATTTGGACTCTTCACCGCCTTTGGATCTGTGGCTGGAAAAAGCCATGACAGACCGCGCCTTTAGCGACTTCTTATCTGCCATATCCCGCAGCAAGAATGATGAGGGAATTTCTATCCCCGCTCATAAAGCGGTTAATTTGATTGGACCATCCGACCCGCAAAAGTCTTATTTGCAAGCTCTGGTATATGAGGAGGAAAGGTCTCCTTTCTGGGTGCTGGTCGCGGATGAGTTGCGTGCTCGTTTGGCTGCTCAGGAGCTTAGAGCATTTCTGGGTGACGGCGTCTTTGTCTTTAGTTCACGCGATCTCCACCTGTTGGACGCCAAAGCGGCATCCAGGGATCAGGAGCGGCGCCGTCTAGCAATTTTGCAGCGCATTCGTTCCGGAGATTACAAGGCCTTGGTCGTTTCCGCTGCTTCTCTTTTGAACAAGTTGCCTTCTCCGGAGGTTTACGGCAAGGCGGAAATTGAACTGGCGCAAGGAGACATTATTGCCCCTGAAGAGTTGAGCAAGCGTCTGGCTGCAGCCGGTTATGAAAAGGCTAAGCTGGCAGATCAATCCGGTCAGTTTGCCAGACATGGGGACGTGATAGATATTATCATCACTTCGGCAGCAGCTGAATTACCGCCTATCGGTTTGCGCGTTTCCTTCTTCGATATTGAAATTGATGACCTCCGCCTGATTGATTTGGAAACTCAGCGTTCCACGGGTACTGTCAAAAGCTTTGTTATCCCGCCCGCGAGAGAATTGATCCTGGAGGAAAACCGAATAGACCAGCTCGCTGCTGAGATTAGAGATGCCGGGGAGGAAGCGGCTCGTTCTGCTTTGCAACAGGGTGGTTCGAGGTCGGATTATGAGCGTTTGCGGCTTTTAGGCTCGAGAGACGCGGAGAGACTGCAGGGGCAGATTCCTTTTGCAGCGCTGGACCGCTGGCTGCCTTTGATTTATCCGGACAGTGCCTGTATCTTCGATTACGCCTCATCGGCGACCCGTTTCTGGCTGGATGAAATGGCGAAGTTCAGCAAGCTGTTGGATGCTGAACACGCTAGCTGGATTCAGGAATTGGCTGCAAATATTGAGAATAGCCATGCTCTGCCACTCACGGAAGCAGCCCGGGGGAATCCTTCTACAGTTAGACGCCGAATTGATCAGCGTGGCAGCTTTATCTCAATGGCTCAGATTGATTCTGCGGGCAACGGCCTGCCTGGAGCTAAAAAGTTAAAATTGGGCGGCAGGGTGCAAGATCATTACAAAGGACGTGAGGAAAACCTCTACATCGATCTTGCTTCTTGGCGAGATGCGGGGCATGAGACAGCGTTGTTTGCCGGCTCGGCCAGTCGCAGGGAACAATTGGATAAGCGCCTTCGACAACACAATCTCTATCATGCCTTTGCCTCGCAAGAAACCTTAATCCAAGGATTCTTCTGGCCGGAGGGCAGAATTTCGGTTCTAGGGTCGCAAGATCTCTTTGGTATCGATAAGCCTGCCAGAAGGAGAAAGTACGGCGGCGGTCAGGTTATCAGCTTGTTTTCCGATCTGGAGCCGGGAGAGCTGGTAGTGCATGAGGATCACGGCATTGCCAAATACAGGAATCTGAAGAAGATCAGGTCGTCGAGCGGCGAGCGCGATTATCTGCATTTACAATATGCGGACGGAGATCTGTATATTCCGGTAGATGCCCTCGACCAAATCCGCAAATATATCAGCACAGATGAACGAAAGCCGCGTTTGTCAAAGTTGGGCGGTACGGAATGGGAGCGTCAGAAGACTAAGGCTCGCGAGTCGATCAAGAGGCTGGCGACCGACTTGGTAGCTCTTTATGCAAAGAGGAGGCAGATCAAGGGTTATGCTTTCTCTCCGGATACTGTTTGGCAGCGGGAGTTTGAAGAGGCTTTTCCCTTTGAAGAGACAGAGGATCAACTGCGGGTAATCGCGGAGATTAAACACGACATGGAAGAGCCGCATGTGATGGAACGTCTACTCTGCGGAGATGTCGGTTTTGGTAAGACGGAAGTTTGTTTCCGTGCGCTCTTCAAATGCATTATGGATAACAAACAGGCAGCTTTGCTGGCACCTACGACTGTGTTGACTCAGCAGCATTACAATAAGCTCTGTGAGAGGATGGGAGACTTGCCCGCCAATATCAGAATGCTTAGCCGCTTTGTCCCTGAACAAGAGCAAAAGAAAACTTTGGAAGATCTACGGAAAGGCAAAGTTGACATAATTATTGGAACGCACAGACTGCTGTCGCAGGATGTAGTCTTTTCTGACCTGGGTCTTCTGGTTATTGATGAAGAGCAGCGTTTTGGTGTCGATCATAAGGAACTGATTAAGGAGCGCTATCCGGCTTTGGATGTGCTGAGTTTGACTGCGACACCTATTCCCCGTACTTTGCATATGTCGCTTTCCGGCATCAGGGATATTTCGTTGTTGGAGGAAGGTCCGGAGGACCGTCGTCCGATTCAGACATATGTGATGGAATACGATGAAAATGTAGCTGTCGAGGCTATTTTACGCGAGACCGGCCGTGGCGGCCAGAGCTTCTATTTGTTTAACAATACGTATAAGATCGAAGATAGAGCAGCCGGACTGCGGGAGTTACTGCCCGGCGTGCGCATTGTGACTGCGCATGGCAAGATGTCGGAACACCACCTCGAGCAGGTGATCTCGGATTTCATCGCAGGTGATTACGACGTTTTAGTATGCACAACAATCATCGAATCAGGTATTGACATGCCTAATGTCAATACCATCGTGGTTGAAAATGCGGACAGACTGGGCATGGCACAGCTATACCAGATCAGAGGCAGAGTTGGACGTTCCGAGAGACAGGCATATGCCTACATCACCTATCCTCAAGACAAAGTTCTGACTGAGACCGCAGAGAAACGCCTGGTGGCTATTCGCGACTATACTGAGTTGGGCTCAGGCTTTAAGATTGCCTTGCGCGACCTCGAGGTGCGCGGTGCAGGAAATCTGCTCGGCGCAGAGCAAAGCGGCAATCTGGGTGCTGTCGGCTACGACCTATATTGCAAAATGATGGACGAAGCCGTCAAAGTGCTGACCGGGGTGGAGACCGAGCCCGCGCCTGCTCATGCTCTGGTTGAACTTGAAGTTGACGCCTTCTTGTCCGAGCGTTACATCCGTGACAACGGACAAAGGATTGATATGTACCGGAGGATCGCTGAGCTTGAGACAGCTGCTTGTTACCGGGATGTGCTGGATGAGTTGACTGACCGCTACGGTGACTTGCCTGTAGAAGCGCTGACCCTCTGTGATATTGCCTATATCAGATCTTTCGCCGGACGTGCCGGTTTCTCAAGAGTTTCAGTTCGAGGGCATGATGTAATATTCAGTTTTACTGAAGATGGCAGATCGGATATGGATCTTGTCTCCCGCATCATGGCCGTGGAGAAAGAGAAGAATCACTTACAGTTTCAAGCCGGTCATAAGCCACAAATTATTTTTCAGCAAGCAGCCAGAGCGCATAAAGATATGGCTACAAGAATCAGACAACTTTTCTTGGCTGCCGAAGAGAAAGCCGCTACTAAGGCGAGCTGATTTTGACTGCCGCAGAGAAAGTCGCTGCTAAGGCGAGCTGATTTTGGCTACCGCAGAGAAAGCCGCTACTAAGGCGAGCTGATTTTGGCTGCTGCAGAGAAAGCCGCTACTAAGGCGAGCTGATTTTGACCGCCGGAAGGCTCATAGCATGGAAAGTACTAAAGCGGGATAATCTGAGATGATAACGTGCGGCTTCTTTCGGATCATCTGTGCGATATCCTTTTTCTCGTTCACCGTCCAGGTCACCACTTGAATATTATTGCGGCGGCACAAAGAAGTATAGCCCGGGATTTTCAGAATCCGATAGTGTGGATTTAAGGCGCAGAGTCCAAGATTCCTGGTTAGCCAGACCGGCCTTGTCAGCGGATAAGCAAGTAAAAGCGCACAGCGATCAGGATCGGTAAGCTTGGTCAATTTGAAGACACTCTCAGTATTAAATGACGAATACAAAATGCGCTCTTCCATCTTGCTTTGACTGGTCAAATTGATCACATCTGCTTCCAGATCCGGATAGTCAAAGACGCCGTTCTTAAGTTCAATGTTTAGACGGAGATTGGTAGGCTCCAGCAGTTCCAGTACTTCCTTCAGCAGGGGCATCCTTTCGATACCGCCATGTGTCATTGATACATTTACTCCCTTGAGCTGAGACCAGTTGCTCTGATTGACGAAAATGTCTTTGCCTGCCACGCGCAAAAGATTCTCATCATGTGTTACTACCAGCTCGCCATCCAGACTGCGTTGTACATCCAGCTCAATCCCATCTACACCTGTTTCGATCGCTTTTATAAAGGCAGGCAGAGTGTTTTCTGCACTTTCCGTCCTGACGCCTCGATGCGACCAGACTTCGATTTTTCTTTTCTCCGGCATATCTGCACTCCCTGCCAATCTGATCGGCTCGATGGTCATGCCGCGGACATTTTCGCCATCTTATAGTTCATCTGACCATCAGCCCGAATATATTACGCTAATGTACATTATACGGAACTGCTACATATTCATTATCATACGGAATTGCGAGCCGATCAAATGTTTCTTTCGTCTGGAAGCGTCAAGTATCCAGCGAATGTCCGATTGCGCTTTGTCTGCAGTGCAATTAGACTGCGTTACTATTCACTTGCGATGCATTGAGACAACGCTGCGATCCATGCGATTCACCTGTTTTTTAATTGCCTTCTACAGGTATAATAGGGACATGAAAATTATCTTAGCCAGCAATTCACCCCGACGTCGTGAGCTGCTAACTCTCAGTGGCTATTCTTTTCAGACACTGACTGAGGCAGTTGATGAAGAAAGCATTCAAGAGCAGGTATTGAAGGAATACTCTTCATTGCCTGCAACAGCTCTCCATTTCGAATTGGTAAAGCGCCTCGCACTGGCCAAGGCTGAGGCCCTCCTTCCGGCTCACGCACCTTTGGATATCTGTCCGGTCCAAAAGTTAAGCAAATTACCGGACTTTATTGCTGAGGGCGATAAGCATCAGTACGTCATCCTGGGAGCAGACACTATAGTTTGTCTGAAAGAAGAGATACTCGGAAAACCGTGCGACTTAGAAGTGGCTGAGACTATGTTGCGCAACCTCGCCGGCAAAACTCATTTAGTCCATACAGGGGTAACCCTCCTGACGGTTTCGCCTGACGGCGTACTGAGCTGGGAAGACAGCTTTGTAAATACCACGGAGGTAACATTTTTTCCTTTAGACGCTCCTCTGGAAGCAAGGATCAAAGAATACGTGACCAGTGGTGTGCCTATGGATAAGGCCGGAGCTTACGGGATTCAAGACCACGGTGCTGTCTTTATTTCAGGTATCAAGGGTGACTACTATAATGTGATGGGACTTCCTTTGTCTCGAGTCGCCCGCCTGTTGGATCGTCTCAGCACCAGAGGATAATGGTTGTGATAATCAGGCTGGCAAAAATTTTAATTAAGAATCATGAACAGGTCGAAGACACAAAAGTTAGACAGGACTATGGCAGGCTGATGTCCAGCCTCGGTATTGCCAGTAACCTCCTCTTGTCGGCAATTAAGTTTATTGCCGGAACCATCACAGGCAGTATCGCTATTACATCAGATGCCTGGAACAATGCTACGGATTCGATTGCCTCAGTAGTTGCGCTTGTCTCCTTTAAGCTATCCGCCAAACCTCCGGATAAAAAGCATCCCTATGGACACGCCCGCTTTGAGTACATTGCCTCATCACTTGTCGCCTTGATCATTATTCTAGTCGCCTGGGAACTGTTCAAAACTTCCATAGGAAGAGTAATCAATCCTCAGCAAATCGCGTTGGATTATCTTGTGGTCGTAATTCTTATCCTCTCGATTCTGATCAAGCTGTGGCAGTGGCAAAGCTACAGACAAACGGGAAAGCTGATCGACTCGCAGGTCTTTCGAGCTACCTCCGTGGACAGCCTCGGAGATGCGATAACTACTGCTTCGGTCCTGGTAGGTACGTTGATTGCCCATTTCAGCGGATTAATGCTGGATGGCTGGATCGGACTGCTGGTCTCATTGTTCATTTTTTGGTCCGGCTTCAATATTTTGCGGGAGACCGCCACTTCTCTGCTCGGAGGAGCTCCCCCGGAAGATTTGGTAAAGGCGCTGGAAGATAAGATTCTTTCTTATCCTGAAGTTTTTGGGATGCATGATCTTCTAATACATGACTATGGACCTGGCAAGATGTTCGCCTCAGTACATGTTGAGATCGACGCCAACCTGGAGTCTATGGACAGTCACGAACTGATCGACCGGATTGAAAGAGATGTTTTCGCCGGCAGTGGTGTTCACCTTATAATCCATCTGGATCCTGTGCTTACCGATGATCCTCAGTTGGACGACTACAGAGAGAAGATTGGCAAGACGATTATTGCTGTCTCCTCGGATTTCCGTCTGCATGACTTTAGACTTATGCGTAGCGAAGAAGGCAACATAATCCTTTTTGATTTGGAAGTACCCGGTGATTATCCTCACGAAGAAGAAAGCATCAAACATGATTTGCAGAAGCGAATCAAAGCTGAGAATCCGGGTATAAGCTGTCTTATCACAATTGATCGTTATTATTAGCAGAAAAATTTGCGCGCTGCCATAAGTCAACAATTCTAAGCGATTTGACATATTAATTTGACATTCACAGAGCGAATTGTTATCATTGAGGACAAAGATAGTCAAAGTCTAAATCCCCCCCTTTTTCTTACCCTAGGCTATATGATTCAGTTAAGAAGACGAGATGGATTATGCAGGGATAAAGCAGGACTTAGGCAGGGATCTGGGAGAAATATTATAGATAGTATTGTAGCGGAATGAGGATAGAAGAATGTCAAATATTAGTGACCGCATTGAGCGAATGATAGATGATTTACTTGACCGGCATGATGGCACGGTAGAAATCTCGCGCAATAGACTTGCAGAGGAAATCAGTGTGGTGCCTTCACAGATTAGTTATGTGCTTAGCACGCGCTTTACCAGCAGTCACGGTTATGTGGTTGAGAGCAGACGCGGCGGGGGCGGTTCTATTACGATCAGAAGAATTAATACATCTTCTCCCGCTCGTGCGATCTTGCATCTTGTTCAGGAGATGCCGGAGTCAAACTCCCAGCAGCAAGCTTGTCAAATTATCTCCGGCTTGCTGCGGTCAGAATTGATTGATGAGCCTATGGCGGAAGTCTTTAAAGCTGCAATGTCTGATCTGGCCTACAGGAAAGTAGACAGACAGCTGGCAGATCAGGTGCGCAGCCAGGTGTTGCAAAACACGTTAGCTGTGCTGGCCACTTTGGTATAGGAGGGTCTAGCTATGATATGTGATCAATGCAATGTCAATGATGCCAGTATCCAAATGCGTCTGACACGCAATGGCGAAACAATCGACCTCAATCTCTGTCCCACCTGTGCTGCTAAAATGCAAACAGTAGGTGGTGCGCTGCCCTCCCTGTTTGATTCGTTCTTCAGTCCAAGCTGGCCGAGCAGCGATCATTTGACACCGGCAATGTTTGGCTTAGATTTTGACAGAGAGCAGGGTCAACTGCATAGACAGACAAAAGCTTGTCCTGTTTGTGGTCAACGCTATGAAGATTTTAGAAAGACAGGACTTTTAGGATGCGCAGCCTGCTATGAGACTTTCAAACCATGGTTGGAGCAAGTCTTGAAGCGTGTGCAAAGAGATACAAGACACATTGGACACAGACCGGGCTTGGCAGCCAATACTGAGAGCTCCTCAGAGGATGTGAACAATAAGAATCAGAAGGACATAGAAGGTATCAGTGCCAAGGCAGCTGAACCTAAAGATAAATTATCTGTCCTGAAAATGGAACTGTCACAGGCAGTGGAAGCTGAGGATTATCACAGAGCGGCTCAGCTTAGAGACCAGATTCAAGGTTTAGAGGCGTAGGAGGGAGATATGGCTTGGTATATTGAGAACGGACCTAAGCAAGAAACAGTATTATCGACTCGTGTTCGTATTGCCCGCAACCTCCAGGAAATGCCTTTTCCTAACCGGATGAATCCGGTGCAGGAAAGCGAAGCGGAAAAACTGATTGAGAATACCTTTCTTAGTCTTGACATGAGTAAGCCGCGCACCAATTGGAGCATAGTCAGACTAGAGGAATTGGGCAAGATGCAAAAACTCGCTCTGGCTGAGAAACATCTGCTCTCCAAACGTATGCTGGAACCGGGGTGTGGCAAGACTTTAATTATTAACAAAGCTGAGAACTTGAGCATGATGATTCTTGAAGAAGACCATATCAGAGTTCAAGCCATGTCTGCCGGCCTTGATTTGGCAAAAGCGTATAAAGAAGCCACTAATTTGACCTTTAATCTGGAAGAGAAGATACCCATGGCCTGGAGTGATGATTACGGCTTTCTTACAGCTTGCCCGACCAATACCGGTACCGGATTAAGAGCTTCTGTGATGCTGTTCCTGCCTGGGCTGATCAGGACAGATCGGATGCGTTATATGACCGACATATTAGGCAAGGCCGGGTATGCAGTTCGTGGTAGCAGTGGTGAAGGCAGTAAGATTATGGGATACAGGATCCAGATTTCTAACCAGCTTACCTTGGGATTGTCTGAAGAAGAAATCCTCCGTGATCTACAGCATTTGGTGGATAACCTTATAGAAAAGGAAGAGGAATCGCGCATCAAGCTCCTGCAGGCAGATAAATTAGGGCTCGAAGATAAGGTTTTTCGTTCACGCGGTATTTTAGAAAATGCCAGGCGCATTAGTTACGAAGAAGCGGTAAATCTATTGGCTGATCTGAGGCTTGGTTTAAGTCTGGGACTTATTAGTGAGGGTTTATCGCTGGTATCTTTAAACCGACTGGACACAAATATTGGCAATGCCAGTTTGCAACAGATCTGCGGAAAAGCATTGATTGACTGTGAGCTCGACGAGAGTCGCGCCAGGCTGATAAGAGAAGAGCTGAAAGGCCCGGACCGTCGCACCAGATAATACCTGAAAATCAGGGATTTCATATTCAGCGGACCGTTAGTCAGTGTTGTGCTATTTCTGAGTCCGCAAAAAATTAAAATAAGAAGGTGATAAATATGATGATTAGTTTTTCCAGAAGGGCAGGCACCGTGTTGGGTTTTGCTTGGAGTAAGGCTAAATCCTATAACCTCGATTACATAGGATCAGAACACATTCTATCAGGAATAATGGAAGAGGATGGTCTGGCGGCATCTGTGCTACAGGAGGCAGGTCTTGCCGCAGACCAGATAGAGATGAACCTTTCACAGCTGGCGCAGCGTGAGCCTGTCGAAGTTGAGATGCCGGATAATATGGATGGCAATACACTTATAAATATGATGACACCTCGTACCAGGCAGGTAATTAATCTGGCTGCCCGCGAGGCTCAGTCTAGAAGGTCAAATGTAATTGAGCCTGAGTATCTCTTGCTCGCTATTTTGCGTGAAGGCGGCAGTGTCGCAGTACGTATTTTACAGGCTGCCGGTATTTCCAGCCGCGAACTATATCAGAATTTGGCTCAGATCTTGGCAACCAGAGAAGAACCTCTGTCACCCGAATCTGAAGAAGCCGGACAGGCGATTCCCGGCGTGATGCCCGGGATGTCATCGCGAACTTCAGATGTAACACCGGCCGGCACTGCTAAGGCAAAGAGCAACACGCCTACACTGGACAAATTCAGCCGTGATCTTACAGAGATGGCAAAAGAGGGCAAATTCGACCCGATAATTGGCCGTAACGAAGAGATAATACGCGCTGAGCAGATTCTTTGCCGTCGCACGAAGAATAATCCGGTTTTGATTGGTGAGCCTGGAGTTGGTAAGACCGCTATTGCAGAAGGTCTTGCCCAAAAAATTATCAGTGGTGACGTGCCGGAGCCGCTTATGGGTAAGCGTCTGGTTTCAGTTGATCTGACCGGAATGTTGGCAGGTGCGAAATATAGAGGCGAGTTCGAAGAAAGACTTAAAAAGGGCATTGATGAGGCGGTAACGGAAGGTGATGTCATTCTCTTCTTTGACGAGCTCCATACTATTGTGGGGGCGGGAGCTTCGGAAGGCTCAATTGACGCTTCCAATATCCTTAAACCTCTTTTGGCCAGAGGTGAAATGCAAGTTATTGGTGCCACCACAATTGACGAATATCGGAAATATATTGAGAAGGACTCAGCTCTGGAGAGACGTTTTCAGCCAATTATGGTGGAGGAACCCAGCGAAGAAGAATCAGTACAAATCCTCTACGGGCTTAGACCTCATTATGAGGAGCATCATCAGGTCAGAATTTCTGATGAAGCCATAGAAGAAGCTGTTAAGCTTTCCACGCGTTATATTCAGGACCGTTACCTGCCTGATAAAGCGATTGACCTGATTGACGAGGCGGCAGCCAAGCTGAGACTTACTCAATCTCCGGATCTGTCTGGCCTAAAAGAAACCGAGTCCAAACTCTTACAGCTGTTGGACAAGAAACAAAGGGCAGTTGAAGAGGAAGAGTTTGAGAAAGCCGCTGAGCTGAAACAACATGAAGACGAGCTTAGAGAGCAGATGGACAAGCTCAAGAAAGAGCCACAGAAAAAAGAACGTGGTGATTGGCCGGTTCTTCATGGTGACCTTATAGCGGGAATCGTTTCCAGTTGGACAGGCATTCCTGTGACCAGACTAACTGAAACTGAGCAAGAAAAGCTCAAAAATCTCGAATCCGAGCTGGAAAAAAGAGTAATCGGTCAGTCGGAAGCAGTAAACGAAGTAGCTAAAGCCATCAGACGAGGCAGACTTGGCCTTAAGGATCCCAACCGGCCAACCGGTAGCTTCATTTTCCTGGGTACTACAGGAGTAGGAAAGACCGAGCTTGCCAAAGCACTGGCTGAAGTTATGTTTGGCTCAGAAGACAGCATGATCAGACTGGACATGTCCGAATATATGGAGAAATTTGATGTCTCAAAACTTATCGGTTCTCCTCCCGGTTATGTCGGTTATGACGAAGGCGGTCAATTGACCGAGAAAGTCCGACGCCAGCCTTACTCAGTAGTGTTATTTGACGAGATCGAAAAGGCTCACCCCGATGTCTTTAACGCTTTGCTTCAGATCCTCGAGGATGGACGCCTTACCGACAGTCAGGGACGTACTGTGAACTTCAGAAACACAATTGTGATTATGACCTCCAACATTGGAGCCAGAATGCTTACCGGTGCTGAAGGCCGCAGAATTGGATTTGGCATGCCTGTCGAAGATGGTGAAGAGAGATCAGCGCCGATGTACGGGGGCAAGACCTACAAGGAAGCAAAAGAGCTGGTCATGGAAGAGTTGAGAAAGACCTTTCAGCCAGAGTTCCTCAATAGAGTGGACAGCATAGTATTCTTCAATATGCTTGACGAAGAAGCTATTGAAAAGATTGTCGACATTATGTTGGCAGATTTAGTGGCCAGAATAGCTGATCTGGGTATTCACACCGAGGTTACGCCTGCGGCAAAGAAGTGGCTGGCCAAAAATGGTCACCAGCCCCAATACGGTGCCAGGCCGCTGCGCCGCCTCATTCAGTCAGTCGTCGAGGATGGTTTCTCTGAAGCACTTCTCGATGGCGTAGTCAAAGCCGGAGAGGCAGCTTTGGTTGATGTTGAAGACGATAAGATTGTAATTCGCCGACTTAACAAAGATCTCGCCACGGGTTCTTCTTCAGAACCTGACGAAGAAGAAAGTTCAGCAGAAAGCGTCTCGAAAATTGACAGCACACCGGAAGGGAGCACTCCTGAAGAAAACGCAACTGAAGAGAGTACGGCGGAAGAAGATAGCATTCCCGGAAAAGACACGCAGGAATAAATCTCACCTGAAGAAGAGATAGCGTTCGGAGTATAATAGAACAAAGAACGCCGAAGTGAAGGCAATAGTTTCAGAAAAAGCACGCCAGAGGAAAGCGTACTCGAGAAAGATAGTACCTTCAGATAAGAAGCTCCACAAGAAAAACACTCAACACGTATCAGCAGAGTGTTATAGAAAACACAGACGCGGCAGCTTAGGTTGCCGCGTTTTCTATTATGAGTATTATTGCAACGGTGATATCTCTGATCACGCCAGAATAACGAAAGCAGCCCCCTAGATTCTGCATCTTCGCTAAGCATAGCGTAGATGTTACCGCGACAGCATAATGAAAGCATCTGGATCTACAGTTAGCTAATGGTACCGGCAGGGATTGTTGGAGCAATTTTGATCAGGACCGGTATCAATTGTTCGACAAAAGTAAATGAGGCAGCAAAAAATATAATAGCAAAAACCATCAGACGAATTTGGCTATTGCCGCTAAGATTGTATACGTGGCAGATGCTGCGGATATGAACGTAGATGGCAAACATGAAGCCGCACATTACCATGGCCAGGCTGGCAAGAGGTACAGCCACAACTGTACCGATCGCGAGGATTACGAACAAGGCCAGATAAACATAGGCCGGTCGGCTCAAACGTAGAACATCAATAAGAGTCACTTGGAGTCGTTCCATTAATCTCAGCAAAATCCAAATGAAAAAGCTCTCCAAAAAACACAGCAACACAGATATCGCCAGAGAATAGACCAACATCCCGGAACTGTTGGCTCCTGTAATATTTTCATTTAAGGCATGATAGTGCAGAGAAATGCGATAGTAGAAGAGGGAAAACCACAACATTAGAATTAACAAATTGATGGTGATTGCCACAGAGGGTACTTTCTTTTTTTTGCTGTCAAGTGCTTGTTCACGGATTTTGTCAGCAGGGGTCCGAATCCATCCGGCAACACTGGCTAAACTACTCAGACCGGGTACTCTGTGCCTTGTGCGCGCTCTTCTTTGGGCATTATCGCGATAAAAGAAAGGGCGCCCCTTAGCTTGTTGATTTTTCCGCTTCTGATCTGTATGACTTTGGAAATTATCTGAATATTCTTTATCTGCAGATGAGTCTGCCTCTTTAGCGGAGCTCTCTGATTTATCCTCTTTAGGCTGACTATACTGCTCAAAAACTGTATCAGCATGTCCAGAGGTAGAATAGTAACCTTGTGAGCGACAGTTACACTTTTCACCATCGTCTAGTTGTTTTCCACAATAGAAACAGTATCTTGCCATTGACATCCTTCCTTCTGTTAGGAATTATATTAACTGCAACTTAAGAATGAATTGTGACAAGATTTCGAATATTAGATAGGATATCCTTATGGTAAACAGAGATAAAGATGCGAAGGACGAAGTTAAGCCTTACACATTGAAGGCGCCCAATGGTATTTTTTATACCCTTCTTTATTTTGTCATTTGGGTTCTGACCAAGTTGATTTTTCGCACTTCCTATAAAAGAACTCCTGCCCTGCGCAAACATAAGGATGCGCTAATCATGATCGGCAATCATGCCAGCTATCTGGATATTCCTATCGCAATCGTTGCTGCAGGACATAAAAGAATAAATTTTGTCAGCGGTGAATTTCTCTACAGCAACAAGACTAAACTGTTGCTTAAGTTAATGCAGGTTATTCCCAAGAAGCAATTCCAACCCGATGTGAGGACTATTCTTCTCCTGGTCAGGGCATTAAAGGCGGGCAGAAAGGTCTTTATCTATCCCGAGGCGCAACGTTCAATTGATGGCGAACCGGGATATTTGAATTCTCAATTCGCTCGTTTGGTTAAGAGAGCCGGAGTAGCAGTAGGCATTGTGCGTTGCAGCGGCTGTTACCTGGCCTGGCCGCGCTGGGCAGAAGGTTTTGTCAGACCGGGAAAGATTGTTGCCGAAAGCGACATTCTATTAACTGCTGAAGAGATTGAATCTCTGGATATTAACGAGATTCATGAAAAAGTAAAAGCAGCCCTTAATATCTCTGACTATAGTTATCAATTATCCCGGAGTAAACCTGGAAAATATCTAACTCCTGCACCTGCTGCGGGATTGGAGAACATTCTTCATCACTGTCCATCATGCAAAAGAATGCAAGCTATCGTAAGTACAGGTAAGACTTTGCGCTGCGGGCAATGTTATTGGGAAATTGAGTTGAGCCTGACCGGGTTCTTCACCAAAATAAAGGAGGGTCCGATTTTTGCTAATCCCGTCTTGTGGCATCGCTGGCAGCAGGCCGAAATATCTAAGCTATTTGCTGATCAGCCGGAGACCGTACTTTCATTTTCTGCGTCTTGTCAAAAGCATGGCGATACTCTCAACGAATCATATACTATCCCGGGCACAGTTTACATAAGCGAATCCGAGCTTTGCTTTGAGCCTGACGGTGACAGCACTCCGCTTCATCCTGCCGAGCTTTGTTTCCCTCGCAAAGGACAGGAATTCGGAATCTTTGCTACTTATGGAGAAAGTTTCAGGCAATACAATAGTTATGGAGCGTGGGATTTTTTCCCCGATGTAAAATCCTGGCCAATTATTATTCATGACTGGAGCAAGATGGGATTCCGGAGGGAAAGTATGATACAATAGCACTTATTCTATTTCCACGAAATCTGTGAAAATAGATAACAAATTCTAATGTTTTATCTTCGAATTTTGCAAACCTTACAAGAAATGTTGTGAAGAGGGAGAATAAAATGGCTTCAGAACAATTTATAGATGTAATTGAACAAGCTGAAGCAGAAGCTGATCAGATTTTAGCTTCTGCCGAGACTAAAGCAATAGAAATACAAAACAAAGCAATCCATAAAGCAGAAGTAATTGTAGACAATGCCAGAACGCTGGGTGATAAAGAAAGACAAAAAAATTTGTCCGATGCGGAGTCTAGCTATCGCTCGATGTTGCAAGAATTAGAACAAGAACGACATACCCCTTTATCCAGCCTTTCTCCCGCGACTAAGGAGAAAACAGTCAATGCTTTAGCGGGAAGGATCGTGAGTCTATTTGGCAATAGCTAGCATGAACAAAATCACGGTGGTCGGTTTAGCTTCTGAACGTGATGAAGTTCTGAACACTTTGATGCGTTCCGGGGTTATGGAGATTGTATCGAGAGAAGATAATGCGGATCAGATATCATCCGAAGAACGGCTGACAATCGAACACGATTTAGCTCGCCTAGAGACTGCCAATATGCAAATTTACAAGCGCTTTCCTCCGGAGAGCAGCAGCCTCTTCAAGAGCAAGGTGGAAGTAAGTGATGAAGAATTTTTGCTTTCCCGTGAAGTTGAGAGCGAGACCTTGACCCGTCTTACATCCTGGGAAGACTTGTTGTCTGTAGAGAATCTCACAAAACAAAAACAAATCACTCTTCAGGAAGAGTTGTTGCAAATATCCCCCTGGCAAGATTTGGACATTGATCTGTCTGCTACAGAGACCCGGCAAACAGAAATTATTTACGGTGTTTTCTTGGATGGTACCGCGATTGAAAGTCTTGAAGAACAACTTAGTCAAGACTGCCCTGAAACACATATTATTAGATTTCGTCAGACGAAAGAGGGTACGTTAGCGGCAGTAGTGATGTTGAAGGAGCAGGCCTCTCATACTCGGCTGTTAGTTCAAGCATCTGATTTTCATGCTGTGCCTGCACAGATTAGTGCCGGTAAGCCCAACCAAATCATCTCTACTCTCCAGGGGGAAATTGCCGGTGTTAAAGAGCAGTTATCAGATACTGAGTTAGAACTGGCACGGCTGGCAGAATCCCGTTCTTCCTTCTTATTACTGGAGGATAATTATAGAGTGCTGCTGGATCGGGACAACGCTTCTTCAGAAGTTTTTGGCTCGCCTCATACTTTCTGGCTAAGAGGCTGGGTACCTGATGACAGTACCGATGAATTGATAGACGAATTGAATGAAAAACATGATGTCGCTATCTCATCGGTTGCCGGTGAGCTTTCTGAGAATTTTCCGATAAAGCTGAAGAATAATAAGTTTAATCAAGCTTATGAAATCATACTTACAATGTTCGGTGCTCCTAATGCCGAAGAGTCTGACCCTACGCCTGTGCTGGCAACTTTTTATATGCTGCTGTTTGGAATGATGTTGTCAGATGTGGGTTACGGTCTGGCACTAATAGTCCTCTGTCTTGTGATGCTCTTTAAGTTCAAAGTCGGAGGTGATATGCGGCGATTAGCAAAAATGCTGCTAATCAGTGGTATTTCTTCCGTGGCCTGGGGCTTTGTTTTTGGAGGCTTCTTTGGCGATTTGATTACAGTATTGAGTGAGGGCAGATATAGTTTCCCGGTTCTTTGGTTTGATCCCATGCAAGATGCTATGAAGTTAATGATCTTTAGCATGCTCTTTGGTGTTATCCATTTATTTGCCGGCATGGCGATTAGAATAAGAAATGCCAAGTTACAGGGCAATATAATGGAAGGGATTCTTGATATTGTTCCCTGGTATATGATCATCGGCGGCTTGTTGATTATAGCCGGAGGAGCAGCAGGAGTATTCGGTGCTGGATCTGAGATAATTACTCAAGTGGGAATATATCTGGCTCTCGCAGGGGCAGTTGTCGTTGTACTGTTTGGTGGTCGCGATGCTAAAAATCCGATAGTCCGCATCCTTAAAGGGATTTTGGCTCTTTATGATGTAACAGGATATTTCAGCGACATTCTCTCTTATACGCGCATATTGGCCTTGGTATTGGCAACTAGCGTCATCGCTATGGTTGTCAATCAATTAGGTTTCTTGCTGGGGCCTACTTTTGCAGGATACATACTTTTCATCGCTGTTGGATTACTGGGTCATACCTTAAATCTGGCGTTGTCAGCTCTTTCCGCTTATGTTCATGCCAGCCGGCTGCAATATGTTGAGATGTTTGGCAAGTTTTTTGAGGGAGGCGGCAAATACTTCAAACCTTTGCAGAGAAAAACCAGACACTTTCAGATAGAGGATCGAAAAGGGCGGGAGGAAGAAAGAAAAGTTGCTTAATACCAGCTCCGATTGATGTGGGGACGATAATGTGTTCTATAGCGGCTTTGCCGCAATTAGATAAAATGCTGACATTCGCTACTGTAAGTCAGCGCAAACGAGTAAATTGGAGGGAATTATGATTTTTGCAGATTTGATCGGACCGGTTCTTACTTTATTGGGAGCCGGGCTGGCTGCTACACTTCCTGGAATCGGATCAGCCAAAGGAGTTGGTTTTGTCGGTGAGGCAGCTGCCGGAGTCATTACAGAGGATCCTGAAAAATTCGGGAAGTTGCTGATTTTACAAGCTTTGCCGGGAACCCAGGGTATCTACGGTCTCTTGAGCTGGTTTATGATTATGAACTCTTCAGGTCTGTTCGCAGGGCAATTAGATCAGACTTGGCAGATGGGACTCTTGTATCTGTTGGCTTCTATGCCGATAGCAGTGGTCGGTTATTTTTCTGCTATCTATCAAGGTAGAGTTTCCGAGGCTGGCTGCGCACTGGTAGCGCAAAGACCGGATGAACAGGCGAAAGCTATTGTTCTGTCTGCTATGGTCGAGACATATGCTATCCTTGCACTTTTGGCGACCGTACTTGCAGTCCTCAATATTAGCTAAAGGATCAGTCTATGGAAGGTCTAGACAAAATTACCGCCCGCATCGTAGAGGATGCAAAGGCTGCTGCTGAGAAAATTGAGGCAGACGCTACGGAAAAGGCAGATGCTTTGATACTGGAAGCGGAAGATACCGCCGTGCAGCTTCTGGAAGAGAGGCGGGCTCAGACCAGTGAGGATGCTGAGTCATTATTGTCCAGAGGACAGAGTCTGGTTCGCTCAGAAAAAAGAAAGATGTCCCTGCATCGGCGGCAAGATCAGATCGAAGAGGTTATAAATGCTGCTCTATACAAGCTGGTTGCTGATCCTGCTGAGACAAAATTGCACCGTTATGTGCAAATGATAGAATCCAAAGATATAAAGGGCGGAGAGATTGTTCTAAGTTCAAGTGACCAGGAGTTAGGTCCAGTTTTGCTCGAAAGATTGACCGGTGATTTCAGTTTGTCTGACACTCCGGGAGATTTTCGTGCAGGGATAATCGTAAAACAAGACAAAATAATTGATAATCTAACATATGATCTGGCGGTGCGTAATGCACGTGATGAGCTGACTCAGTATGTTGCTGAACTGTTAGAGGATAACTAGACAAAACATGTTTACTTTGCCAAAAAACTACAAGCAATCAGTTTCCTGGCCGTATGCTACAGGACGTATACGTTCCTTAGAGACCGGGCTGATGGGTAATGAAGGTCAAGAGCGCTTGTTTATGGTTTCGGATGAAGAAGCCATGTCTCATATTATGACGGAATACGGTTATAATTCCTGCGATATCGAACTTGCTCTGGATGCTGAAAAAGAGAGACTGTACAACCTCTTAGAAGATATTGCCCCTGACCGTAGCTATCTGGAATTGATCTTATCGTTCACTGATGGACAGAATCTGAAAACATTGTTGAAAGAAAAACTGGCTGCAGAACAACCAAGATCATTTGCGGGTATGAGCTATCTTATGCTGCAACCTTCTCTGATAGAACCATCGCGGCTGTACAGTGCCTTACAAGAAGATGATTTCCATGATCTTCCCGAATGGATATCCGAGTTGGCGGACAAGGCTGAAGCTGCCTATGCAGTAGGATACGATGCTGCCAGAATTGACCTGGCAATAGATCGCGGTCTGCACGAGCGAGCAAAACAGTTGGTTAAACAATTTGCTAATGCCTGGTTTGATGAGTGGTTAGCGCTGAAACGGGATTTAACCAATTTAGAAACACTGTTTCGTACCCGGCTCAGAAATCTTGGCTTAAAGCTTTTTGAGGACAGTTTGTTGCCTGAAGGCAAATTATCCCATGACTGGCTCAAGACAGCGCGGGGACTTACTGCAACTGAGATTGTAAAAATGCTGGACAAGGGTTTCTACCGTGATTTAGCCGGATTTGCCAAGACCTATGGTGAGCCGGGGACATCATCAGACTATAGCAGAGCAGGAGATGACATCTTGATGCGGCATATATACAAGGGAGGACGAAGCCTGAACGGTCCTGAAGTCACTTTGGCGTATGTCTTTGGTCGTGAAATGGAAATGAAAAATATACGGATCGCTCTTTCGGCTTTACGCAATCGACTGCCTGCTGAACGTGTCGCCTTGCTGCGTCGCAATAGCTATCCTGCGTGGAGGTAGAGCATGCATCAAGTAGGGGTTATTGGTGATCTGGATAGTATCATTGGTTTTCGCGCTCTGGGAATGACAGTTAAGCCGGTAGAGGGACCGGCCGAAGTGTTGTCTGCGCTTAAATCTATGGTTGATGAAGAATACGCTATTGTTTTTTTAAGTGAACCTGCTGCCGATGATCCTGAAGTGCAGGCCTTTCTTGATGAGCAGCGTCATATGCATATACCGGCTGTGATATTGATACCATCAGCCAGAAGGAAAGCAACTATAGGTAAAGAACAGCTGCGTAAATCAGTACGTAAAGCCACGGGCTTTGATCTGTTGAGAGAAATGTAAAAGATCTGGGAGGATTCGATGGAGTCAATAAATCGAGGAGAAATCATTAAGGTCTCCGGTCCTTTAATTATCGCCAAGGGCATGCGTGATGCAAACATGTATGACGTTGTTGAGGTTTCCGATAAGAGGTTGATCGGTGAAATCATTGAAATGCACGGCGAGGAAGCTTCTATTCAGGTTTACGAAGAAACAGCCGGACTTGGTCCGGGAGAAATAGTCGTCTCCAGGGGCGCGCCTCTTTCTGTTGAGCTGGGACCTGGATTGATCAGCAGTATATACGATGGCATACAACGGCCATTAGATGTATTGGCTGCCACTGAAGGCAGTAATATTACTCGCGGTGCCTATGCCCCCGCTCTTGATAGAGAAAAAGAATGGGATTTTATAGCTCAGGTTGATGTAGGTGCTGATCTTGTAAATGGCGATGTGCTTGGTGTTGTTCAAGAAACGGATCTGCTGGAGCATCGCATTATGCTGCCGCCTAATCTGTCCGGTAGGATATTGGAGATTAATAGTGGCAGTTATAAAGTAACAGATGTTATTGGCAAACTGGAAGATGAGAATGGCAAGATTCATGACCTGTCCTTGATGCAAAAATGGCCTGTGCGCATTGGCAGACCCTATAAGGAAAAGGTTGCTCCGGATGAACCACTTATTACAGGACAGAGGATCATCGACACTTTCTTTCCCGTTGCTAAAGGCGGAACAGCTGCTGTGCCCGGACCTTTTGGCAGCGGCAAGACTGTAATTCAGCACCAGCTGGCAAAGTGGGCAGAAGCAGATGTTGTAGTATATATCGGCTGTGGCGAGCGCGGAAATGAAATGACTGACGTTCTCAATGAATTCCCTCAGTTGGAGGATCCCAATACCGGAGAACCACTGATGAAGCGCACGATTTTGATTGCCAATACTTCTAATATGCCCGTTGCTGCGCGTGAAGCATCAATTTATACGGGTATAACCATTGCGGAGTATTTTAGAGATATGGGCTATGTGGTCTCCGTCATGGCCGACTCCACTTCCAGATGGGCTGAGGCCCTACGCGAGATGTCGGGTAGGTTGGAAGAGATGCCGGGTGAAGAAGGCTATCCTGCGTATCTGGGTTCACGTCTGGCGAACTTTTACGAGCGAGCCGGCATTATCAGATGTTTGGGTGCTGACCATCGTGTGGGAGTTCTCACTGCAATTGGTGCGGTATCTCCTCCCGGCGGTGACCTTTCCGACCCGGTAGCGCAGTCTACTTTGCGGATAGTTCAAGTCTTCTGGAGTCTCGATTCAACTCTGGCATATAGACGCCATTTTCCTGCTATTAACTGGTTGACAAGTTATTCCTTGTATAGCGACAAGATGGACCGCTGGATGAACGATAATGTTACACCGAGATGGAGCACTCTGCGGCAAGATGCTATGCGCCTTCTACAAGAAGAATCAGAGTTAGAGGAAATTGTCCGCCTGATTGGGCACGATGCTCTGTCGGACGGAGACCGTCTGAAGCTTGAAGCGGCACGCTCCTTACGTGAAGACTTCCTGCATCAAAACTCTTTTGATGATATCGATACCTTTACCTCCCTGAAGAAGCAACACAGGATGATAGAGCTTCTAATGACCTGGTATTACGAAGCACAGAAGGCTCTGGAGGCAGGCACAGATTATACAGAAATCGCAACAATGAAAGTGCGTGATGAGTTGGCCCGACTGAAAATGGTGCCGGAGAGCCTGATTGTGGACACGGCTAAGCAGCTTTCAATGAAAATTACGAATGAGTTTGCCGCTCTTAATGTTGGAGGAAGACAATAATGGCTAGAGAATATCGTACGATCGAAGAAGTAGCCGGTCCTTTGATGCTGGTTCGCGGCGTCGAAAACGTTAAGTATGATGAGTTAGCGGAGATAGAGCTCCCCGGCGGTGAAGTCAGGCACTGTAAGGTCCTGGAGATTGATGGCACTGATGCTCTGGTACAGCTGTTTGAAAGCTCCATCGGAATAAATGTGGAAGCATCCAAAGTACGTTTCCTTGGCAGAGGACAGATGCTTGCTGTTTCCCGGGATATGCTGGGCAGAGTGTTCGATGGTCTGGGAAATCCAATTGATGGCGGAGCTGCCTTGATACCGGAGGCAATGCTTGACATTAATGGTACACCCATAAATCCCGCCGCCCGTGATTATCCAAATGAATTCATACAGACCGGAGTTTCTGCCATTGATGGCTTAAACACATTGGTACGCGGTCAGAAACTGCCGATCTTTTCAGCAGCAGGTTTGCCCCATAATATGCTGGCGGCACAAATTGCCAGACAAGCCAGAGTATTAAACACGGAGGACAAGTTTGCCGTTGTTTTCGCTGCCATGGGTATTACTTTTGAAGAATCTGATTTCTTCATCAAAGACTTCAGAGAGACAGGGGCTATTGAGCGCACTGTAATGTTTATTAATCTGGCAGATGACCCTGCTATTGAGCGCATTGCTACACCTCGTTTAGCGCTTACGGCAGCAGAGTATCTTGCTTTTGAACTGGAGATGCACGTCTTAGTCCTGATGACGGATATTACCTATTATGCTGAGGCACTGCGAGAGATTTCCGCTGCCCGAAAAGAAGTGCCTGGCCGACGTGGTTATCCCGGTTATCTATATACTGACCTGGCTGGACTTTATGAGAGAGCAGGCAGGAAGAAAGGCAACAAAGGCACCATTACGCTAGTGCCAATCTTGACAATGCCTGATGAAGATAAGACGCATCCGATTCCGGATCTGACCGGCTATATTACAGAAGGTCAGGTTATCTTGAGCCGTGATCTCTACCGCAAAGGTATGCGTCCCCCCATCGACGTTCTTCCTTCTTTGTCGCGTCTTAAGGATAAGGGCATTGGCTCCGGAAAGACCAGAGAAGATCATGCCGATACGATGAATCAGCTTTTCGCTGCCTATTCCCGCGGGAAAGACGCCAAAGAACTTGAAGTGATCCTGGGCTCTGAAGCATTGTCAGACATAGACCGAGTTTATGCTAAATTCTCTGATGAGTTTGAAGAAAAATATGTTTCGCAAGGATTTAATACTGACCGATCTATTGAAAAAACTCTGAATATTGGCTGGGAACTATTATCAATGCTGCCCCAAAACGAGCTTAAACGTATTCATCAGCAGTTTATTGATCAGTACTACATCGAAGATCAGGAGGTTTAGGTATGGCAAAACGTCGAGCCAATCCCAATAGAATGGAACTGCTTAAGCTGAAGAATCAGCTTAATACGGCTCGCCGCGGTCATAAGCTCCTGAAGGATAAAAGAGATGAATTGATGCGCCAGTTTCTGGAGATTGTCCGAATAACGGCGGATTTGCGTGGCGAGGTTGAGGAGCTATTAGAGAAGGCAAATCAGGAAATGGTATTAGCACGGGCTACAATGCAAACTGCTGTCGTCGAATCAGCTTTGCTCACCGGGCTGCCTCCGCTGCAGCTTGAAGTGTCTGAGATAAATACTATGGGGGTAGTGTCTCCGGTATTTGCTCTGCCCTCAACAAATAACAATGAAACTGTTGAACAGGTCGATGTAACTCGTAATATTGCTTTAGGCAGTAGTAATTTACCTTACGGCATGACGTCTGTATCCGGTGAATTAGATCAGGCAATCGATGCTTTGCGCGAGGTCTTCCCTCTGATGCTGAAATTAGCTGAAAGAGAGAATCAGGCAAGACTAATGGCGGCGGAAATTGAGAGGACGAGGCGGCGCGTTAATTCGCTTGAATATGTTTTAATCCCGGAATTGATGGAGTTGATTTCTTCTATAACCATGAAAATGGAAGAAAATGAAAGAGCTAACCTGACTCGCCTTATGAAGGTCAAGGATATGATCGTAGAGGCAAAAATCAAATCCGGAAGGAAATACCGGACACAGACGTCTGACTGATTTTCAAGGGTTAATGTTCAATAATTAGCAGCAAATCTTAATTGCGGATACCAGTAAAGGATCTGTATTATTATTCTATTTTCAAATTATGATTAGTTTGCTGACATATTAATGAAGCACATATTATCTGATCATGACCTTCTTTTTTTATGAGTTGAAGACGCTTAAAACTAAATTCAGAGCGTTATTGGGAAGGATATACTATGAAAATAAACAGTAATTTCTCTGGGATTTCTCTGGAAGGCGGTCTTTACGATATTTTCAATAAGACTTTGTTATTAGAGCAAGCAGGTAAGAAAATTATCCATAAGGAAATAGGGAAACCCGATTTTGACTCTCCTCCTGCTGCAAAAGAAGCGGCAAAAAAAGCATTAGATGAAGGCTTTGTCCATTATACTTCCATGATAGGCATACCGGAGCTCAGACATGCCATCGCCAAGAAAGAGAAGCTGTCAAACGGTACAGTATTTGACCCTGACAAAGAGATAATTATTACTGCGGGTGCCTGTGAGGCGATAACTTGCGCTTTGATTGTTCTCTTTGAGCCGGGTGATGAGATTATCGTTCCCAGCCCTTACTTCCCAGTCTATTATGAAAGTGCAGTCATGTTGGGTTTGAACATTGTCGAGTTTCCACTCAGCATTGATAATGATTTTGAGATTGATACGGATAATTTGAGAGCAGCCGTCACTGACCGTACTCGAGGCATAATAATTAATACTCCTTCCAATCCAACCGGTAAGATAATCAGCCTTGAGAGCTTGAATGAGGTAGCGAATATTGCCAGGCAGAAGGATTTGATCGTGATATCGGACGAGACTTATGATCAATTTACTTTCTCGGGAGCGCACTATAGCATACGCAATCTGAATGATATGCAGGATCGCACTATAGTAATTAATTCCGCTTCCAAAACTTTTTCTATGACAGGCTGGCGGATAGGCTATTTGATCGCCCCTGCCAGATATATTCCCTATTTGAGTAAAGCACACCAATCTTTCTCCACTTGTGCAACTTCTTTTGCTCAAAAAGGAGCTGCCGTAGCCTTTAATGACTGTCAAGACTTTACCAAAGAGATGGTCAAGGAATTCAAAGCGCGCCGTGATTTGCTCATTGACGGTCTGAGCAAACTGGAAGGTATAGAGTGCAATAAACCTGAAGGAGCCTTTTATCTCTTCCCGCGCATTAGCAAGTTGGGAATCAGTGCGGTAGAGTTTTGTGACCTGCTGCTGGATCATGGACTTGCCATAGCGCCGGGATCTGCTTTTGGCCGGAGCAGTGCTGATTATGTCCGCATGAGCTACGCTTGTTCTCAAGAAGATCTGCGGGAAGCAATAGACATAATTGGCAGGGTTATCGATAAACTGTGATTTCCTTGTCGGCTTCATTTTTGGGTGTCTTCAACTTAGTTGTTCTTTATGGCTGAGCTGCCACGTAAGCTAAGGCCCCTTCCGGCACACCGTATTTAACACAGTTGTTTCTTTATGGCTGAGCTGTCAGCGTAAGCTAAGGCCCCTTCCGGTACACCGTATTTAACACAGTTGTTTCTTTATGGCTGAGCTGCCACGTAAGTAAAGCCCCCGCCCGGCACACCGTATTTAACTCAGCTATTTTTTCTTGGGGTTGTCGATTTGTTGCCAGCTTCATGTTTCCATGGGATAATATTCAGGATGCGTTCTTGAATAAGCGTAGTAGTTGTTCGGGGTACGCATAGATTGATATAGAGCCGGAAAAAGAGGAAATGGTATTTTGAGGGAGATGCTTTTTCTTCAAAACACCGGCAGAGATATGACAGATAACTCAACATTTTCGGGATACTGGCAGATATACGATCAGATAACTCAATATTTTTACTGTCAGCTTGCATAACTTGTGGCTCTTTGTGGCAGTTTATATGTGCCTGTGAACCGTTATAACTTAATAAGTGATTTTCCGCAGGAGGGGAACATGAGTGAGCTTACTAATATTCATGTGTATTCGGAAATTGGCAGATTAAGAAAAGTCTTGCTGCACCGGCCCGGCAAAGAGATAGATAATCTTACGCCAAGCAACAAAGAGGCCATGTTGTTTGACGATCTGCCTGATGCCATGATGGCCGGTATTGAGCACGATGCTTTTGCCGAAACTTTGCGCTCTCAAGGCGTTGAGGCAGTCTACATAGAGGAGCTGCTGGCAGATGTGCTGTCAAATATGGATGTGCGTGCCGGCTTTATCAGGGATTTTCTGACTGAGGGTGAAGTACCATCTAAAAACATTGAGCCAATGACAGAATGGTTGCTGGATTTTTCTGATTCAAAAGAGCTGGCGGATCTGCTTATTGCCGGAATTCGTAACAACAAAAAAAGCATTCCCATTTCATTGCCGGTCGCTCCTACCCATGGTCAATTGATGATCCTTGATCCTTTGCCCAACCTCTATTTTTCCCGGGATGCTTTTAGCTTTATCGGTTCGGGTGTTTCTCTGAGTACTATGTATACCAGAGTAAGACAACGTGAGACTTTGTTAGGTGATTATATTTTCCGCTATCACCCTGATTATAATAATCTGGTTCTCCATTATGACCGTAATGCACCCTATCCGCTGGAAGGCGGAGATATTCTAGTCTTGAGTGACCAAGTCCTTGCTGTTGGAATCAGTGAAAGAACTAATATCAGAGCGATTCAATTACTGGCGGAGAATATCTTAAACGAAGAGACGGGATTCAAGTATGTATTGGCAATTAAGATTCCGGTTAAAAGAGCTTTTATGCACCTCGATACTGTCTTTACCATGATTGATTATGATGTTTTTACCATTCATCCCGAGATCGAAGAAGAAATTACCGTCTTTGAACTCTCAAGAGAGAATAGTGAAATTAAGATTAAATATCTGGATGAAAATCTCTCACCGATTCTTGCCAAACATCTTGAGCTTGAACAAGTGACATTGATCCCTTGCGGTGGTGGAGATCCCATCGATGCCCAACGCGAACAGTGGAGCGATGGCTCCAATACATTAGCAGTTGCACCCGGGAAAGTCGTTGTATACAGCAGGAATCATGTCACCAACCATATTCTGGAGGAGGCTGGAATTGAACTGCTGCGCATACCCTCCAGCGAATTATCCCGGGGAAGAGGTGGGCCACGTTGCATGTCCATGCCCATTTGGCGCGAATAAATATTCAGGCTTTATAAACTTCCGCTCCTCTGGTATTATCTTAAGGGAATCATACTTTAATTATTAGCTAATTAAAGACAGATCCCCTTTGCTTCAAATGCATGTTGGTATGTAAGGATCTCCAGTTGGATCTTCTGTCAACTGATGATAAACCTGTCCTGATTTTTTGGCTTGGGATAAGATTTTTTGTGCAAAAACACAGCCAGGTCAGCGGGATATTTTGGAAGCAGTATGCTAAAATGAGAGTGTATGAAAAATCATCGTATTGTGGTCGCTCTAGGCGGTAACGCATTGGGTCAGACTGCCAGTGAACAAAGCCGAATTGTCAAAACTACCGTACGTCCACTGATTGATCTAATAGAGGACGGGAATCAACTATTATTAACACACGGAAATGGCCCCCAGGTAGGGATGATCAATTTGGCATTCGAAAAAAGCGGTGATAATATTCCTTTTCCGGAATGCGGTGCCATGAGCCAGGGTTATATTGGTTATCATTTGCAAAATGCACTTCAGACCGAAATTCTGCGTAGAAAATTATCTGTTCCTGTTGCCACAATAGTGACGCAAGTGAGAGTCGATCCTGACGACCCTGCTTTTGAAGATCCGACTAAACCTATAGGCTCTTTTTATAGTGCCGAAGCCGCTCAGCAAATTGCTCGCGAGACAGGCTGGGCTATGAAGGAAGATTCAGGAAGAGGGTGTAGACGCCATGTTCCTTCCCCTTTACCACAGGAAATTGTAGAGATAGAGACAATCAATACTTTGATTGAGGCAGGTCAACTGGTCATCGCTGCGGGCGGTGGAGGAATACCTGTTATAGCTGAAGAAGGTGGACTTAAAGGCGTGCCCGCTGTCATCGATAAAGACTTTGCCAGTGCAAAGCTGGCGGAATTGGTTTCTGCAGATTTATTGATTATCCTGACAGCGGTTGATTATGTTTCTATAAGTTTCGGCAAACCGGAACAAGAGGATTTGCATCATGTCTCTGTCGATGAGATCAAAGAATATATCAAGGCTGGTCACTTTGCCCCGGGCAGCATGTTGCCTAAGGTAAATGCCAGCCTTTCTTTTGTTGAATCAGGTTCAAACAGAGAAGCAATTATTACTTCCTTGTCGAATGCCCAGGAGGGAGTTCGCGGGAAGAGCGGTACCAGGATTTATTGCTAGACGAGTTAGTACCAGAAATAACTTGATACGGTGCTGAGTCGTCCGGTTTAATTAAAATATATATCTGAAATATTTAGCAGATATTAAAAGAACTAGACATAAGGAGGAAAACTATGCAAGAAATCAGAGTTGGACTTTGGGGCTTCGGAGCCATGGGCAGCGGAATCGCCAAAATGATCGCGACCAAGAAGGGCGTTGTTATTACTGGCGCTTGTGACAAATGGGATGAGATCGTAGGCAAAGATATTTATGAGCTGCTGGAAATGGACAGAGGAGACAATCCTGAGGTCAAAATTACAAAAGACGAGAAAGAAGTATTCTATCCGGGAAGCTGTGATATAGCAATTTTGGCAACAGACAGCTTTACAGAAGCACAGATGGACAAGTTAGTCTTCTGTATTGAGAATGGCATCAATGTCATCTCTACCGCTGAAGAAATGGCATGGCCGCAAGCTCAGCGTCCGGATCTGGCAAAAGAAATTGACGTACTTGCTAAAAAACATGGCGTTTCCGTATTGGGAACAGGCATCAACCCCGGCTTCGTGCTTGACTATCTGATTCTCGCCTTGACTGGAACCTGCGAGAATGTGAACTCTATCGAAGCAGCACGTATTAATGACTTGTCTCCATTCGGCGCTGCCGTAATGCACGAGCAGGGTGTCGGCATTTCCATCGAAGAGTTCGAGAGACGTATGGCAGCTGATGATCTGGCCGGCCACGTCGGATTCCCCGAGTCTGTGGGAATGATCGCCGAAGGTATGGGTGTAAAAGTCGTTGATTCAGAGATAACCAAAGATCCGATCATTACTGAAGTTGATCGTAAATCAAAATATGGCGAAGCGAAGAAGGGCAACCTTGCAGGCATCCGCCAGCAAGTATTCGGTCGTACCGCTGATGGCAAGACCTTTATCCACCTGGATCATCCACAGCAGATTTTACCTGAGATGGCAAACACCGATACCGGTGACTATATCACCATTCATACCGGCGATTACGACATGAACATGAGAATTAAGCCGGAAACTCCCGGTGGAATCGGCACTATCGCAATGTGCGTCAATATGATTCCTCAGGTTATCACAGCCAGCCCCGGACTAAAGACAATGCTTGACCTGCCGGTACCGCGCTGCATTATGGGCGACTACCGCGACCAACTGGTAACTGATCGTTTCGCCGGTTATGGTTTCAAGAAGGGCGATTATGTAGTAATCGAGGTTGAAATCTTGACTCCAGAACAGAGAGCACCTCAGATTCCTGAAGACACCAAAGAAACTTCTCTATTCGCTCTTTACAAAGGTTATCTGCAGGATGAGACCGCCAATGAAGGTGACGTAGTTACGATTAAGACAGCCATCGACCGCGAGGTCAAAGGCGTTCTGACAACACGTGATACCTCACCCACGCATACATATGGCAAGGTAGTTCCGGAACTGCAGGAAGTACATAAGAAAGTTCGTGAATTTGTGTTTGGAGGGGAAGATAAATAAATGACTGCAAAAGATATGTCCTATCAAGGAGTAATGGGCCGCAGCGATGAAATCGTATTGAAGGCTGTCGGTATCGATTACGATAAATATGAGCTGGAAGGTGTGGCTTTCGACTACGAAAAACTGATGGCTGATGTTGACTACTCCATCGAAGAAGTTTGTGAAATTCTTAATGACATGGAAGTAGGCAACACTCCTCTGCTCGAGCTCAAAAATATTACAAAACTTGCTGCTAAGATCGGCGGTCCCGGTAAGGGCGCCCGCATTTTCATCAAGGATGAAGCTTCACAGCCTTCAGGCAGCTATAAAGCGCGCCGTGCTGCTCTCGCAGTATATGAAGCAAAGAGACTCGGTTATAAGGGCGTTATCGCCGCTACCAGTGGAAACTTCGGCGCTGCCGTAGCCTGTATGGCTGCAAAGCTGGGTCTAAAATGCATTATTGTCCAGGAGTGCTATGACAGCCGCTTTGTCGGTCAACCGGAAATCCTGGAGAAACAACGTGCTTGTGAAGCTTTAGGTGCCGAGGTTGTGCAGCTGACGGTAGGCCCTGAGCTCTTCTATGAGCATCTGCGTCTGCTGGAAGAGACCGGCTTCTATAATGCTTCTCTCTATGTACCGCAAGCGGTAACCGGTGTTGAAACTCTAGGCTGGGAGATCGCCCATCAGTGTCGTGAGATCGTTGGGAAAGACCCCGAATATGTTTTGGTTACTAATGCCGGTGGCGGAAACCTTACCGGAACAGCCAGAGGTCTGAAGAAGGCCGGCGCTAAGTCTAAGATCTACGCTGCGTCCGTCGATCTTTCAGGCTTGCATATGGCTTCTGACAAGGACTTCAACAGAAAATCCTTTACCACAGGTCATACCGGGTTTGGTATTCCTTATGCGACACTGCCTGACAGAACAGACGTCTCCCGCAGTGCCGCCCGTCCAATGCGTTACATTGAAGAGTATCTCCTGGTTACACAAGGCGAAGTCTTCTACGCGACAGAAATGCTTGCTTCTCTTGAAGGCCTCGAGAGAGGACCTGCCGGTAACACATCTCTGGCAGCAGCCATTGCTCTTGCTGCTACCCTGCCTGAAGACAATGTTATTGTAGTTCAGGAAACTGAGTACACCGGTGCTGGTAAGCATCCGATGCCGCAGTTGACCTTCGCGAGACAAAATGGCGTCCAGATCCTCTTTGGAGATCCGGAAGACGAGGTTCCCGGCAAGAACATTATTCTGCCGTCAGACCCAACTAAGATCAAGCTGCGCTACAGCGACATGAAGCGTCTGCATCTGTCTACCCTCAAACGTATTGCTACAGAGGATAGGGAGTATTCTGAAGTTGAGCTGCTGTACATGGCGGATGAAGTGAACAGCAGTGTTGATGAAGTAAAAGAACTGCTCGCTGAACTGTTTTAATAATTTTTATGATAACGAAGTTGCCTGGGGGAATTCCCCCGGGCTTCTTCCTATCTAAAGAACTAATTGTTCGCAAGAAACAAGGAGGAACAAATGGCAGAAAGAAAAAGTTTCGAGGAACGTCGCCAACACCTTGCCAAGATGACTGATGAAGAACTTTTCCAGTATTTCTGGGAACTGACAGACAAGGTTGTTGAGCCGATGGTCCAGGAAGGACGCGAAAATACCACCCCTGCAGTTGAGCGCAGCGTTTTGTTGCGCATGGGCTTTTCCAGTTTGGAAGCTGCCCCGATCGTTAACGGTGTTATGGAACGCGGCTTGATGGGCAAAGGCTGCGGAAATATTATTTGGCGCCTTAGTAAAAAGCTTGATATGCCCTACCGTGAAGTAGGTGTAGGTCTGGCCAATGGCAAGTACTGGGATGAAGTGCCCGGTCTGTTCGCGGAGGTGGCACAATGAGTAACGAAAAAGGAAAAGTAGTGCCAGCCAGGGAGACCAATATAAAATTGGATCCTGACAAAAAAATAGATTTAAGAGAAATCCTTGATGGCTTGGAAAATTATCATTCTCCACGCCGCCCATGGCATTGGCGCGATAACAGAAATGTTGAGCGTAAGATTGGTGATTTCGTCTATCTGGAAACTTCCGAATCGCTGAAGAATTCTGTACCCCTGCCTGGCAGCCGTGGCTTTGGTCACATTGACCCGCAACCTGATTGCGTAATCACGACAGAGATAGCTTCGGGACGTTTTGAAGACGATATTAGACGTATGCGTATGGCTGCATGGCAAGGAGCTGACCACATCATGGTTATCAGAACCGCCGGTCAGTCCCATATCGATTCCCTGTTGGAAGGAACAACTCAAGGTATCGGTGGTATCGCAGTAACTCGTAAGCAGTGCCGTGCAACCAGAAGAGCCTTGGATCTTATTGAAGATGAAGTTGGCCGTCCTATCAATTACCACTCTTATGTATCCGGCGTAGCGGGTCCTGATATTGCCGTAATGTTTGTTGAAGAGGGTGTCTCAGGTGTTCACCAGGATCCTCAGTACAACGTGCTTTATCGCAATATCAATATGCGTCGCAGCTTTATTGATGCTTGTGAGAGTAAGAGAGTTTTGGCTTATGGCGGTATGGTGCAGATTGACGGTGCTCATAATGCTAATGCTACCGCAATGGAAGCATGGAAAGTAATGCCGGAACTGATGGTTCAACACGCCATTAATACCAGATTCTCAGAGAAATGCGGTATTCTGGCTGAGAACATCGCTCTATCCAGTGTGCCGCCTACAGCTCCTCCGGCCCCCTGTATGCGTCTTGACCTTCCATATGCTGTGGCATTGCGTGACTTTTTCCGTGACTATAAGATCCGTGCTCAGCAGAATACCAAGTACATGGAGTCTGAGACCCGTGAAGCGACGGTTACACATACACTCAATATGATGATTTCACGTCTGACTTCTGCAGACATCCAGTCCACAATCACTCCGGACGAAGGTCGTAACGTACCTTGGCATTATTTCAATGTCAATGCTGTCAATACAGCTCGTCAGGCTCTGAACGGTATGGATGGACTGCGTACTATGGTTGATATCAATCGTGATGGTCCTTTGGGCGAAAATGTCAGAGAACTTAAAGAGAGAGCAATCCTCTTCATGGAAGAAATCCTGGAAGTAGGCGGATATTATGACGCCGTAGAAAAAGGATTCTTTGTTGACTCTGCGGAATATCCTGAGCGTAACAACGATGGTATCGCACGTGAACTCGATGGCGGAATCGGTGTCGGCGCAGTCTATAAAAGGGATGAGGATTACTTCTCTCCTGTCAGCGCTCACTTTGGTTACAATAATGTACCGGCAGAGTTTGATAAGCCTGAAGATGCAATCGGCGGTGATACATTCTCTGATCCTTCCAAGATTCAGTTCATCGATGAGCTTGATGAAGGCGATAATGTTAATGTCAGACTGGATGAGCTCTCCAAATATGATGAGCATCCTAATCTGATCCGTCCGGAAGTTGAATTCCGTTCTGACGGCGTTGTCGTTCTTACCCTTCTGCTTCCTACCGATGAGCGCAGAGCTGAATATGCGGCTATAGCGCTGGGTGAAAAGCTGGGCCTCAAGGAATGCACAGTAATCCACAAACAGGTTATGCATCCCGCCGAAGGCACTTATATAGAGATGAAGGGTATTGTGGACTTCGACATTGATCTTGACACTCTGGTTATTCCTGAGAAGATTGAGACTTTGTCGGAGAAGGAGGTCCGTGCGGATATCCAGGCGAAACCGATGACAATTGTGGCAGGTACAGTTGGCGAAGACGAACACTCCGTCGGTCTTAAGGAAATTATTGATATTAAGCATGGCGGTATCGAAGGCTTTGGTATTAGATACCACTACCTTGGTACATCTGTTCCGATTGAGAAACTGGTTGACGCCGCGATCGAAACAAATGCGGATGCCATATTGAGTTCTACTATCATTTCGCATAATGATATCCATTATCAGAATATGAAAAAACTCCACGATACCTGTGTTGAAAAGGGTATTAGAGACGAAATCATCCTAGTTGGTGGCGGTACTCAAGTAACAAATGAAGACGCGGTGAAGGCAGGCGTAGATGCAGGCTTTGGCCGTGGCAGCCATGGGATTGATGTTGCCAGCTTCCTGGTGAAGAAACGTAGGGAAATGGAAAATGAAGGTTGATGTTCTGGTAGCCGAGATTGGCAGTACCACGACAGCAGTCAATGCATTTACAGGACTAAATAGCGCTAACCCTGCCCTGATCGGGCAGGGTGTAGCGCCTACTTCTGTGGAGGCAGGAGACGTAACTGTTGGTCTGAAAGAAGCAGTATCGGATCTCAAGGACCAACTGGATATTGATGAATTAAGCTGGGATCATATGTTTGCTTCCAGCTCTGCTGCGGGTGGGCTCTCAATGACGGTACATGGACTCGTTTATGATATGACCGTTAGAGCAGCTAAAGAAGCGGCGCTTGGCTCCGGCGCTGTTTTACGTCATGTAACAGCCGGTAAGCTCAGAAGAACTGACATCGCTAAAGTCAAAGAGATAGCGCCAAATATTATTTTAGTTGCCGGTGGCGTTGACTACGGTGAAAGAGATACCGCGCTTTATAATTTCGAGATGCTTGCCAGAGAGGTACCCGGTATTCCCATTATCTATGCAGGCAATATAGAGAATCACGATGAAATCCGCTTGATTGCGGAAGAATTGGGCACTGAAGTTTTTTATGTTGAGAATTGTTATCCTTGCATTGACCAACTCAACATAGAGCCAACTCGCATCATTATTCAAGATGTCTTTGAAAAACATATCATCCATTCCCCAGGGATGGAAAAGATCCATGAAATGGTTGACGGTACCATAATGCCCACTCCTGGAGCTGTTATGCAAGCGGCCAAAATGGCAAATGAGAAGTTTGGTGACTTGATTGTGTTTGACGTTGGCGGAGCTACCACAGACTTGCACTCGGTTACAGAAGGAAGTCCTGCGATTCAAATGATTTTAATGGCTCCGGAGCCATTTGCAAAAAGAACAGTTGAGGGTGATCTGGGGGTCTATGTCAGCCGCAAGAATATTTTGGATCAAATATCAGAACGCGAGCTTGAAGAGTGCTTCCCCGATAAAGAATACTATTTAGAACACGCCTCTGAAATCCCCACTGAGCAAGGCGAGATTGAATTTGTCGAACGACTGACTGAGTTTTGTTGCAGGCTGGCTCTGAAGAGACATGCAGGGATTATGACCGAGCTTTATACTGCTCATGGCCGCAAAGTAACTGCGATAGGCAAAGATCTGACAGCTGTCAAAACCATAATCGGCACAGGTGGTGCTCTGACCAGATTGCCGCATAGCGTTGAAATATTAGAAAGACTGCGGGTGCGCGAGGTTATTAAAGAGCTTTATCCCACGACAGAAGCAGTTGTTAAAATTGATCATTACTACATAATGGCTTCATTGGGAGTTTTGTCTACCCAATTTCCTGAAGCCGCAATACTCTTGCTACAACAATCTATGGATGTAAAAAACTGAAAAACTATTCTGCGGGAGGAAATATGAGAAATCCAACTTTATATATTGATCGCCAAAAGTTAATGCATAATGTTAAAAGTATGCTTAAATTGGCGGAGAAAGCTAATATCCAAATTCATTTCGTCACTAAAGTCTTTTGCGCTTTCAGGCCCATGGTGGAAGCTATGGTAGAGGCCGGAGCTACATTGCTGGCGGACTCCCGTTTAGAGAATATTGCAAAATATGAGAATTTGGGCGAAAATCACCTATTGCTACGCATGCCAATGATCTCGGAAGCTGCCGATGTAGTCCGCATTTCGCATATGAGCCTGAACTCCGACTTAGACGCCTTGGCTGCCTTGTCTGACGCTGCGTCCGCTCAGGGTAAAAGGCACGGCGTAATCCTAATGACTGAGATGGGGGATCTGCGCGAAGGCTTTATGCCTGAAGAGCTGCCTGACGCTGCCGGTAAAGTGCTCAACCTCAGAGGCTTGGATCTGATGGGAATTGGTGCAAACTTCAACTGCTATGGTGGCGTTATACCCGACGAGCCCAAATTAAATGAGCTAATCGATCTGGCAAAATCTATTGAAGATCGTTTCAATATCGAGCTCCCCATAGTCTCAGGAGGTAACTCCGGATCTGTTTATCTGCTTGAAGAGGGCAGATTACCGGAAGGCATCAATCATCTGCGTTTAGGTGAATCCTGGATTTTGGGCTGCGAGACTTCTTACGGTAAGCGCGTTGCCGATTTGTACAGCGATGTTTTCACCCTTGAGGCTGAAGTAGTTGAATGTCGCCGTAAACCATCACTGCCGTATGGTTTGCAAGGACCGAATGCCTTTGGAGAGTACCCTGTTTATGAAGACAGAGGAGTGATCAGACGTGCAATATTAGCTATCGGCAGACAGGACTGCCCTTGTGAGTCACTTACTCCCAAGATGACTGGTATTGATTATTTGGGATCGTCTTCTGACCATATGATCCTGGATGTCAGCGACTCAGTCAAAGAGATCAAAACAGGTGACATGATACCCTTTGGGGTTGACTACGGTTCCTTGCTGGCCGCAATGACATCTCCATATGTGCGTAAAGTAATGGTTTAATCACTGTTAATCCGGCAGGAGAATTTAGATATATTCGATAAGGAATATACCCTGCCATTCCTGAGGTTTTAATAATGGATCATAAAATAGACTTTTCTTCTCAAGACTGGCTACAGCAACGCACTTATGCCAGAGTAGATCTTTCAGCTCTAAGGAATAATTATCGTTCTTATAAACCATATATGGGTTCTGAAACCGGTTTTATCGCAGTTATCAAATCCGATGCCTACGGACATGGAGCTGTCCCCTGTGCACAGGTCGCCATTGAGGAAGGCGCAACAATGCTTGCTGTTGCGGCATTGTCTGAAGCGGTGATTTTACGTGAGGCTGGCATCAGGGAGATACCGCTCCTGATTCTTGGATATACTGATCCGAATTTGACGGAATATCTTCTGGCTTATGATTTGATACAAACAGTCATAGATTCTGGCAGTGGTCTGGAATACGCAAAGCAGGCGACAAAAATCGGTAAAAAGTTGACAGTCCATATTAAGCTGGATACGGGCATGACTAGAATAGGCTTTTCAACTGTCCCGCAAGAGCTCAAAGCCAGCGCCGATGAAATAGTTGGGCTAAAGAACCAAGAGTCGCTGATTTTGGAAGGACTTTTCACCCATTTAGCTACCGCCGAGAGTGATCCGGCTTATGCGACTTTTCAATATCAATCTTATCAGAGGATGAACAAGGAGCTGACTGAGCGTGGAGTTGGTTTTCGCTATCGCCACGTCTGCAACAGTGCGGGGATGATACTCTATCCGGATATGCAACTGGATCTGGTGCGTCCGGGGATTACTCAATTTGGATCCTATCCTACAGATGCCTTCAAGAAGCTTTTGCCTTTGCGTCCGGTTATGAATCTATATTCTCGCGTGGTGCAGACAAGGAATGTCGATACCGGTACAGGTGTTAGTTACAGTTTGCGCTGGAAAGCACCTGGCCCAAGCAAGCTGGCTGTGATACCGATTGGTTATGCAGACGGGCTCCACAGATTGTTATCTAACAGAGCTTCCTTCCTTATTAATGGTAAGCTCGCTCCTGTTGTAGGCAGCATTTGCATGGATCGATGCATGGTGGATATTACGGATATTCCTGAAACCAAAGTAGGTGACAGGGTATTGATTTTTGGTGCTGATGAGACGGGATCTATCCCGGTCGAAACTGTTGCCCAACAAGCGGAAACGATCTCTTATGAGATTTTATGTGCTGTCTCTCCCAGAGTAATGCGGGTATATGTAGACGGAAAGTAAACCGACTCTTTATCTAGACGAGGTAGTCGGAAAGGGTGACGACGAAGATAGTATATGTAGACGGAAAGTAAACCGACTCTTTATCTACATTTAGTAACTGTTATGTGATTTGTCTAAGGCGTATCTTGGTCTAAAAGATCCTTTGACTACTATCCCGGGGATCGAAAGACAGGATATGCCTTTCTGTAAATAAAATAAAAATCAGGCAACTAATATCCCTGACAAGTGACAATGGCCGGGAGGGGTTCCGGCCATTGCGTGAATTGAGAAGCAGAACAATATATACATCCGATAACTCGTTATAATTCTAGCAAGCAGTATTTATGAAGTCAAGCAATATGTTTATTTTTTTTAATATCTACGTATTTTTATACTGATATTTTGACAAAAAGTAGATATTATTCATATTAATGTGCATAACGTTTGGATGAATTATGTCATAATCTGTCAGTTATTCAGCAAATCTTCTTGCTTGATTTCCTTGTTATCGCTTAGTATTGGATCAATTATTATTATGGAGGATTAGTTATGCGAGATGTAGAAAATCTTTCCGGTGAAGAGCTCGCCGCAAGGCACGCAGATTACCATTTTGGTATGCTGGATTCGATATATGATTTAGTTAAACATCGCGAGGAGTTCCCCATAGAGGGATCCTATACCAATTATTTGATCAATAAAGGTTCGGATTATATCCTGAAGAAGATCGGCGAGGAGTGTACTGAGACCATAATCGCCTTCAAAAATCGTAATCATGATGAATTGGTGCATGAGATATCCGATCTGCTCTATCACCTGACAGTAGCACTTGCTCACTTCAATGTTGATTTAGATACAATTTTCGAAGAGCTGATTGAGAGACGCAGTCTTTAGTCACCGAGACTAATAGATTAATAAGCGTTTGTCATCGGAGAATCCCGTATCATGTGGAGACGACTATGAATAAGAACATCAAAATTGCTGAGGTTGTACCGGATATTGTCCAATGGTGCAGGGATCAACTGTCCACATCAGGCGGTGATCAAGCTGTAATTGGACTTTCCGGCGGTAAGGATTCAACAGTGGTAGCTGCCTTGATGGCGGAAGCTATCGGAAAAGAACAGGTATTTGGACTGATACTCCCCGATCAAGGGCAAAACGATCTTGATACTGCGATTGAGATAGCTCGAGAGTTAGAAATTAATTATCAGGTTTTGGACATTTCGCCTATTACTTCAGCTATACGGCTCCAAGTCGCTAAAGCCATAGAATCCGGTCTTATTGCTGAAGAAAGCGAACAAACTCGACTTAACTTACCTCCGCGTGTTCGTATGACAGTTTTGTATGCAGTGTCTCAGTCAATACTGGGGTCACGAGTGGTTAATACTTCCAATTTATCTGAGGACTGGGTCGGTTATGTGACTCTATATGGCGATTCGGCAGGGGCTTTCGCCCCGCTAGGCATGTTGACCTCCGCAGAAGTGATCGCTTTGGGTGAAGCGCTAGGAGTATCGGAACGATTTCTCAAAATACCTCCTGCAGACGGTCTCACCGGCAAAACCGATGAAGATGTATTCGGATTTAGTTATGAGCAGCTTGACAAGTATATTCGAACCGGAGAAATCACGGATAAAAACGCTCGTGAGAAGATTGACCGCATGCATCGACTGAGTCGATTCAAGTTTCAAGCAATGCCGATGTTTCAACCTCACTTTGATATTGGGGCGGATGACATTGCCGGCATCTATGACGTTGATTAAATCCGGCTATATACTTAATCCAAATAGCAGGATTTCATTCTACGGAGGAAACATCAGCTTGTAAAACTAACTGCTGTATCTCCTAGGAGAGGGGATAAGTTCTAAGAGTCTCTACTTTTCTTTTCAGAGTTGACTGCTACTCTATTTTTGTAAACGAAGTGCTACTAGATGTGCAGCAGTTACTTTTGCAATTAAACTTCAATTGAGTAATCCCACGATCAAATTGACAAAGAAAGCCTCTTGTGATATCCTGCTAACGCTTGTCTTTGCGCAGCATTTTTTTTGCTGTCAATGAGCATAGATTGCAGTTCACTGAAAAATTCGTGACTTGCTGGATGGAGGAGTACTGATGGCCAAACCTGGAGCAAGAGAGAGGATCGTATTGGCTTGTGGCGAGTGCAAACAGCGCAATTACGACACCAAGAAGAACAAGCTTAACACGACTAACAAGCTTCAATTAAAGAAGTATTGTCGTTTCTGTCGCAAGCATACTGATCATACGGAAACAAAGTAAAGAGAGCCCAGTTATGGAGCTTATGGAGTAGATATGGCTGCGAGAAAGAATCAAGACCCTAAGGGCAAGTCCAAGGGACAAGCCAAGGGAAAGAAAAAGAGGAATATATTTCAACGTATAGCGCATGGTGTCAGCGATATCAAAGCTGAGCTCAAACGCGTAGTTTGGCCGGACAGAAAAAAGCTTAAGCAGAGCACAGCCACTGTGTTGGCGATTATTCTGATGTTTACTGTGCTTATCTATGTTTTTGATACGACAATCCGATATGTGTTTACCGCTACCGGCTTCTATTCAGCCAAAGAGGAAACAGTAACAGAAGAGACCACCGGCACTGAGCCGGAAGAAGCTGCGTTTCTTCCCGCTGCCGCTGTCCATATCTATTTGAGCTCAGATACAGACGGAGTTGATTGGGATGCCTGATAATAACGAAGAAGCACTGTGGTATGTTGTTCACACTTATTCCGGTTATGAAAATAAGGTGAAGTCTACCTTAGACCAAGTTATTGAGAATCGGGGTATTCAAGATTATATCCAGGAGGTTCTGGTCCCCACAGAGGATGTTGTTGAAGTCAAAGCCGGTAAAAGGCGCACAGTACAACGCAAACTATATCCCGGTTATGTTTTGGTTAAGATGATTTTGACCGATGAGGTCTGGTTTATTGTCCGTAATACTCGCGGAGTTACCGGTTTCGTTGGACCCAGCAGTACAAATCCTGTACCGCTAACTGATGAAGAACTTATGTTGATGGGTCTTGAATCTAATTGGGAGCCGGTTGTTGATTACGATATCGGTGATTCAGTCAAGGTTATTAATGGCCCCTTGGAGAGCTTTATCGGGACGGTACAAGAGATAAATCTTGAGAAGAAGAAGGTAACTGTTCTGGTTTCGATGTTTGGGCGTGAAACCCCTGTCGAACTGGAGTGGACACAGATCCTCAGGATCTGATAGTTAAGAATGCTAAGGATTGTCTGGTTAGGGCATGATATGATCATATCCTCACCGGGTAACCAGCAGATAAATATTTTAACGCATTGAAGGCGTTAAGTTTTGGGAGGTGGCCTAATGGCTAAAAAGAAAGTTGCTGCGTACATCAAATTACAGATACCCGCAGGTCAAGCGACGCCAGCGCCACCGGTTGGACCAGCCCTTGGACAGCATGGACTAAATATTGCCCAGTTTGTCAAGGAATTTAATGAACAGACAGCGAAAGACATTGGACTCGTGATCCCCGTTGTAATCACGGTCTATGCAGACCGCTCCTACTCTTTCATTACTAAAACTCCACCGGTGCCCGTCCTGCTAAAGAAAGCAGCCAATATTCAACTCGGTTCAGGTGAGCCGCAAAAAGATAAAGTTGCGACAATACCCTGGTCGGAATGCCTGCGTATCGCAGAGATCAAAATGGTGGACACGAATGCGTCTTCTCTGGAGTCTTGCGCCCGCATGGTAGCAGGGACTGCCCGGAGCATGGGCATTGTTGTGGACATGGATAAATAGGAGGAGTATCAGCATGAAAAAAGGCAAAAAGTATCGTGAAGCTGTTAAGCTTGTTGATCGAGAAAAAATCTACGAGCCTGCTGAGGCTCTGGAACTAGTGAAGAAAACGGCTACAGCTAATTTTGACGAGACAGTTGAAATACATGTACGCCTGGGTGTCGACTCACGCCACGCCGATCAGCAAGTTCGAGGGGCAGTTGTCCTGCCGCATGGCACAGGACAGAGCAGGCGAATTCTGGTTTTCGCTAAGGGCGCAAAAGCTGATGAAGCAACTGCGGCAGGTGCTGATTTTGTTGGTGCCGAAGATTTGGTGGATAAGATCCAGAAGGAGAATTGGTTTGACTTTGACGTTGTTATCGCTACACCTGACCTTATGGGTCTGGTCGGTCGTCTCGGACGTGTCTTGGGCCCTAAGGGACTCATGCCTAACCCCAAGTCCGGAACAGTGACGATGGATGTAGGCAAAGCAGTCGAGGAAGCAAAAGCCGGTAAGATAGAATATCGTCTGGACAAGCAAAATATTATCCACTGCGCTATTGGAAAAGTGTCCTTTGAAGTTGACCAATTGCTGGATAACTATAATACTTTGATGGAAGCTATCACTAAGGCAAAACCGGTCGCTTCTAAGGGTCAGTACATTAAGCGCTGTACACTTGCGTCTACTATGGGTCCCGGTATTTATACCACCGGTCGCGCAGGTACAGCATCGAACTAAACGAAGATGAATGGCCGTTATTGCTATTTGCTGAACGAGTCGCTTAGCACCTTCGTTGGATAACTGAATATACTCATCGATGCCAAAGACAGCAGGAGCCCCAAAGGGTGTAAACAGAAGATGTCCTGCCGAGGCGGAGTCGAATTTTTAATTTGAACCCCTCCGTCTAGCGCGAGGGGTTTTTCAAATATATATAGGAGGAAAAGACATGCCCAGTGCCAAGATTCTTGAACAAAAGAAAAAAGTCGTCAAGGAACTTCGTGATGAGCTGAAGGGCGCCAAATCCATGGTGTTCACTGACTATATGGGTCTAAATGTGGCTCAGGATACTGAGATGCGTGCAGCTTTCCGCAAGGAAGGGCTGGAGTATCGAGTTATCAAGAACACGATCACGACACGAGTCTTTGACGAGATTGGTTTGGAAGATCTTAAGTCGATCCTGGTAGGCCCTACCGCAGTGGCATATAGTTCGGAGGATCCGATACTTGCGCCCCGTCTGGTAGTAAAATATCGAGACCAATTTAAGAAGTTTTCACTTAAGGGTGGCGTTATGGATGGCGAGATAATCTCTACTGATGAGATTGAAGAGCTTGCGAACATTCCTGCCCTGCCGGTATTGCACGGACGTCTGGTTTCAACTTTACTGTTCCCGATTTCTTCTCTGGCCATTACACTCAACATGCTTGCTGAAAAAGCGCAAGAAGCAGGTGTGGAGACTGTAGCAGAGCTGGTAACAGGTGCTGCAACAGCAGAAGAACCGGAAGCTGAGATCGAAGATCCCGTAGCCGAAGAAGCAGCGATCGAGACAGAAGAGCCGGAAACTAAGGTCGAAGATCCCGCAGCCGAAGAAAACGCTGCAGAATAAACTGACTAAGAAACACAGAGTGAACAACTCTCAGGGTAAATACCCTATGAATTTAAATATTTGCCGTAAGGCTATCTAATTGGAGGTTCTACCATGGCAAGTGAGAAAATCACAAATATTTTGGATACCGTTAAGGAATTATCCGTACTTGAACTAAACGAACTGGTTAAAGCTCTCGAAGAAGAGTTTGGCGTCTCAGCCGCAGCTATGGTTGCTGCAGCACCAGCAGGTGGCGGCGGAGCTGCTGCTGCCGAAGAGGCAGAGCAGACAGAGTTTACTGTCATGCTTAAAAATGCCGGTGCAAGCAAGATTCCCGTTATCAAGGTTGTACGCGAGTTAACCGGTCTGGGACTCAAAGAAGCGAAGGCTCTGGTCGATGATGCACCTCAGCCGGTCAAAGAGAACGTCAGCAAAGAAGAGGCAGATGCAATTGTGGCAAAACTTGAAGAAGCCGGTGCAGAAATAGAAGTCAAATAATTATCTATTTGCTTCAAGAAATTAAAGAGGGTGTCTCAGGGATTCTGATCTGAATCCCTGAGACACCCTTTTACTATAGGATCTGTCCAAATGTATAGCTATTAGCACTGAGCATTTGAAGATGGCGGTGGGCAATCAAGGCGGCAAAAGACATACATCAAGACAAGTCATGAAGCTTGTTACTTCTTATTAAGATTGGGATTCTGCCTTGGCTTTCTTAATATAACGGGAGGCTGTCAAACCGGCGATTGCCCCTTCCCCTACTGCAACCGCAACTTGTGCCAGAGCACCGGTACAGTCACCTGCGGCAAAGACACCGGGGAGGTTGGTGGCACCGTCTTTGTCAGTTTCGATTGCGTTCATGGCGGTTGCAACACCTAGTCCGTTAGCGAGATCAAGTGCAGAAGCTGCTCCTTCGGCAATAAAGATACCTTGAACCGGCAGGAATTCACCGGAGCTGAAACGAATGCCGCTGACATAATCATCGACGCCTTCGATACGGTTGATGGGATCAATATTAACCGAAATCTTATCATCTAGTTTCAAGTCGGTTGACAGATCCCGACCGTTAGTAAGAATTGTCACACTTGCAGCGTAGGCCATAAGCTCGTGTGCTTCATGCAAGGCATAATTACCGTTGCCCAGTACTGCGACATCCCTGCCTCTATAAAAAAAGCCATCACAAATTGCACAATAGCTTAGACCGGATCCTTCGTATTCTTTGACTCCTTCAATAGACGGTTTCTTTCTGGGCAAGCCTGTAGCCAAAATTAGAGCATAACACTCGATGGTCCCCTCGCTGGTGTTAAGCTGAAAGCCATCGTCAATCATGCCGGCACCGGTCACTTCAGCGGTTAATATCTCAACTCCCAGTCTCTTAGCCTGGGCAGTGCCGCCTTCAACTAAAGCTTGCCCGCTGACCGGTTCTTCAAAGCCAAAATAATTCTCAATCAAGTCAGAGCCTGACAAAGCACCGATATCGCGGCCAACGACCGTCACGTCCAGACCGGAACGGGCAACATAAATTGCTGCTGACAATCCTGCAGGCCCCTTGCCCACTATTGCACAATCTGTCTTCTTCATATTCAACCTCATATTTAACACTTTTTGTATCATAAACAGTATACCTCATTCATTGCGCAGAGCGTCGATAAGGATGAAGCAGAGAGGCTTTTCTGACAGGATGAATCTCTGGAAAAGAGCGACTGAGCCTGAATAGATAGCAACAGTGCTGTCATTCATTGCGCAGAGCGTCGATAGGATGAAGCAGAGAGGCTTTTCTGGCAGGATAAATCTCTGGAAAAGACCGACTGAGCCTGAAAAGATAACAACAGTGCTGTCATTCATTGCGCAGAGCGTCGATGGGATGAAGCAGAGAGGCTTTCCTGGCAGGATAAATCCCAAAGAACAGACCTACCGAACTGGAAAAAATGAGAGCTACCAATATTACTGTAATACCTACTTTAGCCTCAAAACCAAGAAGATTGCCTAGGAGCTCCGAAGTAACCAGCCCTATGACTACACCGATTACGCCCCCGAGAAAGGTCACAATAACAGACTCAGTCATGAACTGAAACATTATGTCGCCGGTCGTGGCTCCCAGAGCTTTGCGAATGCCGATTTCCTTGGTTCGTTCTGTAACTGACACAAGCATAATATTCATAACACCTATGCCTCCGACCAGTAAAGACAAAGCGGCAATAGCGGATATTGCGGTTGTCACTATCCCGATAATGCGATTGGCCTGATCCAGAAGATCTGTGACATTACGCTTATTGTAAATATTTTTATCGCTGTTATTATGATTTGCCTCCAGCAGACGGATAACTTGATTCCCGGTTTCTTCTACCATATTGGGGTTATCGGACATTACCAAGATCATGCTGAAATAATCCCTGTCACTAATCAATTCTTGTGCTGCTTGCAAAGGTATATACAAGGTTATAGGCATCTCTTCACCATTGCCGGTATCAGGAGCCATGGACATAAAGGAGGAGGCCGAAGTTTCAACAACTCCTTCAATAGTAACTGTTTGTCGTCTTCCTCCGCTGGATATTTCCACGATTTCGCCTACAGGGTCAGAATTACCAACCAGTTTTTCTGCAGAGGTTCTCTCAATCAGAGCGATTGGCTGTCTTGATGCGAGCTCGGTAGGAGTGAAAGCTCTGCCGGAGATGATATCCATCGAGATGAACTGCGGATAATCTTGATCAACACCATAGAACATCAAGTTGCTTTCCCTGGTATGTTGGTGGATATAACCAAAGCCGGAAACTGAAGGTGTTACCAAACGCACCGATTCCAGATTCCTCATTTCTTCAATATCTACAACGGTGATCATATCCTGCTGCTCGGCCTCGCTTGATCGGGCACTTATTATCACTGAGCTGGTACCAACACCCTCGAACTCATCCATGATTAAGTTTTTAGCGCCATCCCCAACCCCCACTATCGCAATAACTGAGCCGATACCAACAATAATTCCTAACATTGTCAACAGTGAGCGCATTTTATTGGCCAGCAAAGACGCCCAGGCCATCTTCATGCTTTCTCTAAACATGATTCACCTCAGTAATTGCAGGCGCTCCAAAACGAGTGTCGACTCCCACATCCGCATGTCTCGACATCTGTTCTTCAGATAATCTGCCGTCACGAATAAGGATCAGACGGCTTGCATACTCAGCGATATCCCGTTCGTGAGTAATCAATACAACCGTGGTTCCCCTCTCATTGAACGCGGAAATCAATTTCATAATTTCTGAACTTGCCTGAGAATCAATATTGCCCGTAGGCTCATCAGCCAGAATCAAGGCAGGTGAAGATACGAGGGCACGCGCGATAGATGTTCTTTGCATCTGTCCACCTGAGACCTCTAAGGGTCGATGATTCTGCCAGCGCGCAAGACCAACTTCTTCTAGAGCAATCCGAGCCCTTTCTCTACGTTCCCGTCCAGGCATGGCAGCGTATACAAGAGGCAATTCCACGTTCTCAAGCAAGGTGAGTTGGGGTAGAAGATGAAAGGACTGGAAGACAAAACCTATTTCTTGATTTCTCAGATAGGCTCGATCATCGTCAGACAGATCTTTAACATCAATTCCGTTCAGCTCATAGTTTCCGGACGAGGGCACATCAAGCAAACCGATTATATTCATCAGAGTAGACTTACCTGACCCGGATGGTCCCATGATCGCCACGAAATCGCCTTGTTCTACCTCAAAATCAACATCTTTCAAGGCATGAAAAGGAATCTTGCCGGTTGTGTATATCTTATTGACTTGTTTCATGCTAATCGTAGTAGGCATTACTGCACAATCTTTCTAATCCAGACTATCAGATCCCGAGACAGCATCAACAAGCTGACCGGTCTCAAGATTGGCGCTGGGACTAAGCACTACCAGATCGCCTTCCTCGACTCCTGAAATAACCTCCACTGAGAGAGCTGATTCCAAGCCAATCACCACTTCTCGCCGTTGCAGCGTGTTATCCCGCTCCAGAGTATAGAGATAATAGACACCTTTCTCCTTCAGCAAAGAGAAAGCTGACAAAGTCAAAACATTATCCTTTGCGTGTGTTTCTACTTCTGCATTGATGGCGAAGCCGATAATCAATTCGTCCAGATCTTCTCCCTCTATGCTCATCTCTACTTTAACTTGAGGCTCTGAACCAAAATCAACACCCGGGAGCGAATCCATCCCCATCAGGGAACTCATACCGCTAAAGCTGTCTTCCATCTGTTGAGACAGGTCTGAACTGAGAGAACTGTTATTGCTGGCGACAGGGTCGATAAAGACTACCTCCCCCCGAAACTCCATACCCTCTAAATTGTAGTTGACCTTTTGCCCCTTTTCCAAACGACGGGCATCCGTATGTCCGACATAGGTAACTGTCTTGAGATTTTTATTGTCATAAACGGTCATTATTACCTGCCCTGCGGTCGCGGTCTCGCCATCTTCAGCATCAACTTTAACTACAATGCCGGCAAAATCAGCTACTACTGGATCTCTAAGCTTGTTGATGATCTCCTCTTGCTGCTTTTCAGCTTCTTGCAGTTGTTTCAGCAGGTCTTGTCCTTGATTTAACCCGCTGGTCAACATCTGAGCATTTCCTGTCCCACCGAGCATCTGTTGCAGTTGCTGCAAAGTCTCAGGAGTCAGGCTGGTAAGATCGGGAGAAGCCGCTCCTCCGGATCCCTCACCTGTAGGACTTGAATTCTGGTTGTTTTCAGTGTTTTCAGAGTTAGTATCTTCTATGGTAGTTGGAGAAGACTCAGAGTTCGAAGTACTAGAACCTGGCAGAGTGATTCCCGGGGGGAGATTGTTTTCAAGCCATTCCTGCCATTCCTTTGTATTTTCAAATTCCAGCTCCAGATCATTTAGATTCTGTTCCAGTTCCCGCAAACGTTGCAAAGCAGATGCGAGATCATCCAGAGTTCCTTGTTCTTCTAAGAAATCAAGTCTTTGACGCAGCTCAGAAGTAAGAGACTGCATTTCACTGACCCAGGTGTTAATGCTGTCCACATCAACCATCTCCAGCATTTGCCCCAGCTCGAGGAAAGGAGCTTGAATGTCAACCATTTGTGACGCCAGACCACCTATGCTTCTGCTTAGACTACTGGAAATTGACTCAATTTGAGTATCGATCTGTGAGCTGCTAAGCATACCGAGCTGCGAGCTGAGATCCTCTGCTTCACTGGCCGCTGTTTTAATGCTTTCTTCCGTTTCGAGGATTAATTCACGCGTTTTCTCTAACTCAGTCTCTAGATCGGAGATATCATAACTAAACAATCTCTCTCCTGCCTGAACCTGAGTGCCTATTTCAACATAGATTTCACGAATCGGCACATCAGCTCCCACGACGGATTGAATCCGGGCAGGTTGCAAATATGGCGATAAGCCAATAGTTTCGACTACTTTGCCTGTTTTTACAATTTCAGTTCTAACCTTAGGTAAATCTTTCTGATCGCGAGTGAAAAAAAAGACAAGCACAGCAACAGTAGCTAAAAAAGAAATAACCAAGACAATTCTGCGTCTTCTGGTTTTCTTTTTGCGGCGCTCTTTCATCTCTGAGGCTGCCTTTTCTCTTCTGTCCAGGTTGAGTTCCGTATTTCCGGGAGAATATTCTGCTTTATTGTCTACATTATTCAATATCTGCTCCATCCCTCTTTCTTTTGCAGAAAATCCTGGTAGATTACCTGCTTTTTG